>CAMLRA010000029.1 GCA_946482325.1 uncultured Chromatiaceae bacterium | reverse complement strand
GGCTAAAGAGCGGTTTTCCAGGTTGTCGAGGAATTGTTGTTGAGCACCGGCGGGACTTTGTTTGTTAAAAATGCAGCACAAACTATCCTGACGAATGAATTCAAGCGCATCAAGCAGAGTCTGCTCTTGAATATTCTCCAGGACTAAATCGAGCATCAATTGGCAGGTTTCGGTCTGTGCCGGCGCCAACTGTGCCAATGATGGGACCTGCTCTGCATACCAATATTCACGACAGCCAGTGGCCTGCTGGCGCAGATACCGCACCAGCGTCAGTGGATCTAGACCGTCGGTAAAACAACTCGCGGACAGTTTCAGAAAAACATGCCAAACCACGCCAGGAGCATCAGAGACGGCGGCCGGAACACTTTGTGAAACAGCTGGCGTCGCCGCTGGCTGCTGCAAGACAGGCCGCAGTCTGGCCAATAAGTTATCGCCGGCAGACAACAACGGCTGATCAGGCTCTGAGCATGATTCGGCACAATCGAGTAATGCAGCAATATGGTCGTTGCATTGCAGGAGTAACTCCGCAAGCGGTTTATCCACCGTCAATTTGTTGCTGCGCAATAGCTCAAAAGCGGTTTCGACCAGATGCGTAAACTGCACTACATGGTCCAATCCCACGACCCCTGCAGAACCTTTGATGGTGTGCGCGGCACGAAACATCGCATTGATATCTTCGGCGCTGACATTGGCCGGTGATTTTTCCAGTGCCAACACACCACGTTCCAGTTGTTCCAGCAGTTCACGGGCTTCAGCAAGGAATACAACGACCAGTTCTTTGAGATTCAGCATGATGTATCTCCCAGTGCGTAGCCCTGATCAACCAGCTGCTCGGTAAGCCAAGCCGCGATAACCGCGCTATCCGGCCCCGCTTTTACAGTGAAGGTTGGTGTCGGCAATGCCTTTAGCAGGCTCAGTATTAATTGAAAACCTGCCCCATCCAGTTCCTGCAAGTCAGACAGGTCAAGAAGCAACTGATTGGGCTGTTGCTGCGAAATCTCCTGCCAGCGACTGGCATAACTCTGCACTTCGTACACGGTTAAACTGGGCGGAAATTTTAGAGTCTCAGCAGGCATACAACCTCCTAGGCCAATAATCTGGATACTGTCATCAGCAATTGTTCAGCTTTAAACGGCTTTACCATCCAGGCTTTGGCACCATGCGCCTTTCCCTGCGCCATAAAGCTGTCACCGGATTCGCTGGTCAACATGACAAAAGGTGTAAAGCGATAAGCTGGCTCGCCCTTGACCCGCTGTAGCAACGTCAGGCCATCCATGTTCGGCATGTTGAGATCACTAATGATGAGGTGAACTTTTTTTCCATCGAGCTGCTTGAGAGCCTCTACACCATCGCAGGCATCCAATACTTCATATCCCTCACCAGCGAGCGTCATCCGGGCGACTTGACGGATTGAAGCAGAATCATCAACCACTAAAATTGTTTTTGGCATGCGACTATCCTCAAAAGAAAGTAATATCCTGCTGACTATGCTGCAGCTGTGTTGCAGGCATTGCCGCCCGGTGTAAATCGCGTTCATCCTGCATGGTGTATGACTGAAACAAACTGACGCCTATTTGCCGGATTTCAGCCAACTGCTGCTCATGCTCAACATCTTGTATCTGCTGTAATTGCTGCAAGGCAGTGATGATATGACTCAGCCGCTGGCTGACGCGGTCCTGAAACTGGAAATCAGTAATGGCGTCCTGCAGTTTGTGCTGCACCTGATTCTGCGTTTGTTCCAGTTGGCTGATTGTGCCGCAAAGCTCAAGGGTCATCTGACTAAGCCCCGTGAGTACATCACCAATGTGCTGATTGGCATCGGCCATTAATTGCTCATCCAACTCACCGCTGCTTTGCAATTGTCCAGAACTGCCGGCGATAGCCTGCATCAAAGTCTGCATCCGGCTGATGATGTCGCTGGCAGCCTGAGAGGTAATGTCAGACAGTTCACGGACCCGTTCGGCCACAACAGAAAACCCCCGTCCGGCCTCACCGGCTCTGGCTGCTTCAATAGATGCATTCAGTGATAACAAGGTTATTTCTTTAGAAATGCGCTGAATGATTTCGGTTTGATGTTTGAGCGCGCTGGCGGCCTGAGCGACCTGTTGATTGGATTCGAGTAACAAGGTTTTTCGGGCCAGCGCCTGTTGCAGCATTGACAGCACTTGCGCGAGTGACAGCTCACTGCGCGCAGCGAAACTGTCCTGGCCGGGTTCAAAACGCTTAGCTGCACTTTGCGCCAACTGCATACTGTGTGTCACCGACACATAAAGCTGATTAAAATCCTCAACCAGCCGATTGACCGATTGATCACCGAGTGATTGACCAAAACCGAGCTGCGCCACAAAAGTTTCAAACAGTAAATCCTGGGCTGCAATTACATCCCGTGGCTTATTTAATACCGGCTCAGTCTGAGGCGTGTTGTTTACAACCAGACGCTCTGCTTTACGCAAACACTCAAGCTGAATGACCATTTGCTTCTGTAAAAACAAGGCAAAAGCCAGTACTGCCGCCACTATAAACCCAGACCAGTGTGCGTATGCACTGAGCAAACTGATCACCAGCAGGCCCATTACTCCATGCTGTGCCCAACCATTACAAAGGCGCGCCGCGGGTCCGGTTTGCCGGGGGGCAGCGGCCCATAGCTGATACCGACTCAGGCTAAACATTATGCGACCTGCGCTGTTGAAGGTTTTTCCTGACTAAGCGCGACCAAACCGGCCATTTCGTCAACGGACAGCACGCGCTCCAGGGCGAGGATCATGACTAACCGATCCTGTATCCTCGCCATTTGCCGAATGAAATCAGTGCGGATCCGGCTACCGAAATTCGGCGCGGCAGCCAAATCTTTTGCCGACAGTTCCAGTACTTCATTGACGGCATCCACGACGACACCAAGCTCGATCTTGCCCTCTTCTGTTTCTAACTCAACTATCACTACGCAGGTGCGTCGCCCGGCAGTGAGTTGTTCGCCGTATAAGCGAGCGGCTAAGTCAATCACCGGCACCACAGCGCCCCGTAAATTGATCACTCCCCGCACAAACAGTGGCAACATTGGAATTTTGGTAATATTACCAAATTCGATAATTTCTTTAATTGCCAAAATCCCTAGTGCATAACATTCACCACCAGAATTAAAGGTCAGGTACTGGCCAACACTGCTATACAAGCCCTCAGACTCACTGACAACTCGATTTAAACCACTATTAGTCATCTGCATAATAAGCACCTGTCTCATTTGTCCTCTAAAATAAGCTTAGTGCACACACGCCAAAATTGTCAAATATGATATTTTAATTATTTTTCGCGATCATCGGCCGAATTCATCCGCAAATCTCGCAAAAACACCAAATAGTTGATATGTTTTAGCAATATAGAAATATTCGGAGAGCTAACATGGAAAATGACATCACCGCCGATAGCACTGACACATTTTGCAGTACCACAGAAGCAGCTCGCTTACTCGGCGTCTCAGTAGGGACAGTTCAGCAAATGGTTGAGTCCGGCAAGCTCCGCGCTTGGAAGACCGGTGGCGGTCACAGGCGGATCTCCATGCAATCTGTGCAGCATCAACGCCAGCATGCCAGTGTGCTTGCGCCTGCCACAGCGCCTGACGCCCATGCGAAACTTCAGGTGATGATTGTCGAAGATGATGATTTTATGCGGAGTTTGTATCAACGCGAACTGGATGCTTTGGAACTGCCGTTGACATTGGAACTCTACGACAACGGGCTCGAGGCCATGCTGAGGCTCGGCGCAGGCTTCCCACATCTGTTAATTCTTGACCTGGAAATTCCCTATATCGATGGTTTTGAAATGCTCAAGCGGATTAAAGCGCATCAGCCTCAGGACATTCAGCATATTATTGTGGTCAGTGGTCTGGATGACGCGCAGTTGAGCCAGCACCAAAGTATGTTGGCTGAAGTCACTTTGCTGAAAAAGCCGTTTGAGATTGCGGTGCTCAAAGGATACCTGCTGGCTCTGCGGCAAATATATCTGTGAGCCCCCCATTGTTAAAGCTGGCGCAGTAGTAGCTGCACTGACTGCGCAGCCGCCTGGCACTGTAGCCATAGCTCTTTACAGTCCAATGTACTGGTCTGCCCTTTCGCCGCTTGCTCCAATTGCGAGAGACTCTTCGCAAATTCGATAAGGCCAACAAAACTACTCGAGGACTTTAACTTGTGAGCAATAGCCCCCGCTTGTGCAAATTGTTCCGCATTCATTGCAATCAAGAGTTCTTGCATGTGCTGGTGAAAGCTGGCGGCATAATCAGTCAATACCTCTTCAACTGCGTCAGCGCCAACAGTTTTCGCTAATAAATGCCGATCAAACCGGGCACTGACATCGCTGCCAGCCATAGCCTGTGGCGAAGGCGTATGCTCATTTTGACTGAGCAATGCTGCAGTACTCACCTGCGGCAACCACTTTGCCAAGGCCTGTTGCAACGTGGCAATAGGCAGTGGTTTAGTAAGGCATCCATTCATCCCGGCATCCAAACAACGCTTTTGCTCTTCTTTCATGACATTCGCCGTCAATGCCAACACTGGGATTGCGGGTAAGTTCTGCAGACTTTCGATATCACGCCAGGCTCGGCAGAACTCGTAGCCGTCCAGCACTGGCATATGCAAGTCAGTCAGGATCAGGTCGTAATGGACCTGTTGCGCAAGCTGCAGTCCCTGCACCCCGTCTGACGCGACGTCAGACTGATAACCAAGCTGAAGCAGCATCTGTCTAATTACAATTTGATTGGTGCTGTTGTCTTCCACCACAAGTACTTTTTGCTCAAAACATGGCGGTGGCAGGACTGCGGTCGTCGCCGACGCTTCTTTGGTTTGCCCGCCGGACACAGCCAACTCAATGGCCTGAAACAAGACCGGGCGACTCAGAGTATTCGCATCAAGGTAGACTTGTTTTTCGGCCAGCAGCCTTGGCGAGCGACGCCTGCCGCGGCCGAGCAATACGATACCATCCTGCGGTTGTTGTTGGCGGAGCTTCGCAGCAAAATCCAACAAAGTCGCCGCCATTTCCGCAGGTACCAGGTCTATCAACCAGACGCGTCGCTCCGAAGCCGCTGGTTCCACAGTGTCTGGTGATGAGGTCACCTGCACAGCACAGCCGGCAGACTGCAAATATAGACTCCAGTCATTAGCAAGCGTCGAAGGCGGCCGACTGATGATCACAACATCAGTGACCGGGATAGTCGGTGCCGGACCGTCACTGGTATACAGGACTTGAACCGGTAACATCACTCTAAACTCGCTGCCTAAATCTAACTCACTACTGACCTCGATGAATCCCCCCATCAGATGGATCAATTGCTGACTGATGGATAATCCAAGACCTGTGCCGCCGAAGCGTCGACTCGTTGAATCATCGGCCTGGATAAAGGGTTTAAACAAACGTTGCAGGCTGTGTTCGGACATTCCAATGCCATTATCGCGCACAGAAAAGCAAAGCAATGCATCATGTTCATCCCGATCTAACACAGTCAGCGATAAATGAACCTGTCCCAGCCGGCCCGACCCTGCGCTGAATTTAATTGCATTACTCAACAGGTTCAGTAAAACCTGCCGTACGCGGCCACCGTCAGCCATCACAACACTAGGGACTGAAGGGTCAATGAAGAAGCTAAGAAACACTTGTTGTTTAAGCGCTAACTCGTCCAGTACTCCGATGATTTGTTGTAAAAGTTCGGACAGTTTACAGGGCTCACAGACCACATTCAGCTTACCGGCGTCCAACTTTGAAAAATCGAGAATGTCATCGATCACTGTGAGTAATGCGGTCGCTGATTCGCGCATGATCCGGATATTGGCTTGCTGTTGTGGATCGGTCAAACCCGCGTTTAGTACATCGATCATCCCCAAAACACCGTTCATCGGGGTTCTGATCTCATGGCTCATGTTCGCAAGGAAACTACTTTTAAAACGCGACGCCTGCTCCGCCTGTTCACGCGCAATACGCATTTCCTCTTCGGCAACCATCTCAGCAGAGATATCCGATAAATGGCCGTGCCACAACACATCACCATGCGCCAGCTGCTCAGGTTGGGCTTTTCCCTGATACCAGACATATTCGCCGTCTAACGCCCGGATGCGAAATCTTGCTTGTAAAATCTCGAGTGATTCCGATGATTTATCTAATTGTTGACGAAGTAGATCCAGATCATCCGGGTGAACTTTCTGCAAAAATGGGGTGGCATCCTTTTTCAGGGTATCAAGCGATAACGCGAACAATTGCTCCGCCTGAGGGCTGAGATAGGGAAAACTGCGATGGCCATTCACCTGACGCAAATACTGAAAAACGACTCCGGGGACACAGGCAGCCAGGGTTTCCAATTGTATTTGAGTCTGCATCCGTTCACTCAAATCAAAATACAATCCGGTAAGCTGTTGCTTCCCGCCTGCAAAGCAGCGGATCTGTGCCCGACTGTGGATCCAAATCCAATAGCCGCCACTATGCCAGACGCGGCTGATACAATCATAGAGCGCACTCTGTCCCCGCAGATATTTCGAAAACGCGCTCCGGCAGAGATTTACATCGTCAGGATGCATATGCTGAAACAACCATTGTTGAGTCAGCTCGTGAGTTTGGGTCAGGCCGAATAAATTGTAGCCCGCGGCATCAAGCGTCAGTACGTCGGTTTGGGTGTCAAGCTGCCAGGGTACAGCCGCCGCCGCACTAGTCGAATGTTGTAGCAACTGTAGGTTTGTGTCTTCCTGCTGAGCAGTGGCAAGTTCAGTCAGATAATGCTGCAGTAACCGGCACCAGGGTTGTAATAAAGAGGTCGGAACGTCGCCGTCAGCACAACTTGAGAGCAATAAATATCCGGTCGAAGCAGACAGCTGTAATGGCAGAAGCAGGACCTCCGTTTTCGTCGGTAATTTCACTCTGCCGTCAGCCACTTGTTGACCTGTGCATCGCAACAGTTCAGGGAATGCAGATCCAACTGAAGCGACACAACGCAGTGCCAGTTCCGCATGCGTATCAGTCGGCTGTATGCCTGCTGCTGCACTATCAGGATCTACAACAATCTGGTAGAGCGCCAATAATTCAGCACCAATCATCGAAGCGATCTGACGAAGCTGTGCTGACAACGCGTCGCGACGACAATCCTCTTTCGAAAAACAAAGTGGTAACTCAGCCATTAACTGACAAAGGATAAAAGCATGTTCATCGCCAGATGGTTTAACGACTGTCATGAGAATACCTGCTTGTTCAGACTGGCATCAGTTTCCTGCACCGGACCGCTAATCGGCAGGATAACGACAAAACTGGCGCCTTCCCCTAATACCGAACTGACCTGGATCTCACCCTGATGCTTTTTCACAATGCTATAAGACAATGACAATCCCAACCCTGTACCGCTGCCGACCGGTTTGGTGGTAAAAAAGGGTTCAAACAGACGCTTCATATGGTCGGGCGCAATGCCATGACCGGTGTCGCGAACTTCCACACAGACAGATTGTTCCTGCTGCCAGGCCCGCAGATATAAATGGCCTTTGTGTTCCATTGCCTGGGCGGCATTCACCAGCAGATTTAAAAACACCTGATTGATCTGATTGGGCTGACAATAAACTTCCGGCAAATCTGTCGCAAAATCGCGGTGGATTTCGACTTTATACTTGAGCTGATTGGCAGCAATTTTCAGGGTATTTTCCAGACCTTCCAGCAGATTGGCATGCTGCCACTGTGCATTATCAACATGAGAAAATGCTTTCAGGTTTTTGACTATTTCTGAGACCCGTTCAATGCCGTCAATGGATTCGCTTAATAACTCCGGTAAATCCTGCCGCACGAAATCAAATTGCAGACGTTGCTGAGTGTCACGCTGCAGCGCGAGGAAAGTTTCATTACCCGTTTTAATGACGACCTTTTCATAGAAGGCGGTTAATTTCAGCAGCCGCGCTGCATAGTCTTGTAGTGTTTGTAAATTGGAGCTGATAAAGCCAATAGGGTTATTAATTTCATGGGCTACCCCTGCGGCCAGTTGGCCGATTGCGGCCATTTTTTCTGATTGTAGTAACTGATTTTGGGCCATCGATAGCTTGTCGTTTAATATTTTCAGTGCGGCGCCCTCTTGCTCTAATCGCGCCGAGAGTTGTTGTTCAGCCTGAAAATAACTAGCGAGTTCAGTGACATCCTGTACAACAAGGCAAACTGACCGCACAGTGCTGTCTTCACTGTCGATGGGCAGAAATTCAATATTCTGATACATCAGCGTTTCTTCGCCGGTGATAGGACGACTGGACGAAAAAGGAAAAATATGAGGTTGATGTTCCCAGTAAGAAAAGCTGGCGTTATTGAGGACTAAGACGCTGTCGATTTTTTTCTTCAGATACCGCGCTTGCTCGGGAAACATCTCAAGCAGATTTTTCCCTTGCACCGCAGCAAGATTCTGACCGGTACGGTCGCTGAAGAACTCATTCCAATATAACACCTGGTACTCTGCATTTAACACACAGATACCCAGCGGTAGCCGGTTATTGAGCTGAAGATGCAGGCGCGGCAGGTCCATGACTCAATCCTCCAGCAACGCATTTAGTTTCGCAATCAATATTTCGACGGATTCACCTTCCAGACAAATCACAATGCGGGAATCAAAGGCCGTTCCCTCCAGTTGGAACTCGACTTCCAGCAGTAAAGTACTGGACCAACGGAAACTTTCAGCCTGACGGACATCAGGGGAAAACATAGTTGGCATGCTGAGTTTTGCATGCAGTGCCAGTTGACTGGAAAAACCATTCAAACAGGCTCCGGCCAGAATATTCGCCAGTTCAAGTAATAGTTCTTTCCTGCTCCGGTCATCCAATGGCAATGCATAATCCATTAACTCGCCGATAGCTTCAGTGCCGGCGCGAGCCAGCAAGGTCAGCACTTCACCTTTGACACTGCCGAGGAATGACTGACGGGTGAACCAATAAAGGTCCGTGACAAACATCTGTTGAAACTCTGTCGCTGAAACCATCACTATCTTTGGGATCGACAGAGTTATTTTCGCTTCAATCAAGCGGGCCAACGCATTGGCAGCCTGCCCCATTGAAATGTTCATCAATTCCTGCAACGCATCACGTTGCAACTCACTGAGTAAGGTACTCATAACAACCCCAAATCCGCCAGCGTTTGGCGTAGTTGGTCTGGTTGTAGTGGTTTGTTGAGAAAGCGGAAGGCCCCCAATGATTCGACGATTTTCCGCGCCTCCGGCTGAATATCGGCGCTGATCACTATCACAACGGTTTTGGCATGGTGATCGTGCAGCGCTTTTAGAACACCAAAACCATCAAGCTCCGGCATCGTCAAATCAAGAAACAGCACTTCAGCTTTGCCGGCCGCTACAGCCGCCAGTGCTTCTTTGCCGTTGCAGGCTTCGGTGAGCTCTATATCCCAATCAGGTGGCAAGGCTTTTCGCACCGTCTTACGGGATAACATCGAGTCATCAGCAATAGTTACCGGTATCGCCATCACACACCTCAGAACAAATGTCTCATTTGTCCTCAAGTATTATTGGCATTCCTGCGACTGTCAATGAAATGGCCACAGAAATATCAGACGCTGACACTAATACCCGCCATGAGGCAAATGAGAAAAACAAAGCCCGCTGCTGCGGGCTTGTCAGCGCGATAGTGTCAGATTAACCCGTCAGTAGCGCCCTGATGTTTCGTTTCGTGGCAGAATTTTCAACATGAGGCAACCAATAGCGTTGAATAACAGTGACCTGTACCCAGGTGACCAGCGCGGAGCAGGCAAATACCAGCAAGTACTTTTGGCCCCAGCTTTGATTGAAAATTTGCAAAAAGAGGATATGCCACAAATAAATCCAGATGCTGTTGCTGCCGGCAAACAATACAAAACCAATCAGCCTGCTACTACGCAAAAATGTCAACAAAGACTCGGCAATCAGCCAGAGCACGAAGGCACACATCAGCGCATACGCCAGATAATAGTGCTGCGGCGGATATTTAAAACTTTGCGTGCGCACAAAGCTGCCTTGTTGCCAGAAAAACCACAGGGCAAACAGTAAAAATACTGCCGTGAATAGCCCTGATAAGCGCCACAGTTCTGCTCTGGGCATGGCAGGGATACGTAAACCTAAGGCGAACAATAAAGCAAAAGGCACGGCATCAAATACGGTGTTGCGCAGCACTGTGCGCGCCACGCCGGAAAGCTCTGGCATCAGCATCACTACGGCCACTTCATAAGCCAGATACCATAGCAGTAATACGCGGAAATACTGGCTATTCGCTGCGGTGCGCTGATGGAAACGATAGATAAATGGCGCCAGCAAAGCGACCAGTAAAAACACCCGGATAACCCAGACATAACCGATGCCATCAATCATGGTGTATGAGCGTACAATTTTTTCCGGGTCCGGCAACGCCTGCGGGTAAGCAAAAGCCCATTGCACAGCAAAATACAGCGTCAAAAATAACCAGACCGGAAACACCAGTCGTTTCACCCGCGCCCAGACATACTGACCATAACTTTCTTGTTTGACCGAAGCGCTAAAGGATAACGCCGACACCAACACCATCAGCGGCACATCAAAATTGCGCAGCTGCGCCACCCACATCGGCGGATACACATGCGCCAGGATCACCATGGCAAGGCCAATAAAACGCAGTAAATCGATACGTTCATCACGTTGTTGGGGTTGTGCCATCTGGTACTCCATTGTGTGAGCCTGCGGCTTCAGGTTTCTGTTGATAGTCCCATAATTTTATGAGCACTGACAAGCAGATAGCAATTTAGCAGCGAGAACTTCCGGCACTGTACGAAAGCACTATTGACGCACTGCGCCCGGCGCGACAAGCTCAACTATCACCAGCCAATGGCTGGTTTGTTATTTTGCCTTTTCAACCAGGATGGCTTTTATGCAAATCAGAACCGCTGTTTCTTCCGCTTTTTTCACTACAAGCTGTCTGCTGCTGAGTGACGCCCTGCCCGCTGCCGAGCTGTCAGCCACTGAGTTGCCCACACTGCAGCTGGCGCCGAAGTTGTCAGTCTCCGGTTTATCTTCCGGCGGTTATATGGCCAACCAGTTCCATCTGGCCTACAGCGATAAAGTGTCAGGCGCCGGTATTATTGCTGCCGGACCTTACGGCTGTGCGCAGAACTCATTGCAGGTTGCGCTCGAGCACTGTTTTAATAAAGACAGCAGCCAACCAGATTTAGTCAAAGCCGCAGCTTTGCTGCAACAGCAGGCCGCTGCCGGTACCGTAGCGCCTTTGTCGCACCTCAAAAACACTCCGGTATTTTTGTTACACGGCACCGCGGATAAAACCGTCCACAGCAAAGTCAGCGACGCGCTGGCTACGCAATATCAGCAACTGGGCGCCAAAGTCCAGTATGTCAACGACAAAGCCTTTGGCCACAATTTCCCGACCGCCAACCAAGGTGCGGGCTGTGAGCTGTCCGAAGCGCCTTATCTCGGTGCTTGTGGTTATGATGCCGCCGGCGCCCTGCTCAAACATCTGTACCCGGACTTACAAGCCAAAGCGGATAAAACCACAGGCCAGTTGTTGACGCTGCAACAGCAAAAACTTGCCGGCGATACCGCATCAACCTTAGGTGAAACCGGTTATATCTACATTCCACAGAACTGTGCCAAAGCCACTAGTTGCACTCTGCACATCAGCTTTCATGGCTGTAAACAATATGCCGGCGCGGTCGGCGATGCCTATGCCAAAGGCACTGGCCTGAATGAATGGGCGGATAGCAACAATATCGTGGTGTTATATCCGCAGACCGAAAAGAGTGCGATGGCACCTTTTAATCCAAACGGCTGCTGGGACTGGTGGGGCTACACCGATGGCAATTATGCCAATCAGCAAGGCCCGCAACTTAAAGCCGTGATGGCGCTGGCCAAAGCTATTGGCTTTAAAGGTTAACTCAATCGCTGAACTTAAAATGGAAAACGGGTGCGGCAAAGGCACCCGTTTTTTTATCCAGACTCAGCCCGGAAACATACCCGCCATAGCATGCAGCGTCTCACCAGTCACCCGGTTGATACGCCAGTCGTGTAGCATCTGAGCGCCGAGCGACTGATAAAACTCAATCGCTGGCTGGTTCCAGTCCAGCACTGACCATTCCAGCCGGCCACAATCACGCTCGACAGCTAAAGTCGCCAGATAAGTGATCAACGCCTTGCCAATGCCAAGGCCGCGCAGCGCCGGGTCGACAAATAAATCTTCAAGATAAATGCCTGGTTTGGCGAGGAAAGTCGAATAATTATGGAAGAACAAGGCAAAACCGGCCGGCTTACCCTGATAGTCGGCGATCACGACTTCAGCGTAAGCTTTTTCGCCAAACAGCGTTGCGCTGAGTTTGGCCTCATCAGCCACCACCATATCCAGCAGCTTTTCATATTCAGCCAGTTGGCGGATAAAACTTAAAATCTGTGGCACATCATTGGCTGTAGCCAAACGCAGGCTAAGACCGGGAATGCGGGTTTCAATCATCGATATTTTTCCTCAACATAGCTTTATGTGCGTTCGACAATACCAGCGGAACTGGCGCCACCGGTCACTTCCACCGCGCGTAAACGTGCAGCCAGTTCAACGGCTTGCCGATAACGCGGGCTTTGCGCCAGCTGCGCCTCAGTGGTGGTATTGTGGTGCTTGAGTTTGCCAAGCCGTGCGCTGCTGTGCTGCCAGAATGCCTGTGGCAAAGTATCCAACACTTCGATGGCACCTTTGCGGTCGTTGCAAACCAGCACCATGTCACAGCCGGCGGTTAATGCCGCGTCAGCACGCTGCTGATAACTGCCGGCCTGATGCGCACCCGCCATGCCTAAATCATCACTGAAAATCACCCCATCAAACTGCATCTGGCTGCGTAACACGGTTTGCAGCCAATAGTCAGAGAAACCAGCGGCTTTATCACAAAAAGCCGGATAGACCACATGCGCAGGCATCACAGCGTCCAGTGCACCGGCTTTAGCCAGTTCGCGGAAAATAAACAAATCCAGCGCTTCGATGGCTTCACGGCTACGGTTATCCACCGGCAGCTGCAGGTGTGAATCTTCTTTGACTGAACCATGACCCGGGAAATGTTTGCCGGTGGTTTTCATGCCGGCACTGTGCATCCCTTTGGTAAAAGCCTGCACCATCGCAATCACTTCAGTTGGGTCAGCAGAAAACGCCCGGTTTCTGATCACATCACAAACGCCCCAGACATCGGCAACAGGCGCAAATGAAATATCAATATCCTGCGTCAGCACTTCCATCGCCATCAGCCAGGCCATCTCAGTGGCAAATTGCTGCGCTTGGGTTAAATCCCCTTCAGCGCCCGGTAAAATCTGCCCCATCGCCGGCACTAAGGTGAATTCCGGCCGAAAACGCTGCACCCGGCCGCCTTCATGGTCAACCGCTAACAACAGTGGGTTACGACTGGCCGCACGGGTACGGCGCACTAATTCACGCAACTGGGCTTTGTCCTGGTAATTGCGGGTAAAATAAATCACCCCGCCAACGGCCGGATGGTCTAACAATTCGATTTCTTCAGCAGTAATTTCCGGACCCTGCAGGTCCAGCATGACAGATCCAAACATGCGGTGTTTTATCTCTTGAGGTTATAGGCAGAAATGGGTAATTACTTTACCCGATAGGCCATCAGAAGGCTATCGCCGTGGTTATCCCGCCCTCAGGGCCACCTGTATATGACTGCTCCAACTTGCATAAAAAAAGGCGCCGTAGCGCCTTTTTCTGCAATCCAGAGTTACGCCTGCAAAGCACGCGCTTCCAGTTCACCTGGTTTAAAGCTGTCAACACTGATAGCAGCAAACCGCAGTTTGTTCATGTGCTCCAGTTGTGCGACTTCATCGGCACTTAACACGCCGAGTTCAGCGGCTTTGTTGATCGTCACATCCAGCGGCAGTTTGCGGGCAATTTTGCCGTCTTTTTGCGCCAGGAAGATTTTCTTCATCAGCGGCTGCGCAGCGTGGACAGCCAGGAATGCCTGCTCCATTGAACCCGTTGGGTCGTTTTCGCCTTCACCTAAGTAACACAGGTGGGTCAGACGGTCGCGGATCACACTTGGTTTTAACAGCGCATCCGAAATTTGCATCGCCATTTCGTCATCCGGCAGCTGATAGTTGATGCCAAACGGAAACACCAGGCCTTTTAACAGCTTGCCAACCAGACGGTTCGGGAAGTTGCTGAAGAATCCGGCAAAAGCACGGCCGATTTCATACAAGTTGCGTTGCACGCTGTAGTGCACAAACGGCAGGTCTGCGACTTGACGGCCATTGTCCTCATAGAATTTCAGCACGGCTGAAGCGATATACAAGTGACTCAATACATCACCTAAACGCGCGGACAACATCTCCTTGCGCTTCAAATCACCGCCTAACATCAACATCGAGAAATCAGCAGCAAGCGCCAGACCATTACTCATCCGCGTCAGTTGTTTGTAATACTGCGCCGTTTCACCCGCGACTGGCGAGCTGTTCAGCAGTCCACCGGTCAGCCCCTGGAACAAGGCACCAAAAGTATTACCCAGCGCAAAACCGACGTGCTTCATCAACAGCTCATCAAATTGCTTGAGGCCCGCTTCGCTGTCCGGATTGGCGGCCGCTTCTAACTCTTTTAATACGTACGGATGGCAGCGGGTAGCACCCTGGCCAAAAATCATCAGGTTCCGGGTCAGAATGTTGGCGCCTTCGACTGTGATAGAAATTGGCACGCCCATATAACCATGTGCCAGGTAGTTTTTCGGACCACATTGGATAGCACGGCCGGCATGGATATCAAAAGAATCGTTCAGCAGTGTGCGTGACATTTCTGTCATGTGGTACTTAGCAATAGCGGTCACTACTGATGGGCTTAATTTCAGGTCAATCGCACCAGCCGTCATCACACGCATCGCTTCTAAGCTGTACGTCAGGCCACCAATACGACCTAATGACTCCTGCACACCTTCAAACTTACCAATCGACAGACCAAACTGCTGACGCACATAAGCGTATGCACCTGTCATCCGCGTCGCCAGATGGCCTGTGGCTGTGCCCAGTGCCGGCAGTGAAATACCACGGCCTGCCGACAGACATTCCACCAGCATCCGCCAGCCACGACCAACATAGGCCGGACCACCAATGACCCATTCCAGCGGAATAAAGACGTCTTTGCCATACGTTGTACCGTTCATAAACGCCATATTCATCGGGAAGTGGCGGTCACCAATCAGCACACCTTCGTGTGAGGTTGGGATCAGCGCACAAGTGATACCGATATCTTCTTTGTCACCGAGCAGATTTTCCGGGTCATACAGTTTAAACGCCAGGCCTAATACAGTCGCGACCGGCGCCAGCGTGATATAACGCTTGTCCCAGTTTAACCGGATGCCAATCACTTCTTTACCTTCAAACTGGCCTTTACAGACCACGCCGGTATCCGGAATCCCGCCGGCATCAGAACCTGCTTCCGGGCCTGTCAGGGCAAAACAAGGCACTTCTTTCCCGGCTGCGAGGCCTGGTAACCAACGGTCTTTTTGCTCCTGAGTACCATAATGCATCAGCAGTTCGCCCGGGCCTAACGAGTTTGGCACCATCACGGTGACTGCTGCTGTTAAGCTGCGGGTCGCAATGCGCGAGACGATAGTCGAGTTGGCAATCGCAGAGAACTCACGGCCGCCATAAGCTTTAGGGATAATCATCGCAAAGAAGCCATTGGCCTTGATGTAATTCCACACGTCGGCCGGCAGGTCGCGTTGTTCCTGCACGATTTTGTAGTCGTCGAGCATTTTCAGCAGCGTCTCGACTTCATTGTCCATAAAGGCCTGTTCTTCGGCGCTTAATTGCGGTTTTGGAATTTGATGCAGTTTCTGCCAGTCTGGTTTGCCTTTAAACAGTTCACCATCCCACCAGACGTCCCCTGCTTCCATCGCTTCGCGCTCGGTATCCGACAACGGCGGCAGAATTTTTCTGAAGACGGCAAAAATAGGCTTGGTGATCAGGTTGCGCCGGATATCGGTCACACCTAACACCACAGCGAGGGCAACGATGAGCACAAATAAAATCAACATAAAGTGTTCCTCAAATCTGCAGGGTTAAACAGTTATTATTTATCGAATTATTAAAAGATTATGCCGCTGACGGTGCGGCGATGCCGGCAGCCAGATACGGGATTAAGCGCTTAATCACGCCGTCGATCTCAACCCGTTCATTAAAATCTGCGGCCGCGATGTCTTTCAGTGCCACATTAGACGCCATGGTAAACACGATGGTGCCAAGCGAAAAATGCAGCCGCCAGAAGATTTCACTGGGCGGTAACGCCGGGCAGCTTTGCTGCACCAACAACACAAACTTATCCAGTGTCCGGCCATAGTGATGGTTGAAAAACCAACGCAAGTGGCCTTGTACATCGGTGTAACCGCGGCCAAGCAGCTGTAAAAAAGTACTGGTGCCTTGCGGTTGTACCGCACTCAGTTCCAGCAGCGGTTCAACAAACACCGACAATACTGTGGTCAGTTGATTCGGCTGTTGTGCTGCGAGTAAGCGGTTAAACTCCTGGTCCAGTCGCGGCATTAATACCGCCAGATACCGTTGCAGGACTGCCTGGATTAATTCTTTTTTCGAACCAAAATGGTAATTGACCGATGCCAGATTCACTTCGGCCAGACTGGTGATCTGGCGCAGCGAGGTGGCGCTAAAGCCGGTATCGGCAAATAGCTGCTCTGCCGCTTCCAGGATCTTCAGTTGTGTGCTTTGTTTATTGCTCATAGACAGCGTTGATATCCGGCGATAACCAGGAACTGGTCATATCAGTAGTGAATTTAAACATACGTTTGAAATGTACGTTTGAAAACAAATGAAGTCAAGCGGCAAACTTTAATTTCAGCAAGGCTTCAGCGCATTTTGCGCAAAAAAAATCCCCCGCTGTTTGCGGGGGATCTTATTTGCTTACTCGCTTCTATTCAGTCTTATTTGGCAAAGACTTCCAGTAAGGTCGAGGTGCGTGGTTTGCCAGTCGCATCCTGCAGCGTCACAACGCCCATGTAAGGTAATGCACCCGGGACCAGATTTTTGGTCGACACGGTAATGACGTTTGGACGGTCTTTCACTGCACGGGTACTTGCTGTCAACGTACTGGTTGCAGTATTGGCTTTGTCGACAATCCAATAAGCCAGCGTGTAGCTCACATTCGCCGCGCCTTTCAGGTCACGTGGGTGTACCCAAACAATGTAAACGTCACCATTTGCACTGTTATTCGCAGCTGCCGGAGCACGCAATACGACATCTTCGTTGGCTTCAGCATTCTGTGAAGTTGCCACTGATGAACAGCTCCAGCCGATACAACGATACACGTACAGATCCAGATCCGGCGCTGGCAGATTGGTCAGGCCGTTACGCAGAGTGAAACGTGCAACCTGAGTACCAGCAGGCACTGTCAGGATATGCGTGCCCAAGTTGGCTTCATTAAAGGCAAAGGTTTTGTCCGGGTCTTGTTTAATGGTCGCTTTGGTACCAAACGCCTGTGACAGACCATACAGCTTGCCTGAAGTCGCACCTGAGTACGCCATGTCAGCTGTGAAAGACACACGGCCTGTTGCAGCAGGCACCTGCGCAGTTAATGAACCTGGCGCCACAATGGCATCCGGTTCCATTGGTTTCACTACCAGCGGGCTACGCACATTATGCACGCCATCGGTCAGTGTCAGGCTACCAAAGGCCCACTTGTTGAGAACGGCACTGCTGGTCGGTGTCAGCGTTACGGCATAAACCGCTTTACCACCGGCCGGAACATCTAAACTGCTCGCAGCAGCCAGCTGACCTGCACTATTCAGTGTCTTAAACTCAACAGTCACACCTGCTGGTGCTTCAATGACCGGACGATAGTTAGCATTGCTGCCACCGACGTTGGTCACGACACGCACGATAGTTTTCGCCGCTTTTAACTGTGATACCGCGATCGACGGGTAGTTCAGCTGGCTGGCGTCGGTCGGATAGCCGGCAGCAACATAGTCAGCACAGTTGTAGCCAGATGCGCTTTTCACAAAGGCACTGTTACCGATGCCACACAGGAACGCATAGTAATCAAAGGCGCTGGCGTCATAAACCAGACCCGGATCCATTGCTTTTACCGGCGCAGCATGACCAGCACCAAAGTCAAACGGGTCAGCCAGCACAGAAGAACTGGCTTTGGTCACGTTTTGATGAGCCGTAGTCATCAACGCAGATTTCACCATCGCTGGTGTCCAGTCCGGATGTTGTTCAATCAACAGCGCTGCCATACCGGCAATGTGCGGGCTTGACATTGAAGTACCGGACATAAAGGTAAAATCGTTACCTTTTGGCTTGGTGAACGTCGTCGGTGTGCCGGCAGCCAATACGTTAACACCTGGCGCAGTAATATCCGGCTTCAGGATGTCATAAGTCGCTTTGTTTGGACCTTTTGACGAGAAATCGGCCATCGCATTGTTGACAAAGTTCGGGTCCATTGTGACGTTCACCACGGCACCGCCGTTGATTGCATTGACGATATTTGTACCGTCAGTCAGGCTCACCATCACCCCGGGAATTTTTGCACCACCAGCGACAGTACCGCCCATCGCAATCGGATTTCCGGCTGCGTTGTTATAGGCCAGAATAGCTTTTGCACCGGCATTTTGGGCGTTCAGTACTTTATCCGCGAAACCACAAGTACCGCGTTGGATCAACACGACTTTACCGGCAACATCTGCCGCGTTAGTCAGCGCAGTACAACCCAGAGCAGGCTGAGCAACAACCACGTTACCGGTAACAGCACCTGTCACACTTAATGGTTTGGTTACAGAACCTTCAATCGCCGTTTGTTTGGTTACCGGCAGACCGCTGTTCACGCCAATTGCATTGACTGAAAAACCTGAAGCCGCAACACTGACAACCCATGGCGCAGGTGTACCGACAGTCTCAATAGTGTTATTAGCGCCGTCGTTACCAGCAGAAACCGAGACCAGGACACCTGCCTGAGTAGCGCGCAGTTTTGCGGCCACTGAGATGGTGGTCAAATCAGTGCGGCTGCCACCGATTGAGTAGTTAATGACGTCAACACCGTCAGCGACGGCAGCATCGATAGCCGCCATTGTGTCGCCATAGAAGCAACCACGTTCCTGAGCACCAGCTGGCGATACATAGTCACTGTTCCAGCAAGCTTTGTAGACCGCAACACGGGCACGTGGTGCGATACCAGTGATATTGCCATAGCTCTGGCCCGCGATAGTGGCGGCAACGTTGGCGTTACCGGCTGCAGTACTTGCTGTGTGGCTACCATGACTGTCGGCATCGCGTGGAGAAATAAACTCACCAGGCTGAATGGCATAAACAGATTGGAAGGATTCTTTAAAATAACGCGCGCCGATTAATTTGTTATTACAAGCGAAATCAGCGTCTTGGCCTTTGTCACAGGTCCCTTTGAATCGCGCCAGCGGTGCATACGAACCATCGTCGGCGAAGCTTGGATTAGTTGGTGAAATACCGGTATCAACGATACCAACGATAATGTCTTCGCCCTTAATCCCCAGCGTATGTTGGCCATCCGGCCCCGTCAGACCCAATAAAGCCGGTGTACGTGAAGTGGTGACCTGTTCTGGTTTATCTTCCCAGACACCGACGACTTCAGGGTGCATCCGCAGCTGAGCGGCCTGCTCTGCTGTCATCCGAGCAGAAAAGCCGTTGAACGTGTGGGTATAGGAATAAATTAAACCAGTATTGCTGTACTGACTGGCCAGTTTTTCCTGCAGTTGTTTTAATGCGGCGTTGTACGCCACGATTTGCGGATTAGTCGCATCATACAGATTCAGCGCTTTACCGACCTGAGAGCTGTTTGGCGTCAGTTGACCTAAATCAGATGCTTTTTCGACACCGGATTTACCAACCAATTGCACGATATAAGTCGCAACCTGTTGTGATTCAGCCGGGGTGGTCAGTTTGCTGGTATCAATCTGTACTTCATAACCTGCAGCTTGCACGACTGATGCCTGGCACACTGCCGCTACCGCCAGCGCTAAAACGCTCAGACGTGAACATTGTAAGTATTTCATTTTATTCTCCGGATTTCCCGTTCCAACTGCCTGCTGTGCCTGGTTGTTGTTGACTGTCATTAAGTTGTCATTCGTCTGCTCTATGCTGTCATCTTAGTTTTTGACAGTACTTGTCAATTATTTCGACAGCTATATCTTTTAGCAAAACATCACACATAATTACATTTGTAGAACAGGCGTAGCTTTAGCGCATTTTTATTAACAATTGGCTTACGAGTTGATTTTTATTTTTTGTAAATTTTTTTGACAGTTATCTAGTTTATCTTTTACTTAAACCGCATAACGACGGCGTAACATCAATCCAGCAAAGCCCATCAGTAATAAAGCCACACTTGCTGGCGCACTTACAGCCTGAGAGCCTGGGGATACAACATCTTCACCTGTAAAAATTACTGAAGCAGGATCAGTGTAAGATTTGGTAGCGTCAGTCAGATCATAAAAAGCTACATCTAAAGCGCCATCATGAAAACCGAAGAAATTGAATTGGTTGCCGAGATCGCTGACATCAAAAGTCAGGAATGTGAAACCGCCGTAAAGATTGTTGATATCAAACTCTGCTTCGAACAGAGGTGCCGGCGTTGCAACGTCGGTACCGAATAATTTAAAGCTTTTCCAGCCATAAGCCTTATAAATATTGTTGTTCCACTGCACGGCTTCCGTTGGATCAACAATCAGCTGACCAAATAATACCAGGCTGTTATCTGCATTTTTGCCCCAAAAGTCCTTCTTAATTACCAGACCAGCATGCGCAGGAGTCAAAGCTGACACAGCTGCCAGTGCAAGCCCGAACATGGCCACCAACATTTTCTTAAACATATTTACCTCTGAATTTAAGGAAGGGTTATTGTTGTTATCAAAGTCGCAAGCGACTGGCTAAAACTAAGCACATTCGATGCCATAAGTTAACTTTGCATTTGCATTTCATCGCAATGGCTAAATATTCAGCACTATTTTGCTACCGGTGCAGGAAAAATAATCGTGTCACTAAAAAGCCGCTGGTGAGTAACACCGGTTCTGGTTTAAAATACGGCCCCATTTTTGCCAAGGTAA
Organism: uncultured Chromatiaceae bacterium; assembly: GCA_946482325.1. The sequence goes on along the minus strand of CAMLRA010000029.1, from coordinate 11,669 downwards.
AATTAAACATGTCGCAACCCAAAGTTGGTTTTGTCAGTCTGGGCTGTCCCAAGAACCTGGTGGATTCTGAGCGCATCCTGACGCAGCTCAAAATCGAAGGCTATAACATAGTCCCTAGCTACGACGATGCCGAACTGGTGATTGTCAATACCTGTGGTTTTATCGACAGTGCCGTGCAGGAATCGCTGGATACTATCGGCGAAGCGCTGGCAGAAAATGGCAAAGTGATTGTGACCGGCTGCCTCGGCGCCCGCGAAGATGAAATTCGTGAAGTGCACCCAAATGTACTGGGCATTACTGGTCCACATGCCTATGAAAACGTACTGGAGCAAGTGCATCAGTTCGTACCAAAACCAAAATACGACCCGTTTTTACAGCTGGTGCCGGATACCGGCGTCAAGCTGACACCGAAGCATTATGCCTACTTAAAAATTTCTGAAGGCTGTAACCATCGTTGTACCTTCTGCATTATTCCGTCCATGCGCGGTGATCTAGTCAGCCGTCCAATCGGCGAAGTGCTGGACGAAGCGCAGCGTCTGAAAAATGCCGGCGTCAAAGAGCTGCTGGTGATATCTCAGGACACCAGTGCTTATGGCGTGGATGTGAAACACCGCACCGGCTTCTGGAACGGCGCCCCGGTGAAAACCTCAATGCAATCACTGTGTGAAGCATTATCTGCTATGGGTATTTGGGTACGCCTGCATTATGTCTACCCTTACCCGCATGTCGATGATGTGATCCCACTGATGGCAGAAGGGAAATTGTTACCTTATCTGGACATTCCATTCCAGCACGCCAGTCCGCGTATTCTGAAGCTGATGAAACGACCAGGCCAGGCCGAGCGTACTTTAGAGCGCATCAAAAAATGGCGCGAGATTTGTCCAGAGCTGACTATCCGCTCCACTTTTATTGTCGGTTTCCCTGGTGAAACCGAAGAAGAATTCCAGGAGCTGCTGAATTTCCTCGAAGAAGCACAGCTTGATCGCGTCGGCTGCTTTAAATACAGCCCGGTTGAAGGTGCAAAAGCCAACGAGTTACCAGATCCGGTACCGGAAGAAGTGAAAGAAGACCGTTACCACCGCTTTATGGCCACTCAGCAAAAAATCAGTGCTGCCCGCCTGCAGGCAAAAATCGGCCGCACTATCGATGTGCTGATCGACGAAGTCGATGACGAAGGCGCCATTGGCCGTAGTTTTGCTGATGCGCCGGAGATTGACGGTGCTGTGTATTTAAATGGTGAAACCAGCTTAAAACCAGGTGATGTGGTAAAAGCAGTGGTTGAAGAAGCCGACGAGTACGACTTGTGGGCCAGCCGCGTGCAATAACGCCGGCTATTACCTGCTGTCAGACCACAAAAAAACCGCCGGAAGGCGGTTTTTTTATGAGGCCGCAATGCAGCATCATTCACAACCTGACGTTTTAACGACGGGCACGAAAAGGTTGTTCAGCCCAGGGCTGTTGTTCCAAAGCGTCTAACAATTCATTGATTTCATCGGCGTCCAGTGCCACTTTGCGAAAATGCGAAATTAACGCGTCCCGGTTATAGCCTTGCGCCTGATACCGCTGCGCAGTTTCCAGATGGATTTTTTTGACGAACTCTGAGGTCATAGGTCCGACTCCTGTTGGCTGTAGGGATATCAAATCCTGCCTAAGCCTTGTTCATTTTTCAAGCATAAATCCGCAGAAGTTGCTAAGCCGCTGGATCTTAACAGGATCTATTTTTTGCAGGCCTGAAACAGCTCAAAACCCAATGGTCCGGCCTGATATTCCGGCAATTCTCGGGCTTGCCACAGCGGGCTGTCCAGCGCTGCCTGAACCAATAATTTGTTATAAGGATGTGCATTGGGATCGTGCAGAAACTGCAGTGGATCAAACCAGGCTGCCGCGGCAATTTCTTTATAGTCAGGAGCAACATGCGTTTGTTCGCTAAAAAGCCGCGCGACGATATACAGATTGGACGCACCAAACTGGCCTTGATGATGATGGCGCATCGCGAACCACCCCTGAAACGTTGCAGTCACCCCGGTCTCTTCCCGCACCTCCCGCTCCAGCGCAGCAACAAAATGCTCTTTGGTTTCGACCATGCCTCCGGGCAACTTAAAATAACCGGGCTTTTTACCCGGCAGCGGAATTTCCTGCACCAGCAAAATCTGACCCAATGCATTAAACACTGCAGCGCCCACACCAATGCTATGCGTCGCGGCCAGCGGTAAATAAGCGTCTGCTTGCAGCCGTTTTACCAGTGTCAGCTTGTTGTCCTGTACATGATGATAAGAAAATCCATGCGCCAGAGCCGGACCAATAAAAGCCGTTTCGTGCTCATTAAGTGCCAGCCAGCACAGTTTAAACTGCTGCAATGCTGGCAACTCAGCTTGCAGCCACTGACTGAACTGCGCAACGCTGACAGCGGCCGCCTGCAGCTGACCGGCGCTTAACACGGCAGCGCCATACGGGTTTTCTGTCAGCAGCGCGCTGATCACCGGAACAATACCTTCTCGCGCTGGAACCAGTGTACACAAACGGCAATCAACACAGCTGCCAGTACCACAGTCGACACAATCACCAGACTCAAAATGCCCATATCGATGGTGCCTTTTACCAACTCTTTAATACAAAGCGAGATATTGGTCATCGGGATCAGTGCGGTTTTCCAGGTCAGCTCGACGCCAGGCAACAATGCCAGCGCCAGTGGTACAAACACCAAAATACTCATGGGGCCGACATAATTCTGCGCTTCTTTAAAACTGCGGGCGTAAATAGACAGTGACAATAACACGCTGGCAAAAATCATCGTCAGCGGAATCAGCATCGCCAAAATCAGCAGCAAGTCGGTTAAACCCAAAGCAGACATGGCTTTAGCTATCACATCAACGCCGGCCAGCGAGCCAATCAGATAACCCCAGCCGCCAAAACTCAACACAGTGATGAGCGCTGTGGCAAGGCCGGTACTCAGCACTGTCATAAATTTACCCAACACCAGATTGGTCCGGCTGATCGGACAAATTAACAAGGTCTCTAAAGTACCACGTTCTTTTTCGCCCGCACCGATATCAATGGCCGGGTAAGAACACCCCATAAAACACAGCGGCACCAGCAAGTAGGCTATCCAGCCGCCAAGTTTTTCGCCGAGATCCTCGCGATTTTCCGCACTGGAGATTTTATTGATTTTGACCGGTTCCAGCACCGCATCCACCTGTTCACCGGTGATACCCACAGCTTCGAGTCGCGCCAGCTGTAACTGCCGGCTGTAGTCTTTCACCAGATCTTTCAGATAATTGCCTACTAAATCCAGTACAGGCGCCGTGTTATAAATCACCGTCCACTGACTTTGCGCCAGCGTCGGCGAACTCGCGTCAAAAGCAGCCGGGATCACGACTGCGAGATCAAACTTACCGTCCCGCACCGCCTGACGCAGTGCCTCAGGTTCAGTCAGTTCTGTACTGACCTGCTTAAAATTCTTGTGGTAAAACAATTTCTCAGCAAAAGCCGGTGCCCGCTCTGCGTGGATAATGACATAACGGTGCTCTTCGGCTTGTTTACTGGCGGTCACATTGGCGGCGACCAAGCCAATCAGGCCAAAAATGACCGGGAAAATGAGGATCGGCAACAAAATCACAAACATCAGCGTTTTCCGGTCGCGGCTCAGTTCCAGCAGCTCTTTTACATAGACTTGCCACATGACTCTGCCTCCCCTTTAATCACTGCCATAAATGCTTCGCGTAAATCGCCGTTGCTGCTGAGACTTGAAAATGCACTCAGGCTGCCATCAAAGGCGCTGATACCCTGATTAATCACCACGACGCGGTCACACAGACTGCTGACCTCATCAAGGTGGTGGGTGGAAAAAATGACCGGCGTGCCGGCCGCTTTCAGGCCACGAATAAAATCCAGAACTGTTTGTGTGGTCATGATATCAAGCCCGGTGGTAGGTTCGTCCAGCACCACCAGCGCCGGGGAATGCACCACAGCACGGGCGATGGCAGTTTTTTGTTTCATGCCGGATGACATCAGTTCGGCACGCCGACTAGCAAAACTATGCATGTCCAGCAGCGTAAAGAGCTCATCGATACGCTGGCGCAACGCCACTTCATTCATGCCATGTAAACGGGCGAAATAAGCCACATTCTCAAAGGCGGTCAGGCGACCGTACAAGCCTGTGCTACTGGATAAAAAGCCGATTTTGCGCCGGGCCAGTACCGGGTCCTGCAGCACATCTTCATTGCCAAGCAAAATAGATCCGGCATCGGGTTTTAATGCAGTGGACAACATCCGCAGTGTCGTGGTTTTACCGGCACCATTAGGGCCCAACAACCCCAACACCTCGCCTTGAGCGCAGCTGAAGCTGACATCACGGACGGAACAAAAACTGCGTCCGGTATATCGGACATCCTGTAATTCGGCTTCGCTGAGCTTTTGGCCTTTTTCGAGCGCAAAAGCTTTTGCCAGCTGACGGATCTCAATCATCGGTTGAACTTCCTTGGGCTTGCATGATATCAGGGATGCGGCATCACTCGTTTTGGCCGGAAGTAATTCTGGTCCTGATAAAACTGTTCCGTTTGCGCCTGATGGGACCAGCCGGGAATACCCAAAAGAGGTAACGGGCTCATCTGGTGCCGAAAATCAGTTAACGAGAAAACTGCAATTTGTTTACTTAACTCAGTATCAACGAAATCAACTTGTTGATGCAATGGCCAATTTTCAAAATCAGCCGGCACCTGCATTGGCCACAGTTTTGCCGTCAGGCCGATAAAAGGTCGGGTTAACATCTCAAAATTGGCATGACCAAACACCCAGGGCCACAGCCCCTGCCCCCATTGCTGACGATGCGTTAAAAAGACTTCAGGCCACTGATGCTGCCGAAGCTGTGCCGGCAGCCGCGCTAACTCAGCGCGATGCAACAACAACAAACCGCATTCATCGAACAACGTCAGCTGATGGCGCAGCGGCGAACGGTTTTTACTGCCATGTTGCGCAATTTCAGCGAGATGACGGCGATTGAGCGCCGCTTTGCTTTGCGGAAATAACATCCAGATCAGCGCGCCAAAGAAGTCATGCCAGTTCTGACTGCGCGTCGGCACCGCCGCAGTCTCAGCAATATAAACTTCGTAATAACGTGGATCTGTCTCAAGCACCGCCGCATCGACAAACCGGACCGGATGCGCAGGCTGCAGCGCCTGACTCCAAGCCGTCAGCGTTTCGACTGACGGAAAGTTGCTTTGCTGTGCTAACGGCAGCAAGGCGCAAAGCAGATGATAAGCAGGATGATTGCGCAGAATTTGCGCATCCCAGTGCTCTGGCGGCACAAAACGTTGATTTTTGACAGTTATCATCGGTTTGACCGCACCACTGAAAGGCTCCGGCACCGGTTACTTTGCAAATTTGGCCAAAAAGCGCTTGCAATTTCTGCCCAGAGTGGCACAGTCAAGCAAGTACGTCTAAACGTACATACTGCCAAATGAAATGATTTTTTTCGGATTAACCAATACGGAGTTTTTACCATGTGTTCGATATTTGGGGTGCTTGACATCAAAACTGATGTTAAAGCGTTGCGTCAGCAGGCGCTACAGTTATCTAAGTTATTACGCCACCGCGGTCCTGACTGGTCTGGGGTCTGGAATGATAATAATGCCATCCTCGTCCATGAACGTCTGGCAATTGTAGATACTGAGAACGGTGCTCAGCCGCTGATTAACCCGAATCGAAATCACATTCTGGCAGTGAATGGTGAGATTTATAATCATAAGAATTTAGAGAAAAATTTAACCGTCGACTATCAGTTCCAAACTAAATCAGACTGTGAAGTGATTTTGCCGTTGTACCTTGAGCACGGCGCAGAATTTGTCGACCAGCTGCAAGGCATGTTTGCATTCATTCTGTATGACGCTGAACAGCAGCGTTATCTGATTGCCCGCGACCATATTGGTATCATCCCGTTGTATTACGGCTATGACGAACACGGTCAGCTGTATGTCGCCTCGGAATTAAAAGCGCTGGTACCGGTCTGTAAACAAATGCAGGAATTCCCGCCGGGACATTATTTCGACTCGAAAGTCGGCAAGCTGGCGAAATATTATCAGCGCAGCTGGATGAGTTACGACGCCGTTAAAGACAATCCGGCTGATTTAGGCGAATTAAAAGCTGCGCTCGAACAGTCAGTGAAAAGCCACCTGATGTCGGACGTGCCATACGGCGTGTTGTTATCCGGTGGTCTGGATTCCAGTTTGATTTCAGCCATTACCCAGCAATTCGCCCGTAACCGGGTGGAAGATGACGGCGCTTCTGAAGCCTGGTGGCCACGGTTGCACTCTTTTGCGGTGGGTTTACAAGGTTCACCAGATTTAAAAGCGGCCCGCACTGTCGCGGATGCCATCGGTACTGTGCATCATGAAGTACATTTTACCGTGCAGGAAGGTATCGACGCGCTGCGTGATGTGGTGTATTTCCTCGAGACTTATGATGTCACCACCATCCGCGCTTCGACACCTATGTATCTGATGGCCCGTAAAATCAAAGCGATGGGCATCAAGATGGTGTTGTCGGGCGAAGGCTCAGACGAAATTTTCGGCGGTTATCTGTATTTCCACAAAGCACCGAACGCGAAAGAATTTCATGAAGAAACGCTGCGTAAACTGGACAGATTGCACATGTTTGATTGCAACCGTGCCAACAAAGCGATGTCGGCCTGGGGCATTGAAGCGCGCGTGCCTTTCCTGGACAAACACTTTATGGACGTGGCGATGCGCCTGAACCCGCAAGCCAAAATGTGCGGTGGCGGCAAAATGGAAAAACATATTTTACGTGAAGCCTTCGACGGTCTGTTACCGAAAGAAATCCTGTGGCGGCAAAAAGAGCAGTTCTCGGATGGTGTTGGTTACAGCTGGATTGACAGCTTAAAAGCCTTCGCCGAAAAAGAAGTGTCAGACCAACAGATGGCAACCGCCAGCTTCCGCTTCCCGGTCAATACACCAGATACTAAAGAAGGTTATTTGTATCGCACCATCTTTGAAGAACACTTCCCGCATCCGGCTGCGATTGCCTGTGTACCGGGCGGTAAATCTGTGGCCTGCTCCACACCGGAAGCGTTAGCCTGGGATGCCAAAATGGCACAGCTAACCGACCCGTCAGGCCGTGCGGTCAGAGACGTGCACGAACAAGGCTATTGATAGCGCTCTGCAATGACAGTTGGTGTAGCGAACCCCGGCCTGGTGCCGGGGTTTGTTTTATCTGCTGATTTGTCAATTCCTGTAACTTTCGTCGCAGCCGTCAGGATCTTCACCCCCTGCTGTATGCCGCCAGCCGATTTTCTGCTAGATTAGCCGCTTTGTTGTCAGAGCCGTCTGCGGTTTTTCATACCGCCGCACTGTTGAGAGCACCATGAATTTGTTACGTAAATCCCTGAGTTGTATTGGGTTCATTCTCTTTGCCGCTACACCGGCGCTGGCCAGTCAGGCATTAACAGGCCAGTGGTTGACTGATTTGCAGGGCGAAACCCTGACAGATCCACAAACATCTGGCCTCACCTGGCGCCATGACGAGCTACTGAGCCTCGGTGATCAAAGCGCCGCGCCAGAACTCAGAATGAAGATTTTTCGCATCAATCCACACACCGGTCGCTTTGTCACAGCTCCTATTCCCATTACTTTGTCGGATGACGTCCGTAAAAGCTGCTTTGGTGACTATCTGGCCAATTCGCCGGATCTGGAAGCATTGACCTGGGACCGGCTGGATGCGCAGACTTTAATCACAGTGACCGAAGACGCCAGCCGGGCGCAGCTGAGCCCGGTGTGTGCCCGTAAATTTGCTCAGACCAATTCAACTGCGTACCCGACTTTACTACTGAAGATCAGCACCGATGCCGCCCTCACCCGCGCCGAAATTACCGCGGTGCGCCCGGTACAGTTTCCGCTCGAAGCCAATGTTGGCAACCTCCCTAATGACGGTATCGAAGGTCTGGCTATTGACGACCATCAGAACTTGTATCTGGGCCTTGAAAAGAACATGGCCGGCTTGCCAGCCATTTTTAAGACTCGTCTGACTGCCGATTTCTGGACCCGCGACAACTTCGTCAAAGTGATAGATGCCAATCTGAATTTGCCTGAGCTGGACGATCGCGGCCATCCAATTAACGACCTCGATTTCATGCCAAGCCCGGTACCGGGCCATCCGGGCTATCTGATTGCTGCCGCCCGCAACGATGACGAGCTTTGGGTGTTTGATTTGACAAATAGAGTCAAACCTTTTGTCCAGCCACTTCAGTTTTATGTCAGTACTGACAACTCCGGCTTATGCCCGGTATATGAGCGTGTGGTGCAAACCGCGCTGGAAGGTGTGGCTGTTCATGGCCAAACGTTGTATCTGGTTAATGACCCATGGAAACAACATTACCCCGATAATGTGCAGTGTGAAGTTAATGCCAGACATTTTCTGAAGATGGCGCCGCTGCTGTTTCAACAACCGCTGGACCCACGCTGGTTCACTTTAAGCCGCACGCAGCCACAGCCAGCTTTGCCGGGCATCAGCGGTATGGCACAAATGGATACCGACCGTTATCTGGCGGTGCAGGATAAAAAAATTGCGAATCCGGGCGAACGCTTAGGTGTCTTGCAGATTTATGCCGACAAAGCACCGCGCTTCCAGCCACTGACTGTCAGCAACTGGCCGGAAGCCCAGATGTCGAATGATTTGGAAAGCGTTTGTGCCTTACCAGGCCGACCCAACGAATTTTTAATTGCCGAGTCTGGCAGCTGGCAAGGTGAATTTGGCCGTTTGTTCCACATTCAGATTTTGCAAACCAGCTATGCCCGCGTACTCGCCAGTTATCCATTGCCTGTCACGGCAGATAATGGCCCGCAACAACAAGGCGATCAGTTTGAAGGGCTTGCCTGTGCACAAAAAGCTGCAAACCGCTATTTGCTGGTTTTAGGGGAACGCGGTGGCGAGCAAAAACGCGGCAGTCTGGTACACGGCGATTTTGATATCGCTGCAGGTCAAATTCAGTGGTCGGCAACCCGTGCGCCTGTGCTGGCACCACAACCGGATCATGCCGAACCCTATCAACGCGATATTGCCGACCTTTATCTGGAATCAAATGTGTTATGGGCCAGCGCTGTGCGTGAGGCAGGCCCGGCAGGCCCGTTCAGCTCATTTATCTATCAGGTTGCCTTAGTAGACCTGCAGGCAGCAGAGCCGCTGCAATTACTCCGGGAAAGCCGGATTTACTGGCAAATCGACGGTTTAAAAATTGAAGGTCTGGCCGCGCCAAGTCCATTATTGCCCGGCTCGAGCCTCGCGATTGGCAGTGAAGATGAAAAACTTGGCGGTGTCTGGCGCTCGTTATTTGCGCCCGTCGGACAGCGTCCACAAATTCCGGTTCAGCAGCCCGCTGAAAGCACTCCATCTGCGGTCACAGCGCCGGTGAAAGGACAATAATGCAACCCACCCAACCCAAAAATCCATTGCATGGTTTTACACTGCAACAAATTCTCGAACTGTTGCTGGCACACAATGGCGGCTTTAGCGGTCTGGCAAAGCTGGTGAAACTGAATTGTTTCAGCAAAGACCCCAGTATCAATTCAAGCCTGAAATTTTTACGCAAAACACCATGGGCCCGCACTGAGGTTGAACAGCTGTTTATCCGCCAGCAACTTTACTTACAAAAAGACTAAACCGGCTGTTCGGCTCGCGCCCGTCTTTGCTTTGGCTGCACCAGCTGCCAGGACTGTTCGATTTGACGCTTTATTTCAGCATCCGGTATCGAGCCATCCAATAGCAGCGTATTCCAGTGTTTTTTATTCATGTGATAACCAGGCGTCACAGCGCTGAACAGTTGCCGTAGCATCAGGGCTTCTGTTGGATCTGCTTTGAGATTAACCCGCGCGATGCCATCTATTTCCGTCAAAATAGCAAAAACTTTGCCATGGGTTTTATAGACATAGATGTCCGGCCCAAACGGAAAGTCTTCGCAACTGACCGCCTGAGCCAGACAATGCTGCTGCACGGCAGCGAAACTGTTCATCTTCATACTTTAAATTGCCCGACAGTCAGGCCCAGTTCGTTTGCCAGACCAAGCAGACTTTGGGTGTTATGTGCCACTTCGCTGATGGCGGTGCTGTTCTCCTCCGCCGCCGCGCTGAGACTCGACACACTGCGCGCTAAGGTCGCACTGACGCTGGTCTGTTCTTCCGCCGCTGTGGCAGTTTGCGCCATCAAGCCTTTTAACGATGTCAGCCGCAGATTAATTTGACTGACCTGCCCCAGCATTTGCTCCGCCTCGGACTTCGCTGCATCGGCAATTTGGGCGCAATTATCACTGCTACCCGATAAGCTGGCCGAGATCTGTAAAATGCCCTGGATCACCTGAGCGATGTCACGCGTCGCCAGCTGAACCTTGCCGGCGAGCTGACGCACTTCATCGGCAACCACGGCGAAACCACGCCCTTGTTCGCCGGCCCGAGCCGCTTCAATGGCTGCATTTAACGCCAGTAAATTGGTTTGATCAGCAATAGCCGTGATCACCGCAACTACAGATGCAATTTTCTGGCTGTCCTGATCAAGCTGTCCAACCTGACCGCGCATCTGGTTAAACGCATTGAGCGTCTGATCCAGACTTTGGCTGACATGCAAAATGGTTTCATTCAGCTCAGTCGCGCTGTGCTGACATCCATTGACCTCATCAGAGGCTTTCACTGTGTTGTTGCCGATCTCTGCAGCAGCGTAACTCATTTCTTCAACAGCAGTCGCCAGCATCTCGGTTTCACGCGCCTGCAGTTGCAGACTGCCGTCTGCTTGAGTGATAGCCGCCGAATTTTGCGCTGCAGCCATTTCCAGTGCCTGACCGACACCAACCAGCTGACTGACAATTTGCCGCAGCTGTTGCTGCATCCGGTCAAGCCAGCCCATCAAACTGGACGCAGTTTTCGCCTGCAGCGACATGGTTAAATCACCTTTAGCGATGACGCTGGTTAAATGCACCATCTCGGCGGGCTCACCACCCAACGGATTCAGCACAAAGCCGGTGACCAGACGCGCCACCAACACAGCCGCGGCAATAGCGATGGCAATCACCGCAAGCCCAATCCACAACATACGCTGCGCTGGCGCTGCAATTTCCGCCACATCCACTTCGGCCAGTAAGGCCCATTGCAGACCAAAAACATCAACCGGTGCATAGGCCGACACCACTGGATGGCCATTATAATCATCAATGTAACGCAGGCCTGATTGGCCCTGTAACGCGGCTTTACTTGCGGCCGTATCCACACCGTGAGTAGCCACGCTCCCGGCAAAGGACGCCCGTACCGTGCGATTTTTCGGGTCCAGATAAGAATCCGAGCGCATGCGTAAATCCGGTCCAACCAAATAGCTTTCACCGGTTTGTCCCATGCCTTCACGCACCTGCATGACGGCGTTGATTTTGTCGATAGACAATTGGACAGCAACCACATACTGCTGATTATCCAGCAACAGGCTTTTTGCCATAAAGGCGGCCGGCTCGCCTTTGGAAGGCGCATAAGGTTGAAAATCTTCCAGCATTAGCTGGTCTGAATGCGCACGAGCGCGCTGAAACACTTTAGCAAGGTTTGAATCGGCATAAGGCCCGTGAATCAGATTGGTCTGGAAATCAGCTTCACGCGCAGCGCTGTAAATCACCAATCCTTCAGGGTCTATGA
>CAMLRA010000028.1 GCA_946482325.1 uncultured Chromatiaceae bacterium | reverse complement strand
CAGCAAAGCAGAAAAACCAGATTTGGCAGCCATGCAGCAGCATCATGATGCGATGCAGGCATTGGTTAAGGCCGATCAGTTTGATGCTGCCGCCGCGCGTTTACTGCTGGAAAAACAGCAAAATACGATGCTGGAGCAGCAGCTGGAACGGCTGAAACTGCAGCATCAAATCCGGGCGCTGTTAACCGACGAGCAAAAAACCAAGCTGGATGAGCGTATGGCGAAAATGCGGGAACGGATGGCGGAGCGAGGTGACAAACACGACTGATGGCTGAAGATACGGCAGCACAGGTGCCGGCGCGCCTGAACTGTTGACGCTGTGGGTAAACAAAACCGGGCTTAGGCCCGGTTTTGTATTGATCTGGTCAGGGCGAAGCGGCTGCTATTCCATATCCAGCTCTTTTAGCTTCCGCGTCAGTGTATTACGGCCCCAGCCAAGGCGTTTGGCGGCATCTTGTTTATGGCCGTGGGTAAACTGCAAGGCTTGTTTGAGCACAATCCGTTCGAACTCAGGGCCCGCTTCGGCCAGAATATCTTCAGCACCTGTAGCCAGTTTGTGGCTGACCCATTGTGCCAGCAAATCCTGCCAACTTTGTTGGCCGTCATGGCTACTCACCACAGGCTTGGGGGCGCTGGTCAGTTCCGGCGGCAAATCGGACATCAGGATTTGTTTGCCCGACGCCATCACGGTCAGCCAGCGACAGGTGTTTTCCAGCTGACGTACGTTGCCGGGCCAGTCGAGCTGAGACAGGAACTTCTCCGTCTCCAGGGCTAAATCTTTGGCTTCGACATTCATTTCCCGCGCCGCCTGCGCCAGGAAATGCCGGGTTAGTTTCGGAATGTCCTGTTTGCGATCCCGCAGTGACGGAATATGAATACGGATCACGTTCAGGCGGTGGAACAAATCTTCGCGGAATTTGCCTTCTGCCACCAGTTGCTCCAGGTTTTGGTGTGTGGCCGCGATGATCCGCACATCAACACTGACTTCCTGATGGCCGCCCACGCGATAAAACTGCCCATCGGCCAGCACGCGCAGCAGCCGGGTTTGCACGTCGAGTGGCATGTCACCAATTTCATCAAGAAACAAAGTGCCGCCGTCGGCCTGTTCAAACCGGCCTTTGCGCAACGTCGCCGCGCCGGTAAAAGCGCCTTTTTCATGGCCGAATAATTCAGATTCAATTAAATCTTTTGGAATAGCCGCCATGTTCAGCGCGATAAAAGGTGCTTCGGCCCGCGGGCTGTGCTTGTGCAGCGCATGTGCGACTAACTCTTTGCCGGTGCCACTTTGGCCATTGATCAGCACACTGATGCTGGAGCGTGACAACCGGCCAATGGCGCGGAAAACCTCCTGCATCGCCGGCGCTTCGCCAATGATTTCAGGCACGTGCGACGGCGCAGCGTGACTTACGCGCGGTTTTTTCGCCTGCGCATGCTCCAGTGCCCGGCTAATCAGCGCGACCGCTTCGTTGACATCAAAGGGTTTGGGCAGATATTCAAAAGCGCCGCGTTTGAAGGCATTGACGGCACTGTCGAGGTCCGAATGCGCGGTCATAATAATCACCGGCAGTTCCGGTGCCAGCGCCTGTAGCTTACTCAACAGCTGCATGCCGTCTGTACCCGGCATCCGGATATCCGAGACCACCACTGAGGGTTGATCAAATTCGAGGCGCTGCAACATCAGGTCGGCAGAGGCGTAACTCTCGCAGACAATTCCGGCGCGCGACAGGGCTTTTTCCAGTACCCAACGGATGGAATTGTCGTCGTCAATGATCCAGACATTCTGCGTCATGGGGTCGCTCCTTCTGCGCTAATCGGTAAATACAAAGTGAATTCGGTGCGTCCTGGCCAGCTGTCGCAGTCGATCCAGCCGCCATGCTGGTGGATCAGCGTTTGCGAAATCGACAAGCCGAGGCCGGTACCACCTGGTTTGCCGCTGACCATCGGATAAAACAGCGTGTCTTTAATGGCCGGCGGAATGCCGGGGCCGTTATCGATGACCCGCACCACGGCGACCAGCTTATGCCGGCGGCCATGAATAGTATGTTGATGTAAAATGCGGCTTTGCAGGATGATTTGGCCGCCGCCGGTCAGCACTTGCTGCGCATTACGGACAATATTCAGCAGCGCCTGTTCCAGCAGTTCCGGGTCCAGCGAGAAGTCAGGGATGCTGGGGTCATAATCGCGGATAAACTGGATGCCGTGTGGATTATCCATCTGTGCCAGCTGACTGACCCGTTCGATGATCTGGTGTAGATTCGATGCCACTTTATGTGGCGGCTTGTAAGGGCCAAGCAGGCGGTCGACCAGATTTCGCAGCCGGTCAGCCTGGGCGATAATCAGCTGGGTATATTCTTTTTGTTCGTCATTCAGCGACTCTTCCAGTAACTGAGCGGCACCACGCAGCCCACCGAGCGGATTTTTAATTTCGTGCGCCAGACCGCGGATCAGTTCCCGGGCTGCCAGATGTTGGTGCTGTTGCAGGCTTTCCATACTGATTTTGCGTTGCTGGTCGACCTGGCGTAGCTCCATCAACAAGGCCGGCTGTTCGGTTTCCAGCCAGGTTGCAGTCATGTCCAGCAGCAAATGCCGGCCGTCCGGCATCACACAATGGACATCGCTGATACCAAAACCCTGTTTGGTGTTGAGGGTGCTGACCAACTGGGCGGCGCTTAAATCACTGTATTGAAACAAACCGGGAAAATACTGCTGATGCAGGCGTTTTTCACCGATGCCGAGTAAAGCGCAGCAGGCGGTATTAAAACAAGACACCTGAAGCTGGGTATCCAGCACCAGGATGGCGGTTGTCAGCTGCTCGGCCAGATTAATACCGGGCAATTCAAGGGCGATATGTGCTTGGGTCACGGCCATTTCCTATTGCACCAACATAGTGCATTTTGGCGTCCAGTTTAGCTGATTTGCTGAGAGGACGGGCCGGCTTGCACTATTTTGGGGTAATTGCTGATGCTCGGTGCAGAAAAAACGTTGTTACAGGACTGGTAGCAATAACCTTGCCGTTTTGATCGCTGAGTTCCAGCATCAGCTGATGTTCGCCGCGGTCGACATTGTGCAGGATAAAATTAGCATTACTGCTCGGCCCGGCGACGGCCTGACCGTCGAGATAAAGCCTGACACGCAGGCCCTGTGCGAACAAGGGTTTGACTTGACCTGAGACATATACAGTACCGCTGTTTTCCCGCACTGTGCCTTCCGGTTCAGGTTTAGTGATACTGACGTCAAATTTGGGTGTTTGATCAATACTGCGCTGGCTGATTTCGGTCGGGGTGACCGCTGGCATCCGGTTGCCTTCTTTCAACTGCAACTGCGAAGCACCTGGCACTGGATTGTCAGAAAATACCGGCACGTTGTTTTTGTCGACAGTAACAAAAACCGGTTTGTCGTCTTTTTTTTCCTGCGCCAGCGCAGGAGGTAGTAGCATTGCGGCTAATAACAGGGACCAACCAGCACGTTTCATCACAGCGTCCAGCCAGATCAAAGGAGTGATGGATTAACTCTAACTGGCTTTTAGCAGTTTGACCAGAACAAAAAGCCCGCATCAGCGGGCTTTAGTTTTATCTGGGGTACACTTTATAAATCAGTGTGTTAGCTTTGGTTTTACACGCTGTAATACAGTTCGTATTCCAGTGGGTGCACAGCCATAGACACACGTTTAGCTTCAGCACGTTTCAGCGCGATGTAAGCATCGATCATTGCATCTGACATGACACCGCCTTTGGTGAAGATACCGCGGTTGGCATCCAGTGCATCCAGCGCTTCGTCCAGTGAACCACACACTTGTGGGATCAGTGCTTCTTCTTCCGGTGGCAGGTCGTACAGGTCTTTGTCCATTGCATCGCCTGGGTGGATCTTGTTCTGAATACCATCCAGACCGGCCATCAGCTGCGCAACGAATGCCAGGTACGGGTTCGCCGCCGGATCCGGGAAACGCACTTCGATACGGCGTGCCTTTGCACTTGGTACCAGTGGGATACGCACAGAAGCAGAACGGTTCCGGGCTGAGTAAGCCAGCATCACCGGCGCTTCATAGTGTGGCACCAGACGCTTGTAAGAGTTGGTCGACGGGTTGGTGAAAGCGTTGATGGCTTTCGCGTGCTTGATGATACCGCCGATATAGTACAGTGCAGTTTCAGACAGACCGGCATATTTGTCACCGGCAAACAGGTTGACGCCGTCTTTGGCTAAAGACTGGTGGCAGTGCATACCTGAACCGTTGTCACCAACGATTGGTTTTGGCATGAAAGTTACGGTTTTGCCATACATGTGCGCCACGTTGTGCACGACATATTTCAGTTGCTGAATTTCGTCGGCTTTTTTCGTCAGTGTGTTAAAACGGGTAGCAATTTCGTTCTGACCAGCAGTCGCCACTTCGTGGTGGTGCGCTTCAACCACCTGACCCATCTCTTCCAGCACCATACACATAGCACTGCGGATGTCGTGGTGTTGATCTACTGGTGGTACCGGGAAGTAACCGCCTTTCACACCTGGGCGATGCGCTTTGTTGCCATCTTCATATTCAGCGTCTGAGTTCCAGGCCGCTTCTGAAGAATCCACTTTGAAGAAAGAACCTGACATGTCGTTTTTGAAACGCACGTCATCAAACATGAACCACTCTGGCTCAGGGCCAAACAGCACTGTGTCGGCGATGCCGGTAGATTTCAGGTATTCTTCAGCGCGTTTTGCAATAGAACGTGGGCAACGCTCGTAACCTTGCATTGTGCTTGGTTCGATCACGTCACAGCTGATTAAAATAGTGGTTTCTTCGAAGAATGGATCCAGCAGCATGGTGCTGGCGTCTGGCATCAGGATCATGTCTGAATCGTTGATGCCTTTCCAGCCGGCGATAGAAGAACCGTCGAACATTTTGCCGTTTTCGAAAAAGTCTTCGTCGATTTGGCTGGCAGGAATAGTGACGTGCTGCTCTTTACCTTTGGTGTCAGTAAAACGTAAATCAACAAACTTCACGTCGTTTTCTTTCATAAAACTCAGAACGTTCGATGCAGACATGCATTCCTCCGGATTCAACTCAAACTAAGGTTCAGGTGCGGCTTGCCGCCGGGTTGCGCTCCTAATGCTAAAGCTATGCCACTATCATAAGTATATGATTTTAATCGGCATAGCTGGCACAGGTGGCATAACTCACCAAAAATATGCACCATAATGGTGCGTTAAGGCACTGTGTTGGTGCAGTCGCGCTCTCATTGCCCCGCTTCTGTGCAGAGCCTGACGGCAGCGCTAACGATAGCAAGAAATTAGCCCAATACTGCTGGTCGCTGAAAAATAAAATGGTTGGGCTGTATTGCAGCGGCGGGTATTGAATGCACGACTGCGAGATGTCTGTTTCAGCAAGCGCAGACAGGGCTGCATGGCAAAAAAATTGCTTTAGATTGGCTGGTGAGCACAGGCTGCGTCAGCGACGTAAACTGCTGATGCTGAAAAAAACAGCAAGCGCGGACCAGATAAATTTCCCTGTCAGTCGTAAAGCAGGTAAAATACGCGCACCAATTTTTCGGGTACTTGCGGTGGGATACTACAGGCGGGTACACATTTACACTTCACTAAGCGAGTACCAAATAAATGTCTTATGATATCAGCAAGTTGCGCAATATCGCCATTATCGCGCACGTTGACCACGGTAAAACTACACTTGTTGACAAATTACTGCAACAGTCCGGCACCTTCGATGCCCGCGCAAAATTGCAGGAACGGATGATGGATTCAAACGCGCAGGAATCTGAGCGCGGCATTACCATCCTGGCGAAAAACACTTCAGTACGCTGGAATGGCTATCAGATCAACATTCTGGATACTCCAGGCCACGCCGACTTCGGTGGTGAAGTTGAGCGCGTTCTGTCGATGGCAGACTCAGTACTGTTATTAGTCGATGCGGTTGAAGGCCCAATGCCACAAACCCGCTTCGTGACACAAAAAGCTTTCGCGCACGGCTTAAAACCAATTGTTGTTGTGAACAAAATTGACCGCCCGGGCGCCCGTCCGGATTGGGTTATTGATCAGGTATTTGACCTGTTCGACAACTTAGGCGCGACTGACGAGCAATTAGATTTCCCAATTGTTTATGCATCAGCCATCAACGGCTGGGCGACTTTGGATTACAACGAACCAAAAACGGATATCAACGACCTGTTTGCAGCTATTGTTGAACACGTTGCGCCACCACAGGTTGAACTGGATGGCGACACACAAATCCAGGTTTCTCAGTTGGATTACTCCAGCTATCTCGGCATTATCGGCATCGGCCGTATCAAACGCGGTACCTTACGCGTTAACCAGCAAGTCACCGTATTAGGTGCTGACGGTTCTAAGCGTAACGGTAAGGTCGGTCAGGTATTCACCTACTTAGGTCTGGAACGGATTGACACTCAGGAAGCGAACGCAGGTGACATCATTGCCTTCACCGGTTTAGGCGACCTGAAAATTTCTGACACTATCTGTGCACCAACCAACCTGGAAGCCTTACCCGCTCTGCAAGTGGATGAGCCGACTGTCACTATGACCTTCCAGGTCAATACTTCGCCGTTCGCCGGTAAAGAAGGTAAGTTCGTCACGTCGCGTCAAATTCTGGAACGCTTAACTCACGAACTGAAACACAACGTGGCACTGCGCGTTGAAGAAACCGAAGACGGTGACAAGTTCAAAGTATCTGGCCGTGGTGAACTGCACTTGGGCGTGTTAATTGAAAACATGCGCCGTGAAGGTTTCGAACTGGCCGTTTCTCGTCCTGAAGTGATCATGAAAGTGATCGATGGCGAGAAAATGGAACCAATCGAAAACGTCACTATCGACGTGGAAGAGCAGCACCAAGGCTCGATCATGGAGAAAATGGGCGAGCGTAAAGCTGAAATGACCAACATGCAGCCAGACGGTAAAGGCCGCATCCGGATGGATTTCCAGATGCCAAGCCGCGGTCTGATCGGTTTCCGTACTGAATTCATGACGCTGACTTCTGGTACAGGCCTGATGTACAACAGCTTCGACCATTACGGCCCACATAAAGGCGGTAATATCGGTCTGCGTATGAACGGCGTGCTGATCTCGAATGCGACTGGCAAAGCAGCCGGTTATGCGATTTTCTCACTGCAGGAACGTGGCCGGATGTTTATCGGGCATGCCGACGAAGTGTATGAAGGCCAGGTGATTGGTATTCACAGCCGCAGCAACGACCTGACCGTGAACTGCTTAAAGGGCAAACAGCTGACCAACGTGCGCGCTTCCGGTACTGACGAAGCAATCAACTTAGTGCCACCAATCCGCTACACGCTGGAACAGGCACTGGAGTTTATCGATGATGACGAACTGGTTGAAGTGACACCGCAGTCGATTCGTATCCGTAAACGTCACCTGACGGAAAACGACCGTAAACGCGCCAGCCGCGCTTAATACCGGTTGTTACCTTCGAAACCCGCGCTTGTCGCGGGTTTTGTTTATCTGTCGCCGGCGGTTTCAGCATATCAGGGACAAAGATCTGGCGGCGGTAGTAAATGCTGTGTATCTTGCAGCACGGATGCCCAAAAGTTGGATGGAGTCATAGCGCAATGACGTCGCGCCGGTCATTTTATAAAAATAAATCCGTTCTGGTGGTCGACGACTCTGACCAAATCCGCAGTTATTTCAAAAGCATGCTGTTGTTGATTGGATTTGATGACGTCACGCTGGCCCGTGATGCTGACATGGCATTATCCTGTTGCCGCCGCATTCCCTTCGATTTTATTCTGTGTGATTTTCATCTGGGTACAGGTCGTGATGGCTATCAGTTGTTTGAGATCCTGCGTAATGAGCAATTATTAAAACCAGAGAGCTGCTTTCTGGTGGTCAGTGCAGAGCGCCAGCGCCAGGCCATTTACGGCATTATTGAATTCCAACCGGATGATTATTTATTAAAACCCTTCAGTTATGCCGAACTCGAGCGGCGTATTACCAGGGCTTACCATATTAAACAGGCATTGAAACTAGCGTATCAGGCTATTCATCAACGTGAATTTGCTGACGCTGTCCAGGCCTGTGATCATGTGGTGGACCACCGCAGCCAATATGCGATGCACGCAACCCGCCTCAAAGCAGAGTTGCTGGTTAGGCTGGAGCGTTTTGATGAAGCCGAACATTTGTATCAGTGGGCCTTAACAGTGCGGGATTTTGCCTGGGCGCGGTTGGGGCTTGCCGTCACCTATGGCTATCAGGGCCGCAGTAACGAGGCTGAAGCACTGTTGCAGGAGTTGTCAGGGCAGGCGGAGACGCGGATTGAAGCGCTGGACTGGCTGACGCGCTTGTATATCAGCCAGCAAAATCCGACCGCTGCTTTGACCGCAGTTGAGCAGGTGGCAAAGTCCTCGCCACGTAATTACCTGCGTCAGCATGTATTGGCGACGCTTGCGGTGATTGAAAACCGCAAGGATTTGTCGGTACAGGTGCATCAGCGGCTGCTCAATGCTGCGCGTTATTCGATGTATGACACCGCCGACAATATGCTGAATTTCGCCCGCGCATTAATTGAGCAGGCGAAAGATCAGGACGCTAAGACCCGCAAAGAGACACTGCTGCGGCTGGACAGTTTTTTGATGACTATTAAAAAACGTTTTCATCCGGCGAGCTATGAGCACGATCGGTTAGTGGTCGATGCCCGCATCGCCATGCTGGAGGGGCGGACTAAAGACGCTTTACGGTTGCTCGAACACAGCGAACAGCTCAGTCTGGACCGGCATTTATCGCCAGCCGCTATGCTGGACCGGGCGCGGGCTTATTTTGAAGCCGGTAATCTGGCGATGTGTGACCACTACATGGCAGCTTTATCGGCGCTAACGCAGGACGACAATCTGTATTGCAGCGCTATTGGCCTGATGATGCAACACGAGCAGAAAAAACATCAGGAATTGCGTCAGCAACTGATGGACCGCAACGCCGCCGGGATGCAAGCTTATGGTAGTGGCGATTTCTCAATGGCGATTGATTACTTCCGCACCGCATTGGAATCCATGCCGGCCAACGTCAATATTGCGCTGAATCTGCTGCAGGCTTTGAGTATGCGTGACGAGCTGAACAGCGATTTAACCGCTTTGGCGCGTCATTGCATCAGTCTTATTGAAGCGGGTCAGTTGCCGGCCGATCAGCAAAAACGCTATCAGGTTTTACTCAGCCATCTGGACCTGTGATGCTGACTGGCGTTTCAGCTACGCATTGATTACACTGCGCCGGTTTTCCTGCAAAGAGAGCCTGTCATGTCTGTTAAAACCGCTTTGTTTGTCCGCTTATTACTCGGGTTATTCACGCCGTTTTTGTTACTGAGCTGCACACCGGCAGATCCGCTGCAGCATTTCTCCGGCCCGGCGCAGGGTTCTACCTATAACATCACGTATTGGACAGACGCTGATATCAAAGCCACTGATTTACAAAAACAAATTACCGCAGAATTAGACCGTATTGATGTGGTGATGTCCAATTACCGGCCTGATTCAGTCATTGAACAATTTAACAGTAATAAAGTCAGCACGGCTCAGCCAGTTGGCGCTGAGCTGGTCGCCTTAGTCGAAGATGCACGTCAGGTCACGTTGGCCAGTCAGGGGTGTTACGATTTAACCGTGAAGCCGCTGTTTGAACTCTGGGGTTTTAAAGCCGACAAATTTAACCAACCCACTGCAGAGCAAATTGCTGAGACCATGCAATTGGTGGGCATGGATAAAATCAGTACCAATACCGACACTATGAGCAAAGTCAATCCGGACGCGCGGGTTGATGTGTCGTCGATAGCGCAGGGTTACACGGTGCGCCAACTGGCGCTGCTGATGGAAAAAGCCGGGATAAATAATTATCTGGTGGAAGTTGGCGGTGAATTACAGGTACGGGGTAAAAAGCCGGCCGGTCAGCCGTGGAAAGTTGCGATTGAAAAACCGTTACCCGGCGATCAGCGTCTGCAAAAAATCATCGAAGTCCAACAGGACGAACCCCTGGCTATCATGACTTCTGGCACCTACCGGCATTATTTTGATGCCAATGGCCAGCGTTTCAGCCATGTGCTGGATGCACGGCATGGTGCGCCGGTGCGACACAAGACGGTGTCAACGACGGTGTTGATCGACAATGCCACTTTTGGTGACGCCTGGTCGACAGCCTTTTTGTGCCTCGGCAGTGCAGACGGACTGAAAGTTGCGGATGCGCTGGGGCTGAAAGTGCTGTTTATCGATCAGGACGGTGACCAGTTACTGGAAAAAACCAGTCAGGCGCTGGCGCAGAGCAAAGCTGTGGTACTGCGCTGACAGTAGTTGCCGTCGGCGGTCAGCTTTGTGATAGGCTGCAGCTTCCGGCACCGCAGACAGTGCCAGTTCAGGACAGGATGATGCCCGAATTTATTGTGAACAGCTGGCGTTTTTGCCGGCTTTACCTGCAACGTTGTCAGCATGACCAGATTGGTATGATCGGCGGTTATCTGGCTTATATCTCGATTTTGTCGCTGGTGCCGCTGGTCGCTGTGGCCTTTTCGGTGTTAAACGCCTTTCCGATGTTTGCCGGCTTGCGCGGCGAGATAGAGGCTTTTGTTTATGCCAACATCGTGCCGTCACGTGGCGAGGAAATTCAGAGTTATATCAACGGTTTTGTTGAAAATATCGGCCAGATGACCACAGTCGGTGTGCTGTTTTTGGTGCTGGTGGCTTTAATGCTCATCCATAACATAGATAAAACGCTGAATAAAATCTGGCGGGTGCAAAAACGGCCAAGGTTGGTGATCTCCTTGTCGATTTATTGGATGATTCTGACACTCGGCCCCATTTTGCTCGGCAGTTCCATCGCGCTGACCTCTTATCTGGCGTCTTTAAGCCACCTGGCCGACGATTACACTCCAGGGTTGTCAAATTTCCTGCTGTCCTTTACACCTTATCTGATGTCGTTACTGGCGTTTTTTATGCTGTATCAGCTGGTGCCGAATATTAAAGTGCGGTACGGCCATGCGGTGTGGGGGGCTTTGTTGGCCAGTATTTTGTTTGAGATGCTGAAAAATGGTTTTGCCTTGTATATCCAGCACTTCCCGTCTTATCAGGCGATTTATGGCGCCTTAGCGCTGGTGCCAATTCTGTTTGTCTGGATTTATTTATCCTGGTTGGTCGTGTTGATTGGCGCTGAGCTGACGGCATTATTACAGGAACAACATTGCCGGGCTTTGCAACTGGCGCAGCATAAAGCGCAACGGGTCCAACAACAGCGCTCCGCTGTTTCTCCGGAGTCATCTGATGTACCGCACTGAACCTGTGGAAAATTATTATACCGGCTGGCTGGACCGGCCGCATGGGCACCGGCTCTATCTGGAACAAAGCGGCAACCCGAACGGCATTCCGGTGCTGATGTGTCATGGCGGTCCAGGTGGCGGTAGCTCGCCGTTTCAGCGCACACTGTTTGACCCGCAGCAATACCGGATAGTGTTGTTTGATCAGCGTGGTTGCGGCCAATCGACGCCATTTGCCAGCATCAGTCACAATACCACCGCAGAGCTGATCAGCGACATTGAAGCCATTCGCCAGCTGCTTGGTATCGCGCAGTGGGTGGTGGCGGGCGGTAGCTGGGGCAGTACCTTAGCACTGGCGTACGCGCAGCAGTATCCAGAGCATTGTCTGGGACTTATCCTGCGCGGCATTTTTCTTGGCCGGCCCGAAGATATTGATTGGCTGTACCGGCCCGGTGGCGGCGCCAGTCAGTTGTTCCCAGATTATTATGCTGACTTTTTTGCCCCGGTCGCTGCAAAAAAAGGTTTGGATATTCTGGTGGCTTACCAGCAACTGCTGCAGCACCAGGATGCCGACATTCAGCTCGAGGCAGCAAGGGCGTGGAGCCTTTGGGAAGCGCGGGTCGCCACTTTATTGCCCAACTGTGCGATGCGCGATGGCGCATTGGAGCCGGAGTCGGCGTTGCCACTGGCACGCATCGAAAACCATTATTTTTTGCACCATTGTTTTTTACGACCCAATCAGCTGCTCGATGACTTAGTCCGGGTCAATCATTTGCCTTGTTATATCGTGCATGGACGTTATGACAGCGTCTGCAAAATGGAAAATGCCTGGACTCTGCACCAGGCCTGGTCAAATTCGGTACTGACTATCGTCAGCAACGCCGGGCATTCCGCCAGTGAAACCGGCATCAGCCGGGCTTTGTATGACGCATCGCTGTTATTGGCCCGCCGTCTTGGAGAGCCACGTTGATTGCGTTAATTCAAAGAGTCCGCCGAGCCGATGTCACTGTCGCAGAGCAGGTGGTTGGCGCTATTGGCCCAGGCATGTTGGTATTGCTCGGTGTGGAAGCCGGTGACAGCCGCGCAGAATTGCACAAGCTGGCGGACAAAGTACTGAAATACCGACTGTTCAGTGACGCGGCCGGTAAGATGAATCTGAATCTGCAGCAAGCCGGTGGCGAGATGTTAGTGGTCTCCCAGTTTACGCTGGCGGCAGATACCAACTCAGGCCTGCGGCCTAGTTTCACGCCGGCGGCGCGGCCAGAGCTGGCCGAGCCGATGTATTTGCAATTTGTCGACTATTGCCGGGCACAGGGCGTGACGGTCGCGACCGGTCAGTTTGCTGCCGACATGCAGGTCAGCCTGGTCAACGACGGCCCTGTCACTTTTTGGCTGCAAGTTCCGCCCGCATTGGCTTAAACCAGAGGTTAGCTGCATGAACTATCAGGTTATCAGCCCGTCTACTGCCGAAGAATGGCAGGGGTATTATCAATTGCGGTATCAGGTGCTACGTGCGCCATGGGGTCAGCCCTTGGGGTCGGAACGTGACGAGTTGGAAGCCGACAGTGCGCACAGGATGGTGCTGACTGCGGACGGCGCCGTGTTGGCGGTCGGACGTATTCATCAGCTGGCCGACGGCTGGTGTCAGGTGCGTTATATGGCCGTGGCGGAAGCGGCGCGTGGTAAGGGACTAGGTGCTTTAGTGCTGCAATCGTTGGAGCAGCAGGGCATTGCCTGGGGTTGCCGGCAACTGACGTTAAATGCCCGCGAAAATGCCTTTGGGTTTTATCAGAATCTCGGTTATCAGGCCTGCCGCCCGCTGGAACCTTTATATGGTATCGCCCATCAGCAAATGACCAAACGCCTGCGGCTGGATGGCACTGCGTCCGAGTGGCAACGGTGGTGTGGCAGTTTGCAGCAAACCTGGCATGAAACCATTCCGCTGTCTGCTTTTATGCAGCTGACTGTGGACCAGTTTGACGGGCATTTATTGGCGTGTCGGGCACCACTGCCCCCAAATAAAAATCTGCACCACAGTATGTTTGCCGGCAGTATTTATAGTCTGCTGACATTAACCGGCTGGGGATTGGTCTGGTTACAACTGCAGGCGCTGGGATTGCACGGAGACATAGTGCTGGCTGATGCCGATATCCGTTATCTGGCGCCTGTACGGCAAGACGCGCGGGCGGAAGTACTGCTGTCTGAAGCGCGCGGCGATTTGGCTAATGTGCGGCATGGTCGCAAAGTCCGTCAGCAATTGACAGTACGTCTGGTTCACTCCGGTCGGGTGTTGGCGGAATTCCATGGCCGTTTTGCGGTATTACCGGTACAACCGGCAACCTCTGAGGCCTAAAGCATGGCAACAGTACTGATTTTCGGTTGTGGCTGGTTAGGCAGCCAGCTTGGTGTGGTATTGGCTGAGGCAGGACATCAGGTCTATGGCAGCCGGCGCAGCACACAAAGCTTGTCGACGTTACCGCCACAAATCCAACCATTGTGCTGGGATGGCCAGAACCGGTTTGACAGTTCTGTTCAGGTATTGTTGCCAGATAGCTGGATAATCCTGGCAATGCCACCAGCCGCACATCATGATGGCGGCAGCGCTTACCTTGCAAGTTTGCAGCTGGTGCTGAGCCAATGTAGCAGGGCAAAAGGGCTGATCCTGTGTTCTTCAACCGGCGTTTATGCGGGGCTGGCCGGGCACATGAATGAATCGGCCGCTCCGGGACCTGAGCCGCGTGCGGCAATACTGTGGCAGGCTGAGCAGCTGGTGCAGCAACATCCGGCGTATTTTATCCTGCGACTGGCCGGTTTAGTCGGCCCCGGCCGTCATCCTTCAGCCTTTACCCGCCGGGGGGTGATGGCTGGGCCGGAACAACCGGTCAATCTGGTCCACAGTCATGATGTTTGTCGCTGGGTTTGTCAGCTGCTGGCAGTTTCAGGGCAAAAATTTCCGCAAGTTGTTAATTTATCCGCACCTTTCACAGCTGACAAAGCTGAATTTTACACCGCAGCCTGCATCCGGGCCGAAGTCCCGGTACCGCAGTTTGTGCCGGCCACTGAACTCCCTCGTTCAGTAGATGCCAGTCTCAGTCAGCACAATACTGGCTTTTCTTATCAGCATAACGACATCCGTAGTCTGATCGGGTAACACCAACTCAAGTCGGCGCGGACACAGCAATATCATAAATTTATCAAAGCTTGGTTGGCTTTTTTCATCGGGATATCGGCAGCATAGCCATGATAGGAACATGGCTCAGGAATCTGCGATTGGATCTCAATAAATGGCTACTCGGATCAGGCTGCTGTACCGCGCTGGGTGTCGCAGCGGGTTTTATTTATCTTTACAGCAATTCTGCTGACTCTGCCTTAATGAATCCCCAATGGTATCAGCAACCGTTGTTATTGATATTTACCTGCATGTTGTTGCTGGCCTTGGTACTGAATGTGTTCGCGGTGTTTGGGGTCGAATTTCACCGCAAACCGCGATTGGCGACACTCACGGAGCCAGCGATACAACACAATTTTAGCCGCCTGGCGTTGCAGTTTTTGCAGCAACAATCAGCAGAAAAGTTACAAGGCGTGGATAACTACTATCTGAAAGCAGAATATGGAGTTTTGTATTATCTACAGTCTCCATCAGACGGACCCCTCGATATCATTCAGCTAAGGCAGATTTTTCAGCAGATGCTAAGACATCAATGCCACAGCGCCCTGGCAATAGTGCCGGAGCGGCTGGACAGCCCAGCCCAGATTTTTGCCCTCGAAGCTAACATCAGAGTACTGGATGCTCAACAACTGCGAAACTGGATAAAAGCCTGAAAATTTGCAGAGTTGGGAACAATATCAAAACTTCGTAAGGTTTTTTTGTCTCTATTTTGGCAATTTATTTCTGCGTTCAACGCAGAGGGATCGCCACAAATACCCGGGATTGGGTAGAAACACGCCTGCCTGGCTGGACTAGTTCCAGCCTTTTTTTGCGCTGTCATTTGGGCGTAGCTTCAGCCGGATCAGGCAACAAGTGTGCAGATCGAAGATGCCTCGCAAAGCAAAGCAGATTTAGTGCTATGAGGGGAGATGTTGGGATGTGATATCAGGGGTGCTGTGCGACAGACCCTGAATCACAGGGTCCGTCTATGGCAGTTAAATCTTAAAGGTACTGATCGCAGCGCTGAGCTGGCTGGCGTTGTCACTGACGGCCGCGCTGTGCTGCAAGGTCCTGTCAGCTTTTTCAGAACTCTGTGCGGATAGCTGAACCATATCCCCCATGTGACCGGAAATCAGATCACCCAGCGCCAGTTGTTGTTGGGTGGCACTGGCAATAGCGGTACTGATTTGATGCATCTGGCTGATGGCCTGATTAACCTGACCGAGCGACTGCACCAGATCTGCGGTGTGATTGACGCAGTATTCGGCATCGGTTTTGCCTCTGGTAATGGCGCTGACGGCGGATGTACTTTCCTGCTGCAGGGTTTGGATCATCTGACGGATCTCATCGACGGCAGCCTGGCTGCGCACCGCCAGTGAGCGGACTTCGTCAGCAACCACGGCAAAGCCACGGCCTTGTTCACCGGCGCGTGCGGCTTCAATGGCAGCATTCAGTGCCAGCAGGTTAGTTTGCTCGGCAATACCGCGGATGGTTGCCAGAATGCTGCCAATATTATTCGATTGCTCGTTCACTTTGAGCATAATTGTCGCAGTGCTGGTGAGCTGGTCGGCAAGACCACCAATCAATGTATTGTTTTCGTTTGAAATTTTATCAATCTGCTGACTTTGCCCCAGCGCATGCTGCATTTCCTGCACTGCCAGTTGGGCCTGCTGTGCAATCTGATGCGTGTTGTCATTGAGCTGTAAGGTGGTTTGATTGACATCGTTAATTTGGTTTTGCTGGCTTTGCAAGGCGCGGTTGATCTCTTGCACCTCGTCTCGGGAACGTTCAGCATTGTGCTGCAATTCACCTGAGCTACTGGCAATACGGTGAATGAGTTGGCTCAAGGCTTCAATCAGGCTATTTACCTTCATCGACAGGGCGCCAAACTCATCTGCGTTTTCGATAGCAAGGCGCCGGGTCAAGTCGCCGGCGGCAACTTCGCCCAGCACTTTGTTAATGCCGGCGAGCGGTTTCAGCATGGCATTAATAGTCAGATATGCAGCTGCCCCGGCCAATGCCACTAACACCACCATGATGATAATAGTGCGGACCTGACCAAAGGATAGTGCTGAGGACACTTCGGCCTGCAGGCTGGTAAATTGCTGATCAGCCGCTTTCAGCAGTTGGTCGAGTGCGGTGATCGCCTGGGCGATGGCCTTTTCGGATTGTGTTAATTCGGTTTGGGCTTGCTGTAATGCGGTCAGTTGCTGTTGTTTGAGTCGCACCAAACTGTTTTCTGCACTGATGCGCTGTTTGACACTGCTCAGTTGCTCGTTAAAGGTTTGCCACAAGTCAGTGGCATCCACTTCATCCACCAGCTTGCTGATGTAATCCAGATTACCCTGCATATCACTGATAGCAAACTCCAGATTTTGCTGGCTTTCTGTGGTCTGGCTCAGTTCGGTGTAAGCGCCGGTTTCTTTCACGGTTTGCATAAGCGTCAGTAACTGGCCGTCCACCCGACCGGCGGCACCGGCCAATAGTTCCAGCTGCGCTTTTTTGCCCGGAGTTTCCAGATAAGAGATATCCACCAGCGTAGCGCCGGCATCGTCAATGAGCTGCACCAGTTGCTTGACTTCAGCGGCGGCAGTCTCGGCGGTCTTTAGGGTGTTAAGTTTGGCCGTAAACATCGCGTTAACGGCATTGTGGTATTGTTCGTAATGCTGTTTGGCCTGTGCCAGCGGTTGATTCAGGCTGGGTTCGGCCGCGGTCAAGGTACTGAGTGTTTTGATTTGTTGCAGGTATTGCTCGCTGGCACTGGCAAAGTCGGACTGATACTGGCTGATCGTTTTCGGTTGATCGGCCATAAAGCCCAACGCTGACAGTTTGGCTAGTTTTAGTAACTGAATTTGCGCCTGATTACTTTGTTGTTGCACCGGTACGGCGATGTCGTTAACCCGACTGCCCGAGTCGGATACGACCGCAAAGCTCCACAAAGACGATAAGCTGGCAAACAGCAGCAGTAATGCAATAAAGCCAAAGCCAAGAATGACTTTGTGAGCCACGGTGAGTTTCATGTCTAGTCCTGTTGTCTCATTTGTCTTCTTCGTCTGCATTGGTGTTAGTATTGACGAAGATCTTTTTTGTGCAAATTTGTGCAAAAAAAGAGTCTGGAAATTAACAGAGATAAATCAGCTGGTCTAGCCAGTATCTACGAAAAAATGCATTTAATAAAAACAGGCATTTATCGTAGATCTGGCAGTTAACAAGCAGCAAATAGCGGAGATGCTGCAGTTTGGCGCCGCAGATTTTGTTTTGGTGCTGGAGTTATCATCCAGCCGGACTGATATTTAAATGACCGCCAAGCCGATAACGGCTGCCGGCGGAGGTTAAATAAGCGAAGCTGACGGCGCCGCCGCGGCTAAAGGTCCGTCTGGTCAGACGTAAACAAGGTTCATGTGGCGTGAGTTTCAGATGTTTGCAGGTGAATTCATCTGGCAATACAGCTTCAACAATGTGGTCAGCTTCAGTCAGAGGCGCCACCGCGCTTAAATACTCATGTGGTGTCTGGTAGCGAAAGTCCTGCTGCAGATAGAGCGGCACCATCTTCGGATTGACGTAACGGGCTTCCAACTGCAATGGGGTTTGATTGTCGTAGTGCACAATCAGTGAAAAAAACACCGGCTCGTTGCGGTTCAGGCCCAATGCACCGGCCACCAGCGCCGGGCAGGGCAGGCTGGTTAGCTGGACGAGCTGCGCGCTGTGGAAATGCCCCCGTGCCTGAATTTCGTCAGCAATATTGCGGATCTCAAGAAGCGCCGATTGGGATTTGGGGGATGCGACAAAACTACCGACACCCTGAGTGCGGTACAACACGCCTTGTTCGGTCAGCTCCTGTAAAGCCCGCCGTGCAGTCATCCGGCTGACCGCAAACTGGTCACACAGTGCATGTTCTGACGGTACCCGGCTGTGCTCAGGCCAGTTGCCACTTTCAATCTGACTGAGGATAAATTCTTTAATCGCGACGAATTTCGGCGTGCCACTGTCGTTACTACGTTGCATCCGGTATGCCTGCCCGAGTCTGAGATGTGGCAATAAATAGCGGATCTTAATTGTCTATACAAGTGAATGCGGTAGAATTTGCGCAATAAGTGCGTCAGCGTGTTGCCGCGCCGGGCGTCGGTTCCCTCTGCTTATTTTTACAGGACAGCTGATATGCAGCATTTTGATGCGATTTGGTACAACGTCAATCTGGCGACTATGGACCCAAGCCGGGACGGGCCTTACGGTGCTGTGACCAATGCGGTGCTCGCCGTGAAAGATGGTTTGATTGCCTTTTGTGGCCCCCGTGCTGAATTGCCGGTTTATGACGCGCTGGCAACACCGGCTTATGACGGTCAGGGCGGTTGGCTGTTGCCGGGGTTGATCGATTGCCATACACATCTGGTGTATGCCGGCAGCCGCGCCAATGAATTTGAAATGCGGCTGAATGGCGCCACTTATCAGCAAATTGCCGAGAGTGGCGGTGGTATTCAGTCCACTGTGACGGCGACGCGGGCAGCCTCGGCAGAAGAGTTATTTGTGCTGGCGAAAGACCGGTTAAACAGCTTGCTCGGGCAGGGCGTGACGACGGTTGAGATTAAATCCGGTTATGGTTTAAGTCTGGAGTCAGAGCGCAAAATTCTGCAGGTGGCGCGCTTGTTAGCACAGCATCACCCTGTCCGGATCCAAACCACTTTTCTTGGCGCCCATGCCTTGCCGGCTGAATATCGCGGCGACAGCGAGGGTTATCTGGATCTGGTCATCGAGACAATGCTGCCGCAATTGCAGCAGGAAGGCCTGATTGACGCTGTTGATGTATTTTGTGAGGGGATTGGTTTCTCTGTGGCGCAAAGCCGGCGTTTATTTAGCAAAGCCAAAGCCCTGGGCTTGCCGGTGAAGGCGCATGCCGAACAGCTGTCGAGTTTAGGCGGCGCCAGTCTGGTCGCTGAATTTACTGGATTATCGGCCGATCATATTGAATATCTGACCGAAGCCGATGTGCAGGCAATGGCACAGGCCGGCACTGTCGCGGTATTGCTGCCCGGTGCCTATTATTTCCTGCGCGAAACCAAAATGCCGCCGATTGACCTGCTGCGCCAGTATCAGGTGCCGATGGCAGTCTCGACCGATTTAAACCCCGGTACTGCACCGCTGTGTAATCTGCCGCTGATGCTGAACATGGCCTGTACTTTATTCCGTCTGACACCGGCAGAAGCGTTGGCTGGTGTCACCCGCCATGCGGCGCGGGCACTTGGCCTCACTGACCGGGGCATGCTCAAAACCGGTTTACGTGCTGATCTGGCACTGTTTCAAATTAGCCAGCCGGCTGAACTCTGTTATCAGTTTGGCGTCAATCCGCTGAAACAGCTGATGGTAGGCGGCCAGATGGTACCGCTGGCGTCGATGCGTTGATGCCGGCATGCAGGTCAATGTGTTGACTGCGGCGCGCTGACTTTACAACCAAACAAAAAAGCGTAAGCTCAGCGCATACGCACTCCTCAGGTACTGGATCTATGCGCTGGAGTTTGGTTGTTGTCGCGTTGTTTTACGCTATGTCCGCTGCCGCCGTGCCCGCCGCCGCTGCGACTCAGGCCGGTGCTTTGCCCTGGTGGGTCTTTGCTGCTTTCATCGGTCTGTCGCTGCTGTGTGTTTTTATCACCATCTTGTGGTGGCGTGCACGCCGCCCTGCACCTGTCGCCGTGGGTCATGAACCGCCTTTTCATTTGTTGCATGACGACATTAGTGGTTTGCCAAATAAATGGCTGGCGAAGCAGGATTTTCAGACTTTTATCACCAGTCATGCACAGGCGCAGCTGGCGCTGGTGTTAGTCAAAATCGACCAGTTTGAACGTGTAAACCAACTGCTTGGTTACAGCCACGCCAACCTGGTGCTGAGTCAAATCGCCAGGCGGCTCAATCAGGCGGCTGCGGCACATCAGGGGATTCTGCCGCTCAGTAGTGCCGATGCTTATGTTGCGCACCTTGGTGGTGTCGATTTTCTGCTATTGGTTGACCAGCAGGGCAAGCAACATCAGGCTGGCTATCTGGCGCATCAGCTGGAGCAACAAATCGCTGAACCGCTGCTGTTACGCGGCTGCGCTGTCGATTACCGTATCCTGGCCGGTATCAGTTTATATCCACAACATGGCCAGGATTTCTCAGAACTGTTAGAAAAGGCCCATTTGGCCCTGCAGCAACGGCTACTGAGCGCGGCGGATTCGCCGGTGTATCAGCATGAAATGTCTGCGACCACACCGGACAAGTTGGCGATGATGGCACAGCTGCAGCAAGCCATCGTTGCGCAACAGTTGCAGTTAGATGTGCAGCCACAAGTGTTGTTGCCGGACCGGCAAGTAGTCGCTGCTGAAGTCCTATTGCGCTGGGCGCATCCGGAGCATGGCTTGCTGGCGCCAAAACAGTTTATTCCGCTGGCAGAACAGATGGGGCTGATGTTTCCGCTCACTTGCTGGGTGCTGCAGCAGACCATCCAGATGCTGGCCACACTGCAAAAAGAGGGCATTGTGTTGCAGCTCGCCGTCAATATCAGCAGTAGCGATTTGTTGCAGATAGAACTGGCTGAGCATATTCAGCAGTTGCTTACCAAGCATCAGGTCAAGCCCGGTCAGCTGATCCTGGAATTAAAAGAAGAAGCGCTGATGACAGAGCCGCAGGCGGTGCTGCCGATGCTGCAACGGCTGCGTGCACTGGGTCTGGTGCTGGTGCTGGACGATTTTGGCACCGGTTATACGTCGCTTGGGATGCTGCGCGAATTTCCACTGCAACAAGTCAAAATCGACGCGCAGTTTATCAGTGGCATGCATAAATCGGACGCTCAGGTCGCTATTACCGGCGCCATTATTGATCTGGCAAAAAATCTGCGGCTGGACGTGGTCGCGGAAGGGGTCGAAGAGCAGGCAACCGCGGAAAAATTAACGCGGATGGGCTGCATCCGTGCACAGGGCTTTTTATTCAGCCAGCCCTTTGCGCTGGCCGGATTACCGGCCTGGATGCGGCAACATCAGTTTAATCAGACCGGTGGCTGACGTTTATTCCGGAACACTGTTCAGTGCTGTGTCGCCCTGGCTTGAATAAAAGCCAAGACCAGCGCCGACAACACCTGGCCCGCTTCATTCATCCCGGCTTTCAGTCCAGCCGGATGCTGCGCCGGAGCGGCTTCTGCCAGGTGCAGGTACCGTACCCGAGCTAAATGCGCCAGCTGCCAGATATAGAATTCGGCATCGGCCACAGTTACACCACAATTGGTATAGGCACTGACTGGCATGCCGCTGATACTGTCGGTGTCCAATTCAATTCCCAACGGGGTGCTCTCATCGGCACCCACAAAATCTATGGCTTGAGTGATCCCTTGCGCCAACGTCAATTGGCGGCGTTGCCAAATTCGCTGATAACTGCAGTAGCCAGCGCCGGCCGCAGCCAATTGCTGCAAAGCTGTGGCAGAATTTTTCAGTTCGTGTAACCCGAGCACAAAATACTTCCGCAACCAGCCAGCCTGCGCGGCGTAACTGAAGCCATTGCCACTGTGCCGGCCTTCCAGCAGCCGGAAATCACAGTGTGGGTCCAGATTGATTGCGTCAGCCGCCTGGCCGGCGTGGCTGGCCAGTGCCTGTAAAATCGGCAGCGCATTGTTGTGACCGCCGCCAATGATAATGGGCGTCAGACCAGCATCAAAAATGGCCCGCATGACGTGATACACCCGCAGATCCAGCTCGCTGCAGAGTTGACGCAATTGTGTCAGCTGGTCCGGATCTGCAGGATTCAGCAACGCCGCGCGTTGTTGCAAGTCCTCACAATGGATACTGCCAGCTAACAGTAATTGGCCGGCGGCAGCAAACAAATTGTCCTGCAGATTGATAAAACGGCTTAAAAACGCACTGAAACCTAAATCAGCGCCGCCGTTGCCGAGGTTTGCCCGAGGGCCTATGTCTTCCGGGATGCCGAGCAAGGCAAAACGGCAACCTTGCTGCACGGCCCCAGCCAGGGCATCTTCCAGCGCTAACAGCGGATTCAGATAATGCAGTGCAGCACCGAGCCGCACTTCACCGGGGCGATGTTGCTGCCAGGCGGCAAGGTCGGCGCTCTGCAGCCGTTGTAGCCAGTTATTCAATGTCCAGTGGCTCCGCTGACAGGATAATACCGGTACTGTCGGCGTAGATATGATCTTCCGGCAGGAAAGTCACACCGGCGAAGTTGACCGGAACGTCGGTTTCGCCAAAACCCTGGTCGTCGGCGCGCACCGGAATGGCGTTGACCGCCTGAATGCCTAAATCGAAATCTTCCAGCGTATCGACATCGCGCACGCTGCCATAACAAATAATGCCTTCCCAGCCATTTTCTGACGCAAGAGCAGCCAGCTCCGCATCAATCAGCGCGCGGCGCGCTGAGCCGCCACCGTCGATCAACAGCACTTTACCAACGCCGGGTTCGGCCAGCATCTGCCGGATCAGGCCGTTATCTTCAAAACATTTAATGGTATGGATCACACCGCCAAAAGAGCGGCGGCCGCCGTAGTTGGCAAAAATCGGTTCAACCACATCAATCATGTCTGCATACAGATCACATAATTCAGAAGTATTGTATTGCATGCTAATTCCCGCCTTTGGATCAATTGGTTAGGGGACAGTATAACCCTATTGCCCCCAAGCTCAAGCCTGACAAACACGTGGAATTATGCCGGTAACAGCAGTGCAAAACCATTTCAGCTGTGTTAGTTTTTGCTTACATATCTCGTCTCTGGTCTGCCCCCTTGAGCCTTGAACTGACACTGGCCCGCATTTCGCTGTTCCTGATCCAGGCTGGTTTATCCTGTGCGCTGAGTTTTATCCTGTGGTATTTCTTTCGGATTTATCAGCGGCATTATCTGAAGTCCTGGTCGGTCGCTTTTGGCTGTTTTGCCGCCTACTTAATGTTACTGGCCAGTCACGTGTTATTAAATCCGGCGACCGGACCGCTTTATCCGGTACTCGTAAGCCTTGAATTTGGTTATCTGTTTGCCAGTTATGCCTTTGCCATTTACATGCTGGTGGGCGTGCGCGAAGCCATCAGTTCTGAGCGGATCTCCAGCCGTCTGGTTAATCAGCTCCTGCTGCTGGTTGCTGCGTTAGCTGCGGTCTCTGTAGCCTTATTTGTCTATCAGGATGGGCCTTCGCTGTGGAAAACTGTGGTCCAACTCAATCTAAGGTTGTTGTTTATTGGTGCTGCGCTGGTTGTGTCCGGTATCTGGTTGTTTGGTCTGCCGCATCGGATTTTCATCGGTAAACTGGTGGCGATTTCGATTCTGTTTTGGGGCTTCTTGTTGATAATGCTGGCATTATTGTCAGGTTGGCTCGGCGAAGGTTCACAATTCTTACGGGTATTACTAGTTGGCAAACATCTGGAACTATTTTTCCAGACTTTGCTGGGGCTTGGGCTGGTGGTGTGGCTGCAGGACGATGAACGCAGCACCAACCAGCAACTGGCTGCAAAAACCCGCTATCTGGATTCTCACGACCAGTTAACCGGCGCGTTGAACCGGGACGCTTTACTGCAGCAGTTGTCCGGATTGATTCAACAACCGGCGCAACAACCGTTGCTGTTGGTGATGTTGGGGCTGGACCGCTTTAAAACCGTCAATGAAACTGTCGGTCTGAAACAGGGCGACCGTATTTTGCGCGAGGTCACCCGGCGTTTTGAAACCAGTATCCTGAAACCTTGTCTGGTGGCGCGCACCGGTGGTGATATTTTTGCATTGGTGTTGCAGGATATTCTGACTGATAAGCAGCGGCAGTTTTGCTTGCACCATATAGAGCAACTGATTGAAAAGCCTTTTAATTTTGACTCTGGTTTATTAAAGCTGACTGCAACTATCGGCGTGGCACAGTTTCCGGATCACGCCGTGAGCGCCGAATCTCTATTACAAAAAGCCAATATTGCCTTCCATCAGGCTAAGCGTCAGCAACAACGGTGGATCCAATACCATCAGGGTATGGAAGAAGAAACTGCCCGCTTACTGCTACTGGAAAAAGAGCTGCTACTGGCGCTGGAACATAAACAGTTTGTGTTGTATTACCAGCCGCAATGGAATATCCGCGAGCAAAGGATTGAGGGGTTTGAGGCCTTAGTACGCTGGCATCATCCAGAACGTGGCATTGTAATGCCGGGACAGTTTTTACCGCAGATGGAGCAGATTGGCCTGATGCGCGAGCTCGATATGCAATTGCTGGAACAGGCTGTTGAAACGCTTGGACGCTGGCGTAAACAGCAAGTGATGTTGTCAGTTGCGGTCAATATGTCCCCTATCCATTTTGAACAGCCGGGTCTGAAGCAGCGGATCCAACAGTTACTGCAGCAATATGAAGTGTCGCCAACGATGCTGGAACTCGAAATCACCGAAAACATTGCGATGGGGGATATGGAGCAAGGCCGCAACTTCGTTACCGAACTGCAGCAAATGGGGATCCGCGTCTCGATCGACGATTTTGGTACCGGTTATTCATCATTGGGTTATTTACGCCGGATGCCGATTGATAAAATTAAAATCGACCGCAGTTTTATCATCGATATGGCTGGTAGCGATTCCGATATGATGATTGTCAAAACCATGATTACGCTGGCACATGGTCTGGGCAAACGGATTCTGGCCGAAGGTGTCGAAGATGCCAATCAACTGTTGCTGTTGCGCCACATGGCCTGTGATGCTGCCCAAGGGTATCTCATCGCGAAGCCTTTGCCGGAGGTGGACGCGCTGGCATTGTTACAGCAAAAATTATCGTTTTGACGTTGTCATGTCTCTGTCATCACTGCTGATTAGTCTGGTCACAGCATATCGCTGTGACCGGAGAGCACTATGCAACGACAACGCTGGATTGAATTGGATCAACGCTGTTTTGCGCGGTTGTTTTTAGGGTTGGGACAAGGACGCTTACGACGGTTAAGTTATTGGATCTCAAAAACAGCCGACGGCCCGCTGTATGCGTTGTTCGCGGCCGGTCTGTACTGGCGCGGCACGCATGCTGATTTGCAATTTGTCACTTTGCTGGCATTGGCTTTTGCCATTGAATTGCCCGCATATCTGCTGTTAAAAAATCTGTTCCGCCGGCAACGGCCCGCTGTGGCCATGGCTGGACAATTTCAGGCACATATCGAACCTTCCGACCGTTTCAGTTTACCGTCTGGCCATACCGCCGGTGCTTTTGTGCTGGTCAGCTGCATCGCGGTGATGGCACCAGTTTGGTTGCCGCTGGTCCTGCTGTGGGGCTGTCTGGTTGGTTTGTCCCGTGTGCTGTTAGGTGTGCATTTCCCCGGTGACATTCTGGCAGGTATGCTACTTGGCAGCTGCAGTCTGGGGCTTGCCTTACTAAGTCTCAGTTAAACAATAAATTTTATCTGCTTTTTCCTGCGCTACAGATTTTCTTACCTATGCTTAAGCTGGTCAGAACACCAGCAGGAGGGTGGGAATGTTACGTAATTTATCGATTAAAAACCGGTTAATGGTCAACAGTTTGGTAGTCGGAGCGGCCATGCTGGTGATGTTGCTACTGCTTATTTTTCAAAATATGCAATTTACCGCTCTGGCGGCAATCAATGTGGAAATCGCCGCCTTAGAACGTGACATCTTGGTGCTGCGCCGGCACGAGAAAGATTTTCTGATGCGCAAAGATATCGCTTATCAAGACAAATTCAATAAAACCATGCAGGAATTGAATCAGGGGCTGAACTCACTGGAACAGGATTTAACTGCCCACGATATCGATATCGGCTCGTTGAAAATTTTTCGCCAGCAAACGGCTTCGTATCAGCAAAAGTTTGAGGCATTAGTGAAAACAGCTGTGCAGGTCGGATTAGATCCACAATCCGGTTTGTATGGTGCTTTGCGCACCGCGGCGCATCAACTCGAAGCCGAGTTTAAACAGGTCAACAATGACACTTTGCTGGTTAGTTTGCTGCAAATGCGTCGTGCTGAAAAAGATTTTATGCTGCGAGCAGACCTCAAATACCTCGACAGTTTTAATGCTGAATTCAGCAGATTCAAGTCCTTATTAGATGGCCAAAATGCCAGCGCCACATTACATAGTGCGGCTGACAGCTATGCCGAAGCCTACCGTAATCTGGTTGCCGGAAGTCAGACGATGGGCCTGAAACATGATCAGGGTATTATGGGCGAAATGCGAAAAGCGGTACACCAAACCGAAACCAGTTTGCAGGCGATGACGGACAAAGCCAACGCAGCGTTGGAAAAGGCCTCGACGGCAGCCAAATATCTGGCATTCACGCTGTTTTTTATCGTGTTGGCGGTGGTGGTCGTGCTGGTGCTGCTGACCTCTCGTAGTATCCTGCAGCCCATCCAGAATGTTTGTCGCACTATCGGTGTGATCCGAAAAGACAATGATTTCCGCCAGCGTGTCAGCGTCGAAGGCCGCGACGAAATGACGCTGCTGGCGCAAGACTTCAATGCGATGTTGTGTGACTTTCAAGACCTGGTGCGCAGTGTGAATCAGGCGCTGGAAATGCTGGATACTGCAACAGCTGAACTGGCGCAGTCGACCGCTGAAACCAGTCGTGGAATGTCGCAACAACAAATGGAAAGCGATATGGTGGCTACTGCTGTCACTGAAATGGGTGCAACCATTGAAGAGATTGCCGGGAACACCGAAAACACGGCCAATAAAGCTGATTCCACCAATCAGAATGCCGCGGCAGGCATGAAAGAAGTGGAACAAACAGTGAGCCGCATCCGCGCTCTTTCCGATGAATTACAGCAAGCTGCGAGTGTGGTGGCTGAGCTGGAACAGGACAGTACCACTATTGGCTCTGTGATTGATGTGATCCGCGGTATTGCTGAACAAACCAACTTACTGGCGTTAAATGCGGCCATCGAAGCTGCGCGGGCTGGCGAGCAGGGCCGTGGTTTTGCCGTGGTCGCCGATGAAGTGCGCAGCCTTGCTCAACGTACTGCAGAATCTACCCGGCAAATTGAACAGATTATTTCCAGTTTACAAGGCCGCACCCGTGCGATTGTCGGCTCAATGCAGCAATGCCGTGAACGCGGTCAAAGTGGTGCAGAGCAGGCCGGTATGGCCAGTCGTTTGCTCACGGCTATCACCGGTGACGTCACGCATATTATGGAAATGACCACACAAATTGCGACCGCAGTGGAAGAGCAAAGTCATGTCGCAGCAGAGGTAAATAAAAACGTCATCCGTATTCGCGATATTTCCGAACAATCGCTGAAAATCGCCGAACATAATGCACAAATCAGTGAGGAAGTGGCAGCGCAGGCCGCTCGTTTACATCAGACTGTAGACAAGTTTAAAGCCTGAAATCCAGAGCACCATATCGTTTAATAAGCGAATAACAGATCAGCCTGAAATTGCCTCAGGCAAGGCGACACAGCGAAGGAATAGTGGTGCTCTTTCGAGCTGTGGCAACGCCGCATGAGGCAATTGCAGGCGCTCCCGGACGGGCGATAGCAGAATGGCCGCATGCGGCGTTAAAGTCCGCTGTGAAAGCGAATATCCAACCTGGCATCCCGTACGGCATTCGCCGCTTTTAGCCGCTGCAGATAGTCATTCCACAGCGAGTCTTTTTGCTCATGCAGTTGGCGTAAATAGCTCCAGCTATACAAACCAGTATTGTGCCCATCGTCAAATACCAACTTCACGGCATATTGGCCGACCGGCAAAATCTGGCTGAGCGCTACGTCGCGTTTATTTGCGACCAGCACAGGCGCGCCATGCCCGCGTACTTCGGCAGATGGCGACATCACGCGTAAAAACTCGGCACTGAATTCTGCCAACACAGCGTCAGCAAACAGCACCTCCAACAGTTTTTGTTTGCGGTGATAATGCAGTTTGCTGACCTGATGCATCACGAGTCCTTATCGAGGGCTGAATTACAGAATAAACCGGCTTAAGTCTTCATCCTGCACCAGCGCATCGAGATGGTTGTCAACATAAGATGCGTCCACCACCACTTGCTGGCCCTGATGGTCAGCGGCATCAAACGACACTTCTTCCAGTAATCGTTCCATCACGGTGTAAAGCCGGCGCGCACCGATATTTTCGGTACGTTCATTAACTTGCCAGGCTGCGTTAGCGATGCGCTTAATGCCGTCTTCGGTAAATTTCAGCTGCACGCCTTCGGTTGCCAGCATCGCGACCGTTTGTTCAGTCAGTGACGCCTTAGGCTCTGTCAAAATCCGCTCAAAGTCAGCAGCGGTCAGTGGTTGCAGTTCGACCCTGATCGGCAGCCGGCCTTGTAACTCCGGCACTAAATCTGACGGTTTCGCCAGCTGGAAAGCACCGGAGGCGATAAACAGAATATGGTCGGTTTTGACCATGCCGTGTTTGGTGTTCACGCTGCAGCCTTCGATTAACGGAAGCAAATCGCGTTGTACGCCCTCGCGCGACACATCTGGACCGCTGCTTTCGCCACGCTTGCAGATTTTGTCGATTTCGTCGATGAAGACAATACCGTTTTGTTCAACCGCTTCTAGAGCTTTCGCTTTGAGCTCTTCCGGATTGACCAGTTTGGCGGCTTCTTCTTCCACCAGCTGTTTAAAGGCATCTTTGATTTTCAGTTTACGCTTTTTGGTTTTTTCCTGGCCCAGGTTCTGGAACATCGACTGCAGCTGCTGGGTCATTTCTTCCATACCCGGAGGCGCCATTATTTCCACGCCAATGGGTCCGGCGGATAAATCCAGTTCGATTTCTTTTTCATCGAGCTGGCCTTCGCGTAGTTTTTTACGGAAGATCTGCCGGGTGTTG
This sequence comes from uncultured Chromatiaceae bacterium, assembly GCA_946482325.1. The sequence goes on along the minus strand of CAMLRA010000028.1, from coordinate 3,942 downwards.
GAGTCACTGTCGCTATTCTCAACTTCACCCCAGTTATTGCGGGCGCGCGGTAGCAACACGTCCAGAATACGTTCTTCGGCGGCTTCTTCCGCACGGAAACGATTCCGCGCCACTTCCTGCTCGCGGATCATTTTCACCGCGCTGTCAGTCAGGTCACGGATGATGCTGTCGACTTCTTTGCCGACATAACCGACTTCAGTGAATTTGGTTGCTTCAACTTTGATAAAAGGTGCGTTGGCCAGTTTTGCCAGCCGGCGGGCAATTTCGGTTTTACCGACGCCAGTCGGACCAATCATCAGAATATTTTTTGGTGTCACTTCCTGGCGCAAAGCCGGGTCGAGTTGCATCCGGCGCCAGCGGTTACGCAGCGCAATAGCAACAGCGCGTTTGGCACCTTGCTGGCCAATGATATGACGGTCCAGCTCGTGGACAATTTCGCGGGGAGTCATTTCCGACATAACAGGACCTTATTTCAATTCTTCAATCGTATGGTGATGATTGGTGTAAATACAGATATCACCGGCAATCGTCAGGGCTTTTTCCACGATAGCGCTGGCAGGTAAATCGGTGTTGTTCAACAGCGCCGTGGCGGCTGCTTGGGCAAATGGCCCGCCGGAACCGATGGCGATCAGATCCTGCTCCGGTTGGATCACATCACCATTACCGGTAATGATTAATGAGCAGTTGGCGTCGGCAACAGCCAGCAATGCTTCGAGCTTGCGCAGCATCCGGTCGGTGCGCCAGTCTTTGGCAAGTTCCACCGCGGCACGCATCAGATGGCCCTGGTGCAGCTCCAGCTTAGCTTCAAAGCGTTCAAATAAAGTAAAAGCATCAGCAGTGCCACCGGCAAATCCGGCCAGTACTTTACCGTGATAGAGCCTCCGGACTTTTTTTGCGTTGCCTTTCATTACGGTATTACCCAGCGTGACCTGGCCGTCACCGCCCAGTGCCACTTCGCCGTTGCGGCGCACAGAAACAATAGTAGTCATGAATCATATTCTATTTAGGAAGATACCGCAGATATGTGGGCGCAGCAGCGCATTTCAAGCGCGCTGCCCGCTAGAGCACCACTCAGTTTAAGAGGCGAATAGCAGCGCAGCCTGAACTTATCGGTGCTGTATGAATTGTTATGGGATCCAGCAGTTGGCGATTTTTTGTTGCAGCAGTTTGTTTTTGTCGTTTTGCGCCTGACGTTTGCTGACATAAGGCCCGGAAACCACCCGGTATTTCCCGGACGATTGTTTGATCTCGGCACTGATACCGACAAATGCCATTTTGGCTTTGAGCTGCTGAGCGCCTTCCATTGCTTTAAAAGTGCCGCAGTACATATTCGCTGGTGCTTTGGCGGCCAGTTGCTCGGCTTCGACCTGAATTTCTTTGGTTTGCAGTTCTTTGATGTAGGTATAAGGTTCTTTTGCCGGTTTTGGCGGCAATTCGTCTTTTACCACGGTATCTGCAACTGCGGCTTTGGCTTCTGCGGCAGCAGCTTCTGCACCGGGTCTGTGCGAGATGTGCCACAAAAACGCCCCGAAAGCTAAGGTCAAAACACTGACCACACTGATCAGTAGAATTGGTAAAGGTTTCTTTTCATTCGGTTTTTTCTTTGGACGCGGTGCTGGCCGGGCCGTTTTTACATAATCTTGATGAGGCATGCCAATTTCTTGCGGCGACTGATATGACCTGATTGTACTGGATTTGGCGGCAAAAAAGTAAGGCTGAATTTTGCCGCTTACCGGGGGCGATGGATTTGATTTAGTTCAGGTCCAGCGCATCCACATCCAGCTGCCACTTGATTTTTCGAGCCAGCGGCAGATTACGGCTTTGTTCCAGTGCTAAATCCAGCGCCTGATGCAGTAAGCGCCGGTCCTGACAAAACAGCTGTAATTGCCAGCGGAATTTTCCGGCCTTGCGCTCCAGCGGCGGTTTCAGTGGCCCGAGATATTGCACCTGTGGGCAATGCGTGGCGATCAGCTGCTGAATGATGCTTAGAAATGCCAGGCCATCCTGGCTGTCAAAAGACTCAGTCCTGAACAAGGCCAGATGCTGATAAGGCGGCAGCCGGGTTTGCTGGCGTTCCAGTAAAGCGCTGCGGGCAAAAGAGCTGTAACCGTTCTGAATCACATCCTGCAATAGTGGATGGCCAGGATAATGTGTTTGTAGCAACACAGTGCCAGCAATATCACCGCGACCGGCGCGGCCGGCAACCTGGGTCAGCAACTGCGCTAATTGTTCGGAGGCGCGAAAATCGCTGGAATATAAAGCGCTGTCGACATCAACAATCACCACCAGACTGACATTGGGGAAATGATGGCCCTTCGCCAGCATCTGAGTACCAACGATAATCGCCGGCTGTCCCTGATTAATTTCTGTCAATAACGCTTCGAGGCTGCCTTTGCGCCGCGTGCTGTCTCTGTCTAAACGGATCACCGGAAAATCCGGAATGAGCTGCTGTAGCTGCTCTTCCAACTGCTCTGTACCTTGCCCCACCGGTGCAAGCTGAGTACTGCCGCAATGGCCACATTGATGCGGCACAGGCCGGCTGGCGCCACAATGGTGACACACCAGCTGGCGACTTTGTTTGTGGAAGGTCGTAAACGCGGCACAACGCTGGCATTCGGTCAGCCAGCCGCATTCATGGCAAATCAGTGCGGGCGCAAAACCGCGGCGGTTTAAAAACAACATCACTTGTTCGCCGCGCTGCAGCCGGTGTTTGATTTGGGCGAGTGTGCCATCGGCCAGACCATGTTTCAGTACCTGCTGTTTTAAATCCAGCAGTTCAATTTTCGGTACTTGCTGGCTGGTGGCTCGCTCTGGCAATGGTAAATGGGCGAATTTACCCTGTTGCACGTTGTACAAAGATTCAAGGCTAGGCGTTGCAGAACCGAGCACTATAGGGCACTGCGCCAAAGCGGCGCGTTTCACTGCTAAATCGCGCGCATGATAACGAAAGCCATCCTGTTGTTTCAGCGAGGCATCGTGTTCTTCGTCGATGATGAGCAACCCCAACCGGGCAAACGGCAAAAACAAAGCCGAGCGGGTACCGATGGTAATAGCGGCGTCGCCGCTCTGGCTGCGTTGCCACGCCAGTAAACGCTCCTGATCGGTCATGTTGGAGTGCCAGATTTGCAGTGGCACGGCAAACCTTTTGGCAAAGCGTGCCAGCGTTTGTGGCGTCAGACCGATTTCCGGCACTAACACCAGCACTTGCTCACCGCGTTTGAGTACCGGGCTTATCGCCTGTAAATAGACTTCGGTTTTACCGGAGCCGGTCACACCTTCCAGTAAAAACCGGCTGAAGCTGCCGGCCGCCTGATTAATGGCACTGACCGCCAGCGCTTGCGCCGGATTAAGCTGTAGCGGCTGTTGTCGCTCTGGCTTTGGTTCAAAAGCGCTAAATGGCACTGTCTGCCAGGCAACCAGACCTTTGTCGAGCATAGCCTTGATGGTGGTACTTTCACCACTTAATTCATCATCGCGCATCGGTGTTTGTTGCAGCCGCTGCCATAGAGCAAGCTGGCGCGGTGCCCGGGTCAGATCTGTCGCTGACAGCGCGCGGCCTTGCTCCGTCAGCTGTAATACCCGGCCGTGACCGTCGAGGACGGCTTTGCCTTCACGCAATAGCGCGGGTAGGGCGCTGACCAGTACTTCACCAAGTGGATGATGGTAATAATCGGCAGCAAAACTGAGCAGCTGGCGGATGGCTTCGCCGAACAACGGTTGCTGGTCCAGCACCGCTTTGATAGGTTTGAGTTTGTCGGAATAGGCATCCGGCGGGTTTAGCTGCCAGACAATCCCGACCAGTTCGCGTTTGCCAAAAGGTACCAACACCCGCACGCCGACCTGAACCTGCAACCCTTCGGGCAACAGGTAGTCAAAATGCTGGTATAAAGGCACGGGCAAAGCGACGCGGATTTGGCTCAAAAGGCTGATGGTCCTGATGCA
>CAMLRA010000027.1 GCA_946482325.1 uncultured Chromatiaceae bacterium | reverse complement strand
GGGCCAATAACCTGGCTAATGCCAATACCGTTGGTTTTAAAGCCGATTTAGCACAAGCCCGGGCTATGCAGGCCTTTGGTGACGGCCAGCCGACCCGGGTGTTTGCCCTGACCGAAATGCCAAGTCAGAATTTTGACGCTGGTGAAATCAAGATCACACAAAACGAGCTGGATGTTGCTATTCAAGGCGACGGCTGGTTTGCCGTCGAGGATGGCGAGGGCAATGAAGCTTATACCCGCGCCGGTAACCTGCAAATTAGTCCGGAAGGCTTTCTGCAGACATCTTCCGGCCTCAATGTACTGGGTGAAGGTGGTCCGATTGAAGTGCCACAGCCACTTAGCAAAATTGAGATCACCAAAGACGGAGGCGTCAACGTGTTACCCCGCGGTGCGCCAGCCACGGCCATGGTAGAAGCGGCCAGAATCAAGCTGGTGAAGCCAGACAATCAGGACATGTTTAAAGGGAATGACGGTTTGTTCCGCCGCAAAGATGGTGAGCAGGCAGAAGTGGACCCGACAGTGAATTTACTCAGCGGCGCAGTTGAAGGCAGTAACGTCAATGCCGTGGCTGAAATGACTTATATGATCAACCTGCAACGCCAATATGAGCTGCAGGTGAAAATGATGAAGACGGCCGAAGATATGGACCGTCAACATAATCAGGTACTTCGTATCATCTAGAGCTTAAAGCTCAGGAGGACTCTATGCATCCGGCACTTTGGATCAGTAAAACCGGCTTAGACGCCAAACAGCGCGACATTTCGGTGATCTCTAACAATCTGGCCAACGCCAGCACGGTGGGCTACAAAAAGAGCCGGGCGGTGTTTGAGGATTTGTTGTACCAGAACATCAACCAACCTGGGGGACGCTCATCACAAAACTCAGAGCTGCCCAACGGCCTGATGATTGGTGCCGGCACTAAAGTGGTCGCGACGCAGAAAAACTTCAGCCAGGGCAATCACATGACCACTGACAATGCGCTCGATGTGATGATCCAGGGCCCCGGTTTTTTTGAAGTGCTGATGCCAGACGGGACTATTTCATATTCGCGAAACGGTCAGTTTACCACCGACAGTGAAGGTAATCTGGTGACATCAGGCGCCGGTTATCAAATTCAGCCGACTATCACTATTCCGCCGGAAGCAACCGAAATTACCATTTCTCAGGATGGTGAAGTGTCGGTAAAAATCCCGGGACAAGTAGAAAATGCCGTGCTCGGACAGCTGACCGTGACCAACTTTATCAACCCGGCAGGTCTTGAACCTATAGGTCAGAACCTGTTTAAGCAAACCGGCGCCAGCGGCGACCCGGTGCAGGGCGTACCTGGGCTTGAAGGTATTGGTTTCATTGTGCAAGGCGCATTAGAAGCTTCAAACGTCAATGTGACGGAAGAACTGGTTGGTTTGATTGAAAGTCAGCGCGTCTACGAAATGAACTCCAAAGTGATTTCGGCAGTGGACCAGATGCTCAGTTTTGCTATCCAGCAGCTTTAAATGGTGGGGGTTATTATGCGGCAGTTATGGCTGGTTTTATTGTGTGGTGGTTTGGCTTCCTGTGCCAGTTATGTGCCTGAGGCTTTTCCGGATGACCCGGCATTTGCACCTTTGCCACCGGAGCCTGCCGCTAAACCTGTGCTGAATACCGGTTCTTTATACGCCAATGGGCTCTCCAATGGTTTGTATTCCGACAACAAAGCCCGACGTGAAGGCGACATTATAACTGTGGTACTGAAAGAAAATACCCAGGCGTCGAAAAAAGCCAAAACTGAATTTGGTAAAGATTCCAGTAATTCGATTGACCCAATGGTTGGGCTCGGTGGACGCAACGTGTCGGTGGCAGGGAACACATTGCAGCTTGGCGTCAATTCCAGCAGCGAGTTTAAAGGCGATTCCAAGGCGGATCAGAGTAACAGCCTGGTCGGCGATATTTCGGTGAACGTGCTGCGGGTGATGGCCAATGGCAATCTGGTGATCCGCGGCGAAAAATGGCTGACGCTCAACACCGGCAAAGAATATATCCGGCTGACCGGAGTGATCCGGCCGGAAGATGTGGATTCCCGCAATACGGTGGAGTCAACCAAAATTGCCAATGCCCGCATTGAATACTCCGGTACCGGTGCTACGCATGGCGGTCAGGGCCCTGGCTGGCTCACCCGGTTTTTTTCCAGTGCGTTATGGCCATTCTGAGCGGAGAGCCAGTCATGAACAAATATCTGTTGAGCGCGGCCATGCTGCTGTTTTTCACCAGCGCCCAAGCTGCCCGGGTGAAAGATGTCGCGACAGTGGAAGGCGTGCGGCATAACCAGTTAGTTGGTTATGGCCTGGTGGTTGGTTTGCCGGGGACCGGCGAACAAAGCCCATTCACTGAGCAAAGTTTTAAAACCATGCTGGCGAATTTTGGTATTAATTTACCGGCCGGCATGAAAGCACAAATTAAAAACGTCGCGGCAGTGGCGGTGACTGCAGAACTGCCGCCATTTGCCAAACCAGGTCAGAACCTGGATATCACAGTGGCCTCTGTCGGTAGTTCAAAAGGCTTGCGTGGTGGTCAGTTGTTGCAGACCTTCCTGAAAGGTCTGGATGGTCAGGTCTATGCGGTGGCGCAAGGCAGTCTGGTCGTCTCAGGCCTTGGCGCAGAAGGTGCGGATGGCTCACAGGTGGTGGTGAATACGCCGACTGTGGGTCGTATTCCTAATGGCGCGACGGTCGAGCGTGAGGTGCCAACGCCATTCTCGCAGGGTGACTACATCACTTTTAACCTCAACCGTGGCGATTTCACCACAGCGAAGAACCTGACAGCAGCCATTAACCAGTTTATTGGACCAGAAACAGCCCGCACGCTGGATGCTCGCTCTGTGCAGGTGCGGGCGCCGCGGGATATCGATCAGCGCGTGTCTTACTTGTCTACCTTAGAGAACCTGAGTTTTGAACCGGCATCAGATGCCGCCAAAATCATTATTAATTCCAGAACCGGCACTATTGTCATCGGTAAAGATGTTCGTTTGTTCCCGGCTGCCATCACCCATGGCGGCATGACTGTGACTATTGCAGAGAATCCTCAGGTCGTGCAGCCGAATGCATTAGCGGGCGGTCAGACTGCGGTGCAACAAAACACTATTATTGATGTCCGGCCTGACAAATCCCGGATGTTTAAATTTGACCCGGGAACCACTCTCGACGAACTGGTACAGACCGTCAATGCAGTTGGCGCTGCGCCTGGTGACCTGATGGCCATCCTCGAAGCGCTGAAAGAAGCCGGTGCCATCCACGGCGAGCTGGTGGTGATCTAAATGGCCGCGCCGCAAGTGGATGTGTCTTATCACGACCTGTCCAGTCTGAATGAACTGCGTGCTTTGGCGGGCAAAGATAAGGTGGCGGCCGTGCGTCAGGCTGCCCAGCAGTTCGAATCGGTGTTTATGGGCATGCTGATGTCGAGTATGCGCAAAGCCAATCAGACGTTCGAAGAAGATAATCCGCTGAACAGCCAGGCGACCGGTTTTTATCGCGACATGTACGACAGTCAGTTGACCGCTGAATTGTCGAAAAAAGGCACCTTGGGTCTGGCGGATCTGATGGTCCAGCAGCTGGCACCGGAAGCTGCGAAAAGTAAAGCAGCCAGCCAGGTGTCGGCACCTAATCGTTTTACTGTTCAGGCAGAGAATGCCCTGCCGTTAGCCAAAGAAAACCATGCTTTGGCCTTACCGGTAAAGCACGCACTCAAGCTTGATGCTGAGCGCATTGTGTACCCGACAACGCAGGCTCAAGCCAAATACACAGAGCAGTCTGCGGTAATGTTAAATTCTGAAACGACGGTGTCTGCGCGTCCAATTGCGCAAACAGCTGGTGTATTACAACAACTGGGTGCTGAAACGCTGGTCAGTGCTGCGCCTGCCGCAGTTAAAGCCAATGTGGTTCCGACAGCAGGTCCCGTTGTTGCGACAACGAACGAAGTGAAGACTACTCCAACGCCGAATGATGACAGCCTTGCAGCCTTATCGGCGTTGACCGGGCCTGAAGCTGAGTTTGTCAAAGGCCTCCTGCCAGCAGCACGCCAGGCTGCCCGTCAGCTTGGTCTTGAACCTCTGGCATTAGTAGCGCAGGCCGCGCTGGAAACAGGCTGGGGCCAGCGCATGTTTAAAGCGGTTGACGGGCGCGAGAGCTACAACTTGTTTGGTATCAAAGCCCAGCCAGAATGGCAAGGCGATGTCGCTGTAGTGGATACGCTTGAATACCGGCAGGGCATTGCGCGCCAGGAAAAGGCTAAATTCCGGGTTTATGACAGTTTGCAGGCTGGTTTACAGGATTATGTTGATTTTATCCGTCAGCAACCTCGTTATCAGGACGCCGTTGCGGTCAGTCATGACACCGCCAACTATTTTCAGCAACTACAGGCCGCCGGTTATGCCACTGATCCGAACTATGCACAGAAAATTTTACAAGTAATGAATGGGTCTGTGCTGAAAGAGGTACGGAATTTGCTGAAAAATTCAGGTCAAACAGAATTGTGAGCAGGCTTTTAGCCGTTGCAGGAGTAAATCATGGCTGATAATTTATTAACGATAGGCACATCCGGTGTACTGGCGAGTACCGGTTTGCTCAATACTACCGGTAATAACATCAGTAACCTCAACAGCAAAGGTTATGTGCGTCAAAGCACTGAATATGAGTCCAGTATCCTTGGATTAGGGGTCGGTCGTGGCACAACAAACCGGCTGGCAAATGAGTTTTCGATGCTGCAACTGCGCCGGGATACGTCTGCACTGAGTTACAACCAGCAATTTCTGACCGAAGCCAGCCGCGTGGATACCTTATTTGCCAATACGTCGAACAGTATTTCGACCGGTATTTCTGATTTGTTTAAGCAGCTGCAATCGGCAAACAATGACCCTGCGAATACATCGTCTCGTCAGCTGGTGATGGGCAGTGCGCAAACTCTGATTAGCAAATTCAACACTTTATCCAGCATAGTGCTGGAGCAGCGGACGTCGATCAACCAACAGCTCGATAATCTGGTGTCGGCAGCCAACTCGCAAATCACCACTATTGCTGAAATGAACCGCCAGATTTCCGCCTATGGAACCGGCACAAACACGCCGCCACCGATGGATTTACTGGACAAACGCGACGAAGCTTTGCGTCAACTGTCTGAAATGGTTGAGATCAGTACGCTGGATGCAGAAAACGGTGAAAAACTGGTGTTCCTCAATACCGGCCAGTCGATTGTGCTGCAACATGGCAAATTCAGCCTGATGAGTGCCGTAGGTAATCCGGATCCGGAACGTAAAACCTTGCAGTTGCAGCTGGATTACAACAGCAACGTGATTGGCGAAGTTGAGAGTCAGACGCTGGGCGGTAAAATCGGTGGTTTGCTGGAATTCCGGGCGCAACTTCTTGAACCAACTCAGAATAAACTTGGGCAACTGGCGCTAGGTCTAGCTGACGCATTTAATACCCAAAACAAATTGGGCATGGACGGGAATGGTCAGCTTGGGAAAAATATTTTCAGTACCGGCACATATGGCGGCTATCCGAAAACCAGTAATACCGGTGCCGGTATAGTGACTGCGACAGTTGAGGCTGGCAAAGGCAAAGATATTCCACCAAACGATTTTCTGGTGACTTATACCGCGCCAAACCAATTTAAGCTGGAAGTGCTGGACGAGCGCGGCAATGTGATTACCGGTTCTGCCGTCACACAAACCATCGCCGCCTACCCGGCAACCTTTAACAGCACCAACGTACCGGGCAACTTTTTATATGGCTACGAAATTAAACTCGACAACACAGCCGGTGCTTTTGGCAACGGTGATCAGTTTGTTCTGAAGCCCCTCAGTACTTCGGCGCAGAATGTAACACTGCTGAACAGCAGACCGGAAGATTTGGCACTGGCGTCGCCGCTGCGTGGTGAGTTCAACGTCAATAATCAGGGCAATGCCAAAGTCGGTACTATCAATGTGACGAACACCAATCCGGCATCGTCACAGTTCACTGCACCAGGTGATGTCAACGGTGAGCCTTTTACCATCACCTATATTGGCGGCGACCAATTTGAGATCCGCAATAATGCCAATGCGTTGTTAGGTACTACTGCGGTGATGACTGGCGGCAACTACAATAATCTGTTTAATTCTGCCGGTCTGACCGCTTATGGTTTTGATATGTCTGTCACTGGCGTGCCAAAAGCCGGTGATACTTTTACCCTGAGTTACAACACCGGTGGGCAAAAAGACAACCGCAACGGGCTGGCGCTGGGACAGTTACAGGAAAAAGAAATTATCAGAAAAAATGCAGTTTCTGTCGCAGGTGCCGATAATCAGATGAGTCTGAACGAAGGTTACGGTGTGATGGTCGGCTTTATTGGCGAAAAAACCAGCCAGGTGAAAATCGCCACTGAATCTTCTAAAGCACTGTTAGCGCAGTCTCAGGCATGGTATGAATCGGTCTCCGGGGTGAATCTGGACGAGGAAGCGGCGAATCTGATCAGGTTCCAGCAGTCTTATGCTGCAGCAGCGAAGATTATTTCCACATCCCAGACCATTTTTGACACTTTATTGTCCGCGGCGAGGTAGTAACTGATGCGACTGTCATTTAATCAGAAATATCAAATCAACCTGAACGCGATCCTCAATGCACAAGAGAAGCTACAAAACGCCAGTGCCAAGCTGGAAAAACAAACCAAGATATTAAGTCCATCTGACGATCCGGCCGGTTCAGCCCGAGTCGTTGCATTAGACCAGCAGATTTCACAGGTCAGTCAGTATCAGAACAACAGCATTTTGCTGAAAAACAGCCTCAGTATTGAAGAAACAGTCCTCAGCAGTTTACGGACTTCCAGTGACCAGGCTCGTAGCCTGATAGTGTCATTGGGCAACGGCACTTATTCTCAGCAGGACCGCAGTGCCATAGCCAAGCAACTCGATAACATCAAAAATCAGATGTTTGATCTGATGAACCAAAAAGATGCCAACGGCGGTTATCTGTTTTCCGGTTTTCAGCAGGAAACTCAGCCATACAGCCTGAATCAGGCCACAGGCCTTTATGAATACAAAGGCGATGAAGGGCAAAAAGCACTGCAGGTTTCACCAACTGTAACCATCCCTAGTAATGACAGCGGCAAAGTGCTGTTTGAAGATGTGAATGGGCGTTATAAAACTACGACGCCAACAGTGGCGGGTGGCTTGACGTCCGGCAGTATCAATGTGCAGAACCAATCCGTATTTGACGACTTCTACCGGCAGAACTATGACGCTCAGACAGCGGCTAATAATAATTACCGCTTGGTGGTAGATGCGGCGAATAACTACGAAATCAGACGAAACGGTGCCAGTTTAACGCCACCGGTTACAGGTACATATACCTCAGGTCAGGCGGTCAACTTTCAGGGGCTGAGCCTGCAGACTCAAGGGGCGGGGCCTGGTCAGCTTGATTTCACCTTACAGGCACCGGAGAAAAAGAACATTCTGAATACATTGCAAGATTTGATCAATTCAATCGAGACTGATCAGGTGTTTGGCCGGCCGCTGAATGATGCGATTGCGGATGCGTTAGTGCAGCTGGACAATGCGGCATTAAAAATTGATGCCGGTGTCTCCGGAGTTGGTGGCCGACAAAACGTGCTGGATTCCGTTTTTGAAGGAAACGAAGACCTGCAGATAACCAATAAAGCGTTCCGGGCGCAAATCTATGAAGTGGATTATGCAGAAGCTCTGACTGAATTAACCAAGCAGGAAACTGCACTGCAAGCGGTGCAAAACACCTTTCAGCGTGTGACCAATACCAGTCTCTTTGACTATATCCGTTAAACCCCCGCACTTATTTCAATTAATATCCGGAAAATCTGCCAGTACGTCAAAATACGGCTGGCAGAAAGTTGCCGCTGCGATTCTATTGAAACTCGACTTTACAGTTAGTTAAAACTGTTCATGTGCCAACTAAGCTGTTTTTTGCAGAAATGAGGGCATTAACTGGCAATTTATTGCCTTATTAATTGAAAGGTTGTTGCCGTGCAAGCCTTTAAAAATAAGGGTGTAGCGCAAAAAATGCTCAAGTTTTCCTGAGTCAGGCCGTTACATATATATCAGCGCTAAAAACATAAAATCAGCTGGTGATGTAGCAAAAAAACATCAGGAGAAAAGTATCATGGCCTTATTTGTAAACACTAACGTTTCATCACTGAACGCCCAGCGTCAGCTGATTAACTCAGGTAAATCATTAGACACCGCTTTCCAGCGTTTATCTTCTGGTTTACGGATCAACAGTGCAGCTGATGACGCAGCAGGTCTGCAAATCAGTAACCGTCTGACCAGCCAAATCCAGGGTCTGGACCAGGCAATCCGTAACGCAAACGATGGTATTTCATTGGCGCAGGTCGCTGAAGGCGCGATGGATGAAATTACCACGGCATTACAACGCATTCGTGTGCTGTCGGTACAATCACAAAACGGTATCAACAGTTCGTCTGACCGGCTGGCGCTGCAAAAAGAAGTTTCAGCGCTGAAAGCAGAGATCAGCCGGATCGCGAATACCACGCAGTTTGGTGGCGTGAAAATTCTGGACGGCAAGTATTCTTCAACCTTCCTGGTGGGGGCAAATGCCGGTCAAAGCATCAGCGTCAATATCTCGCGGGTTGGTGGCGGCTACGGCACGTCAGGGCTGAATCTGTCGAATATTTCGATTGCAACTCTGGCAGGTGCTTCCACCGCGTTAACAGCGATAGACAGCGCCATCAACGCAATTGATGCCAAACGGGCAGACCTGGGTGCGATTCAGAACCGCTTCCAGTCAACGATCCGGAACTTATCGAATATCGTCGAAAACGTATCATCAGCACGCAGCCGGATCCGTGACACCGATTTCGCCAAAGAAACAGCAGAATTAACCCGCTCGCAGATTTTACAGCAAGCCAGTACAACCATTCTGGCGCAGTCTAACCAACGGCCTCAATCTGCCTTATCCTTACTGCAAGGTTAAACAATAAGCAGATTTAGATTAAAAAAGGAGCTTAGGCTCCTTTTTTAATTTTTTTCTAAAGGTTTTCTCAATAAGGCCGATATACATTATTGAATTTTTATATTATGTGTGAGTGAGCGATTTTTCAAATAAAAAACTAAAGGAATTTCAAATAGGGTCGATACATTAATTAAGCAGGCACAATAAAAAAATAAGCTTGCTGAATATAAAACTCAGGAGAAAAGTATCATGGCCTTATTTGTAAACACTAACGTTTCATCACTGAACGCCCAGCGTCAGCTGATTAACTCAGGTAAATCATTAGACACCGCTTTCCAGCGTTTATCTTCTGGTTTACGGATCAACAGTGCAGCTGATGACGCAGCAGGTCTGCAAATCAGTAACCGTCTGACCAGCCAAATCCAGGGTCTGGACCAGGCAATCCGTAACGCAAACGATGGTATTTCATTGGCGCAGGTCGCTGAAGGCGCGATGGATGAAATTACCACGGCATTACAACGCATTCGTGTGCTGTCGGTACAATCACAAAACGGTATCAACAGTTCGTCTGACCGGCTGGCGCTGCAAAAAGAAGTTTCAGCGCTGAAAGCAGAGATCAGCCGGATCGCGAATACCACGCAGTTTGGTGGCGTGAAAATTCTGGACGGCAAGTATTCTTCAACCTTCCTGGTGGGGGCAAATGCCGGTCAAAGCATCAGCGTCAATATCTCGCGGGTTGGTGGCGGCTACGGCACGTCAGGGCTGAATCTGTCGAATATTTCGATTGCAACTCTGGCAGGTGCTTCCACCGCGTTAACAGCGATAGACAGCGCCATCAACGCAATTGATGCCAAACGGGCAGACCTGGGTGCGATTCAGAACCGCTTCCAGTCAACGATCCGGAACTTATCGAATATCGTCGAAAACGTATCATCAGCACGCAGCCGGATCCGTGACACCGATTTCGCCAAAGAGACAGCAGAATTAACCCGTGCCCAGATTTTACAGCAAGCCAGCACAACTATTCTGGCACAGTCGAATCAGCGGCCTCAATCAGCATTATCTTTACTGCAAGGCTAATAAAAACAAATAGAATACTTTGAAGATTTGATACAACTCCTGAGCTTTTTGCTCATTGGCCATACATTATTGTGTGGCCTTTTTTATTTTTTCATTTCAATTTATATAAAAAATAATAAAAAACAACTAAAGAATGTTGTTCTTTTTCCGATAAATAAAATGAGCGAGTTAAATAATATAAAGATGTCTCGCGTCATTGAAAATAAGTTCAGGAGAAAGAACCATGGCATTATTTGTCAACACTAACGTATCGGCGCTAAACGCCCAACGTCAACTTATTAACTCTGGTAAGAACCTTGATGTTTCTTTTCAGCGTTTATCCTCTGGTTTCCGAATCAACAGTGCAGCTGATGACGCGGCGGGTTTGCAAATCAGTAACCGGTTAACCAGTCAAATCCAAGGCCTGGATCAGGCGATCCGCAACGCGAATGACGGGATTTCACTATCGCAGGTTGCCGAAGGTGCGATGGATGAAATTACCACCGCGCTGCAACGTATTCGTGTGCTTTCGGTGCAATCGCAAAACGGTATTAACAGTTCTGGTGACCGCCTTGCCCTACAAAAAGAAGTTTCTGCGTTAAAGACTGAAATCAGCCGGATCGCGACCACGACTCAGTTCGGCGGCGTGAAACTGCTGGACGGCAAATATTCTTCCACATTCCTGGTGGGCGCCAATGCTGGTCAAAACATCAGCGTCAACATTTCCCGTCCCGGTGGCGGTTATGGGACTTCTGGTCTGAACCTGGCGAACTTGTCGATTGCGACACTGGCTGGGGCTTCAGCTGCGTTGACGTCGATTGATAGTGCTATCACGGTTATCGACTCCAAACGGGCGGACCTCGGTGCTATTCAGAACCGATTCCAGGCCACCATCCGCAACTTATCCAACATTGTGGAGAACGTCTCGTCTGCACGCAGTCGGATCAAAGATACCGATTTTGCAAAAGAAACTGCTGAACTGACCCGCTCACAAATTCTGCAGCAGGCCAGTACCACGATTTTGTCGCAGGCCAACCAAAGACCACAGTCAGCATTATCGCTGCTGCAGGGTTAAGGCTGAACTGAACCGGGGGCGGTAGCGCCCCTCTGAATATCAAGCGGTCTGGAGTCTTCCAGCATTTATCGACCAGACCATGACAATGACTTATGACACTGCAGCCTGACCAGATGACGGCGGCACCTGTCGAAGAAAAGAGGACGGCTTTTATGGCTACGTATTACACAACCGGAGGATGACGCTATGTCATTATATGTAAACACTAACGTTTCAGCGTTAAATGCTCAGCGTCAGCTGATTAACTCAGGCAATTCACTGGACAGTTCGTTTAAACGTTTATCGTCAGGTTTTCGCATTAACAGTGCAGCTGATGATGCCGCGGGTTTGCAAATCAGCAACCGCTTAACCAGTCAGATCCAGGGTTTGGATCAAGCTATCAGAAACGCCAATGATGGTATTTCTCTGGCTCAGACGGCTGAAGGTGCGATGGATGAAATTACCAACGCATTGCAACGGATCCGCACGCTGGCGGTGCAATCCCAAAACGGGATCAACAATTCAGCGGACCGGACTGCACTGCAAAAAGAAGTCTCCGCGCTGAAAACGGAAATCAGCCGGATCGCAACCACAACCCAGTTTGGTGGTGTGGCACTGTTAAACGGAAACTATTCGTCAAAGTTCCTGGTTGGCGCCAACGCAAATCAGAACATCAGTGTCAATCTGTCAAGAACAGGTGGTTTTGGTGCGTCAGGGTTAAGTATCGGGAGTCTGTCAATTGCGACAGTTGCCACCGCCTCTGCGGCATTAGCCAGCATTGACAGTGCAATTAAAACAATCGACAGCAAGCGGGCGGATTTAGGTGCGTTACAAAACCGCTTCCAGTCAACGATTCGAAACCTGAGTAATATCGTTGAGAACGTGTCATCTGCACGTAGCCGGATCCGGGATACTGATTTCGCTAAAGAAACAGCTGAACTGACCCGCTCGCAGATCCTGCAACAGGCCAGTACTACTATCCTGTCACAGGCAAATCAGCGTCCACAATCTGCGTTATCGCTGCTGGGTTAATCCGGCAGCTAGCAGGAAACAGGATGCTTCAGGGACGAACGCCCCTGTCCGGGTACCGGACAGGGGCGCTCTTATTTTTGCGCCATGCCAATTGTTCCGACTTGCGACCAGCGCAGGTCTAACACTCAATCGAATCTTTCGCCCTGTCCCACATCACCCGGCCCGGTCTGAGCTGACAGCCTGGTGGCAAACTTTTGCAAATCAACTGATCGTTAAACTCGGAGAATGGCCAATAACTGCCGTTTTTGTGTTTATTTTGCAGCAAAGGCAAAAATATGCATAATTTAAGTTGTTGATATATAAGTGAATATTGTTTATTCGATAAAAAAGGAAAAAAATTGCCTTTTTTTCCTAAAGTCCTGAAAGTTGTTGCCGATACCCCAGTTAAGCCAAATTGCAGTTTGGCGAAAATTGCGGGGATCCGCTTAATCAAGAAGTTGCTGACGGTTTGCAGACCTGACCCAACTTTTAAGGAGTGACTTATGGCTTTAGCAGTAAACACCAACGTCTCGGCGCTGAACGCGCAGCGCCAATTATTAACTTCAGGTACAGCTCTGGATACAGCCTATAAACGTCTGTCTTCAGGTTTCCGTATCAACAGCGCAGCAGACGATGCAGCCGGCTTGCAAATCAGTAACCGTTTAACCTCTCAGGTGAACGGTCTGAATCAGGCAATCAGTAACGCGAACGACGGTATCTCTGCCTCTCAGGTTGCTGAAGGTGCGTTGGATGAGATCACCAACTCGCTGCAGCGTATCCGTACACTGGCCGTTCAATCTCAAAACGGTATCAACAACTCTGCCGACCGCACAGCACTGCAAAAAGAAGTGTCTGCGCTGAAAACAGAGATCAGCCGTATCGCACAAAACACTCAGTTTGGTGGTGTGGATATTCTGAAAGGCAGTTATTCTGCCAAGTTCCTGGTAGGTGCAAACGCTGGCCAGACTATCAGTGTGAACCTGTCTCGCGCCGGTGGTTTCGGGGCTTCCGGCTTGAGCTTAGCCAGTTTAACAATCGCTACTGTCGGCGGCGCTTCAACAGCATTAGCTACCATTGACAGTGCAATTAAGACTATCGACAGCAAACGTGCCGACCTCGGTGCCTTACAAAACCGCTTCCAGTCAACTATCCGCAACTTAAGTAACGTTGTTGAAAACGTATCCGCCGCACGCAGCCGGATCCGTGATACTGACTTCGCGAAAGAAACTGCGGAATTAACACGGGCACAGATTTTGCAGCAAGCGAGTACAACGGTGCTGGCGCAAGCTAACACTCGTCCGCAATCTGCATTATCTTTACTGGGTTAATTCTGACGTTGTCCGGCTAGGCGGAAACTATATTTAAGTTAACGCCGCGCCGGCCGATAAGAGGTGACAGATCATGAACTCAGTCGAACTGAACGTTGGTAGAAACCAACGGAATGTACAACCACCGCAAGGACTTGCGGTGGTCGACCAAGAGGTCAGGACTGCAACCCGACAGTCTCAGGAGGCAACAAAGCTGCCTGCTGAGGATGCCGCGCAAACTAAAGCTCAGCCAGCTCCGACAGCGGCAGAGCTTGGGGATGCGGTAGAAAGCATTAACCAGTTTGTGAATGCACAGATGCGTACACTGAATTTTTCAGTGGATGAGAACTCCGGAAAAGCTGTGGTCAAAGTAATCGACTTTGAAACCAAAGATGTGATCCGGCAGATCCCTGGCGAAGAAGTGCTGAAAATGGCGAGTGCAATCAAGAAGTTGCAAGATGATCTCGGGTCAGCAACAGGTTTGCTGATCAACAGTAAGGTGTAAACACAGCGAGGAGAAATCATGGCTATCCGTGCCCTAGGGTCGGCCTCTGGCTTAGACCTGGAAAGTTTGGTCACACAATTGGTGAAAGCTGAACGGATGACGAAAGAAGCCCGTTTAGATGACACTAAAAAAAGCCTGGATTCCTCCTTGTCTGGTTACGGCAAACTGAAATCTGCAATGTCTAAATTTCAGGATGCAGTCAAGGCGTTGAGTCTGGATAACCTCAACGCCCGTACTGCAACTGTCAAGCAACCTACAGATACCAAAACATACCTGGAGGCGACAGCAAAGACCACTGCAGCGCCAGGCGTGTTTGACATGAAAGTTAAAACATTAGCTTCAGGCAGTAGAGTGGAAAGCGCTGACGCTGCTTATACGTCGGCATCTGCCGTCGTCAGTACAACGGCAGGGGAGTTAACTTTCGGTGCCGGTGGCAAAAGTTTTAAAATCAATGTCACTGCCAATATGACGCTCGATGAGCTGCGGCAGGCGATTAACAGCAATAAAGATAATTTTGGCGTCAGTGCGAACATTATTAATGCGGGGGGGACAGTAGGGACCAAGTTGGTGCTGACCTCAAGCATTACCGGCGCTGCCAATGATTTAAGCATTACTAACAATAATGCTGCGCTGGATGCCATTTCCACAGTACCCAATAGTGGCGGAACAGCAGGATTAACTGTGACCAAAGCAGCTGCCAGTGCCGAAGTTATCATCGATGGGATCAGTACATTCAGTAACACCAATACTTTTACAAATGCGCTGCAGGATACTGAGTTTACAGTGCAGAATGTGACGCCTGATGGTAATAACGCGACATTAACCATAGCTACGGACAAAAAAGGCACTGAAGATAAACTGAAAGTCTTTATTGATAGCTACAACGCACTGGTAACAGAAGTTGAATCCCTGACTAAAAATCGAGTGTTGGGTTCTGATGGCAAAACAGTTGTCAGTGAAGGTGGTGCGTTAAACAGTGACCCGACAGTCCGTAGCATGCTCAATATGGTGACCAGCGCATTGGGGAAAGCCGTAGGCTCAGCGGAGCCTGGCCTGAATAATCTCTATGCGATGGGTATCACCATGACCAACAATGGTCGGTTAGAGATTTCTTCCACCAAAATTGGCACTTCATCAGGCCGGGAGCGGCTTGATGCGGCGCTAAAAGATAACTTTGATGGCATTGCTAAGTTGTTTGGCAATGCCGACGGCTTCAATGCAACCATCACGAATCTGGTGACCCAGTTTACGCAAAAAGGCGGTTTACTGGAGAACAAAGAAACATCACTTAAAAATAGTCTGACAAAAAATACTAAAGATCGTGAAGCGTACACCCGATATATAGAGAGTTACGAGAACACATTGCGACAACGTTATGGTGCGCTGGACTCGCAGTTAGGTCAGTTGCAAAGCACATCGTCAATGTTAAGTTCGCAGCTGGCGTCTTTGTCCAGCATCCGATGATCACAGGAGTTTCAGATGAGTTACGGTATCAACGCATATAAATCGGTCGGTGTAAAAAACGACCTGGCGGTGGCAGATCCGCATCGAGTCATTCAACTGTTGATGCAGGGTTCTCTGGAAAATATGGCTAAAGCCCGTGGCTGCATTGAGCGGAAAGATTTTGTCGGCAAATCGCAGACTATGTCCAAAGCCATGAGTATTATCACCGCATTACAGCATTCGCTGGATATGGAGGCTGGTGGCGAAGTGTCGCAGAATCTTTGGTCTTTATATGATTTTATGGTTAATCACCTGATGCTGGCCAGTCGCGAAAGCAGTGTTGAGAAAATCGATGACGTCATCGAAATCATGTTAAAAATCAAATCAGCCTGGGACCAAATCCCGGTCAGTGAACGCGAACTCGGCTTCCGGATGCTGGCTGACCGTGATTCCCGGCAAAATCTGGCTTCCGCATGAACAGTCAGCTAACCAGCATCGCGCAGCGCAAAGCTGTGATTGAAATGCTGTTGACCATTGAAGACTATGATCTCATCGAGTTTGCTGATTCCTGGGCGCAATATCAGCAGGAGTTAGAAGCGTTTTGTGCCAAGGCGACTGCTTCGGATAAAGAAGTACTGGAAGCTGAACTGGCATGGGTGCAAGCTCGGCAACAACAAGTTGCTGAAGAACGTCAACGGATTGGCGGTGCATTGATTAATTTGCAAAACGGCCGAAAAGCCATTGATAGCTATGGTAATTTTTGACTATTTGTTGTCGCATTTCTGCTGACCGCTTATGCTGTAGCTGGTTGCGTGCTGAGGGCATGCTTAGCGTATTTCAATGCCGGAGTCACGCATGAAACTCAGTGTCATTATCCCCGCCTATAAATTTTCCGCTTACATCCATGAGTGTTTGCTCAGCATTTTGGCGCAGAAGACGACTTTTGATTTTGAAGTGCTGGTGTGTAATGACTGCTCACCAGACAATACCCGTGATGTGATCCGCTACCTTGAGCCCGCTTATCCGCAGTTAAAAATTCTGGATAATGTACAAAATACCGGTTTGATTGGCAGTATGGCAAATCTGCTGCGGGCGGCTCGCGGCGATTATATTGCATATCTGGATGGGGACGATGTCGCACTGCCCGGTAAATTGCAGGCGCAGGTCGATTATCTGGATGCAAATCCCGGCTGCGCTATCAGTTATCACGAATCGGATATGTTTGATACTGTGACCGGGGCCCGTCTCAAGTGGTATTCTAAAGAGTTTTATAATGCCAGTTATATTCCACAACAAGCCGGTATCAGTCATTTAATCCGTTATGGCACTTTTTTGCAGGCCAGCAGCATTATGTTTCGCCGCCACGATTCATTGCTACAGGCCCTAGAACACGGCAGTAAAATCATCTGTGATTATCCCTGGCATATTATGAATGCCGGTTTTTTACAGGGCACAGTTGACCTGATCCCACAAGTCCTTGGTCGTTATCGGGTGCACCCAAATAGTTTTTGTGCGATGACGCAGCAAAGTGCCGCCCGGCGCGTACAGGTCACTGAAGAATTAGTCAGCGCTTGCAGGCTCGGTGAACGTTTTGGGGTTGATCCGGATGTGATTCAACTCGGCGTGAATCATCAATATTTTGCAGCAGCGTTGTTTTTCCTGAAAAATCAGGAAGATGATTTGTTTTTGCAGATGATAGAACGTTCGGCCTGTCAGCCATTATGGTTCGACAGCCGACATCAGCGGGCATTCGAGTTACGGGCAGAACCAAATGTTGTCCGTCAATTTCTGTGGGGTGAGCATGCAGTATGACGCGATAGTCGTCGGCGCCGGTTTGTCAGGTGCAGTGATGGCTGAACAAATGGCTACAGTGCTGAACTGGCGGGTGTTGGTGCTCGATCAGCGACCACATGTTGCTGGCAATTGTTTTGACGAGCGGGACCAGTTTGGCTGTCTCATCCACAAATATGGGCCACATTTGTTTCATACCAACAAAAAGCCGGTCTGGGACTATCTCAGCCGTTTCACGACATGGCAGCCTTATGAGCACAAAGTGCTGGCGAAAATCGGCGATTTACAAATCCCGCTGCCGTTTAATCTGAACTCATTGTACCGCTTGTACCAACCTGAGCAGGCGAAGTTGCTGGAGCAGCAGTTAGTGGAACGCTATGGCGCCGGAGCCAGGGTGCCAATCCTGGATTTACGTCAGTCCGGTGTTGCCGCTTTACAGGAACTGGCCGACTGGATTTATGACAATATTTTTGTGCAATACACGATGCGCCAGTGGGGCATCAGTGCAGAGCAGATTGATCCTTCGGTGTTATCCAGAGTGCCTGTGGTATTAAGCCGCGATGACCGATATTTCCACGACACTTATCAGGCGATGCCGGTTGGTGGCTATAGTCAAATGATTGGCGCTATGCTGGCGCACCCGAATATCGATACCAAGACCGGTGTTGATGCGTTAACCCGGCTGACGCTATCTGATGGCAAAGTCAGTTTCGACGGCAAGGTTTTTCCAGGCTCTGTCATTTATACCGGCATGCTGGACCAATTGTTTGCTTATCGATGTGGCGATTTGCCATACCGCTCACTGCAGTTTGTCTTTCAAAGCTACGAATACCCGTATTACCAAACTGCAACGACGGTGAATTATCCGCTGGCGCCAGATTTGACCCGTATCACCGAATTCAAGCATATTCTGGGCGACACTGGCGCTGGCACGACCGTAGTGCTGGAGTATCCACAGGATTACGACAAAAATGACCCGGCGAAGAATATTCCGTATTACCCGGTGTTTACCAGTGAAAACCAACAGCGATATCAGCAGTATCAGGCGTTAGCAGCTCAATATCCACAGTTAGTGGTGCTCGGCCGGCTCGCAGAGTACAAGTACTTTAATATGGATGATGCCGTTGCCAACGCACTGACCATTTTCCAATCCAGACTCGCTGGCAACAGCTAGCGTCAGCTTTTTGCCGTGACATGCTGGCATAAAAATTGTTTGCCGGATCAAAACCTTCAGGCGCATTATAGAAATTAATAGCAGCAGCCGCAGCAGCCGGAGCCTGGTTGCTCCTTCTTTTTGGCAGAGACGTTATGCTTAAATTTATCCAGTATCAGATTGATGATGACACCGAAGCGCAGCAGGCGTTGGAAAAGCAGGTGTCTGCCGGTATTGCCAAGAATATCAACAGAAACATTGCCGCTTTTCGTGAGCATATCCCAAGTCTTGTCGACATCATCGACTCACACCAAATTCAGCAATATTCGTTGTTTTGTACCAAAGAGCAGCAATTAAATATTGTAGATTTCTCCACTGGCCGTGCCTTTTATGGCGTGAATCCGCAACAGGATGTCAGTGAAGAACTGGCGCAGTATTTTAGCGCCGCCAGTTATTTCAGTCTGACGGAAGCGGATGGACAAACCTGGCGCCGGCGGCCTTTGCCCAATAGCGTTGACGTGATGTTGGTCTTTGGTATGGGTCTGGGTTATCACCTGACTGAGCTGATTTCAAATTGCCGTATCCGCTTTTTAGTCGTGTACGAGCCAAACCTTGATATGTTGATGTGCTCAGTGCAGACGCACGACTGGTCGATGTTGCTCGACACAGCCAGGGCGCTTGGCACTCATATTTTTATTCAGGCTGGTTCTGATGCGTCAGGCATCACTTCAGAGCTTGCTGAATTGCTGCAGTTCGACGCCAATTTGCATGATATCTACATTTATCGCCATCAGTTCCATCCGGTGATGGACGAAGTCATAAACTATCTGATGGAAAACTCCGGCGATCTCGACAAATTAACGAAAGCAAAACCACTATTTGCCGGTTATCAGCATGCGCTCGATTATGTGCCGGAACATGCGCCGAATACAGCGGCGGTGTATCAGGAAAAGCCATTAAGCAATGTTCGTTCAAACAAGTTATTTGAAAAAAACATGCAGGCTTTGGCTGAATTTTTCCCTGAAATCTTTTCTGCAATGCAGGACTATCAGCCCAAAAGTTGGTTTTTGGTGAAAGACGATTCAGGTCAGGCGAATTTGTATCATCGTAAACGCCGTGCTCTTTTTTATCGGGACATAAAAAAAGAGTCAGCGACTGTTGCTGAATATTTTATTGATCATCCGTTTAAGGACGATGTTGTCGTAGGGATGAAAACCGCTGGAAAGTTATGGCCATATCTGCATTTTATAATTGTTGATACTTTTGGACGCTACATTCTTGATAAGACGTTAGTCAAAAAATTTAAACTCCCAAAAGAAGTAAACTGCCAAATAGTTTTCGGTCTAGGTTTGTCTCAGCATCTGAAATATTTATTAGACAAAGTAAGCGTAAAAAACTTATTCGTCTGTGAGCCTAATTTAGATTTCTTCTATGCAAGTTTGTTTGTGACAGATTTTTCAAAAATTCTTGAAAAAGCAGACAAACGAAAAAACAGAATGTATATAAACTTGGGTGGTGACGGTTCTAATTACTTCTATGATTTGATGTCGCAGTATTATCAGGTCGGGGCTTATTCAATTGCTGACACTTATATGTTGTCAGGGTATTTTAATGCCAGTATGCAAAAGTCTATTTTTGAGCTCCGGTCGGAATTGAAAGTAGTACTGGCGCTTGGTGAATACTATGAACATGCTCGTTTTGGTATTGCTCATACTCACTATAGTGTTAACGGCCATCATCGATTTATGCGTAATAGATTTCAGCGTAGAGACTACAGCGCATTCGAATTGCCAGTATTTATTGTCGGCAATGGGCCCAGCCTTGATGAGTGCATCAAGTACCTCAAAGACTACCAAGACAACGCGATCATTGTCAGTTGCGGAACGGCGTTAAAAGCATTGCACAGCAATGGTATAACTCCAGATTTTCATGCTGAAATTGAACAAAACAGAGCTACATTTGATTGGGTGAGTCAGATAGATGACGCTGAGTATCTCAAGAAAATAACTTTATTGAGTGTAAATGGTATTCATCCTGATACTTCAAATTTATTTAATAATACTTTGTTGTGTTTCAAGGACGGGGAGGCTTCCTCTTATATATTTAACGAAGGCCTTAAACAGCATGGTATTGAAGTCGCCTCGTTGAGTTATGCGTATCCTACCGTAACTAATCTTGTATCAAACTATTTTATCCGATGGGGATTCAGGTACTTTTACCTGTTTGGTGTTGATCTGGGCTTTCACGATGTTAGAAAGCATCACTCGTCTCATTCAGCATATTACGATGAAAATGGCGATGAAGTGTACGATTACCAGCAACTACACGGTGGTGGTGTCCCGGTACAAGGGAACTTCAGAGATACTGTCTATACAAAACCTGAGTTTGATGTCTCGAGAAAGTTATTGTCTCAGGCAATTGCACAGTCAGGGCATCAAGTTGAATTCTATAACTGTAGCAACGGTTCTTTTATCAAAGGTGCACGGCCGTTACTGCCGGAAAATATACTTATTAATGCAAAACCATTCAGTAAAGAACACTCAGTTGCGGAATTGATTGCCGAAACTTTCTACCCAGTCTTTGATGGTTTGGCTGATAAAATATATGGAAAATTTGAGAGAGACAAGTTTGCGCAAAGTACACAAGAATGGCTCGATCTTGTGAAAAACGATATTAAAAATGAAAAAGAAGCCCGAGCCATAATAGATAAACAGTGGGACTTTTTTAAAAAACGTGCTTTAAGCAATGATGATCTTACTTTTTTCTTGTTTCATGGCAGTGCTAACTATATTGCGGGTGTTATGGCTAAATTGGCATCAAACATCAGCGAGGGTGGGGAAGAGATAGTTAAAGCATTTAATTTCCTGCTCGAGTTTGTCAGATGGTTTATTTGGGAAGCAAAAGACCGATACTTGAAACGTCCACTGGAATTCGATTCGATCAGCGTACAAGAGATGTTTGACAAGGAATTGCAAAACAGTGACTTACCAGGCTGAATCAGTTTGTTGATTAAATTTTTAGCTAAGCCGGCCGATAGTCTGAGATACAGTCAGTGGGGAGCAGGTGCACATGAGTAATTTTGGCATTATCGGCGTAGCGGGCTATATAGCTCCGCGCCATATGAAAGCAATCAAAGAAACCGGTCATCAGCTGATTGCCGCATTAGACCCGAACGACTCGGTCGGCATTTTGGATTCCTGGTTCCCCGAAGCGCATTTTTTCACAGAATTTGAACGCTTTGACCGCCACATCGATAAACTGCGTCGGGCGAATCACGGTAAGCAATTGAATTATCTCTCTATTTGTTCCCCAAACTATCTGCATGACTCTCATGTGCGTTTTGCGCTGCGCTCCAACACGGATGCGATTTGTGAAAAGCCGTTGGTGCTAAATCCTTGGAATATCGACGGCTTGATAGATTTAGAAAAAGACACTGGCCGCAAGGTCCACACGATACTGCAGTTACGCTTACATCCGGCGATAAGAGCATTCCGCGAGAAAGTACGTCTGAGCAATCCTGGGCAGAAGTTTGACGTTGATCTGACCTACATTACCTCACGTGGTAACTGGTATCTGCAGTCCTGGAAAGGCGACGAAAAAAAATCCGGTGGTATCGCGACCAATATCGGCGTGCATTTTTTTGATATGTTGCATTATTTGTTTGGTGCCTTGCAGCAAAACACGTTGCATCACTACAGCCCAACCAAAGCGGCGGGTTACCTCGAGTATCAAAAAGCCCGCGTGCGCTGGTTTTTATCGGTGGATGTGAACGATGTGCCAGTTGAAGCCCGCGCTGCTGGGCAGCGCACTTTTCGTGCCTTGACTGCTAACGGTGAATCTCTGGAGTTTTCTGATGGATTTACTGATTTACATACTTTGTCGTATCAGGAAATTTTGGCCGGCCGTGGTTTTGGTCTGGAAGACAACCGGGTGGCGATTGAAACCGTCGCTCAGATCCGTCAGGCGAAAGTAGAGCCATTAAGCGGTGACTATCATCCGTATCTTTGCAAACCGGAGCTGCGTTAATTGCACTATCAGTTACACCCATCTGCCATTGTCGACGAAGGCGCTCAGATAGGTCAGGACAGCCGTGTCTGGCATTTCAGTCATGTTTGTGCGGGAGCTGTCATTGGTGAGCGTTGTTCGCTCGGGCAAAACGTTTTTGTTGGTAATAAAGTTCGGATTGGCAACGACGTCAAAATTCAGAACAACGTGTCTGTGTATGACAATGTGACACTTGAAGATGGCGTGTTTTGTGGCCCAAGCATGGTGTTTACCAATGTGTATAACCCACGCAGTCTGATTAGCCGTAAAGACGAGTACCGCGATACGCTGGTAAAAACCGGTGCCACTTTGGGCGCGAACTGTACCATCGTCTGTGGTGTCACTATTGGCCGCTTTGCTTTTGTCGGTGCCGGTGCAGTGATTAATAAAGATGTCCCTGATTACGCCCTGATGGTTGGCGTCCCGGCCCGACAAATTGGCTGGATGAGTGAGTTCGGCGAGCAACTTGATTTGCCGCTCAGCGGCGATGCGGAAGCAAAATGTCCGTACAGTGGCAAGCGTTATCTGCTGAGCCCGGCTGGCCTGACAGCTGTGGAGTAACATATGCAGTTTTGTGATTTAGACCGTCAGCAGCAACGACTGCAGCCGCAACTCTCTGCTGCGATTGCGGCGGTACTGGCGCATGGTCAGTACATCCTGGGGCCAGAAGTGGCCGAACTGGAACAGCAGCTGAGTCAGTTTTGTGGCGCCGGCTACTGTATCAGCGTGGCAAACGGCACTGATGCGCTGCAAATCGCGTTGATGGCGCTGGATATAGGCCCGGGCGATGAAGTAATCACACCAGCATTTAGCTATATCGCCACTGCAGAAGCTGTCGCAGTCCTTGGCGCAACCCCGGTGCTAGTCGATGTCGACCCTGATTCGATGTTGATCGATATCGACGCGGTGCGGGCAGCAATCACACCCCGCACGAAAGCCTTGATCCCGGTGTCACTGTACGGGCAATGCCCGGATTTTCCCGCGCTCAATGCACTTGCCGCCGAATTTGGTCTTTGCGTGATTGAAGACGCAGCCCAGAGTTTTGGCGCGATACAGCACGGGCGTCATTCTGGCAATATAAGTACAATCAGCTGTACCAGCTTTTTCCCGAGTAAACCGCTAGGTTGTTACGGCGATGGCGGGGCTATTTTTACCTCAGACGAGGCGCTGGCACAACGTATTCGCCAAATCGCCCGGCATGGACAAGCGAAGCGTTATTACCATGTACGGCTTGGCGTCAATAGCCGGCTCGATACGCTGCAGGCCGCGATTTTGTTGCAAAAGCTTCGGATTTTTCCAGAAGAACTGCAACTGCGGCAGCGAGTGGCTGCCCGTTATCAAGCGTTTTTGGCAGAAGTCCCGCAAGCGGCAATGGCTAAACTGCTACCTGGTAATCAATCGGCCTGGGCACAATTCACTATACGAGTTCCGCAACGCGATCAAATCGCAGCATTGTTGCAAGCGGAAGGGATCCCAACCGCGATCCATTATCCACTGGCGCTGCATCAACAACCGGCACTGCAAGCTTATGCCCGGAGCAATCCGGCATCCGAAGCGCTGGCAGCTACAGTGTTAAGCCTGCCGATGCACCCTTATCTTACTGAGAATGAACAACAAAAAGTGGTCGACGCGCTGAAAAAAGCGCTGCAATCCTGCTAAACGGCACTGAATTTGCTCTGGTGAAATGACTATTTTGAGCTAAAGCAGCGGCTGTCATTTTTCTGACACCCTATAGTTTTTGACGGCATTGCCGATAAGCTCAGCAATCAGACAGGCTTTATTGATCAGTGCTTTGCGCTGACCTGCTTTTTCCGGCAGGATAGTCTGAGCATGATTTTCAGCAAAGCATTCAGCAACGCCGGCAGGGCGCAGGAGCACAAGATGCAGTTAACAGGTGCAAAAGTTTTGGTAATTGGCGGAGCCGGTTTTATTGGCAGCCATGTGGTGACTGAATTACTGAAAACCGATGTGGCGCAGGTGGTGGTGTATGACAACTTCGCCCGAGGCAAAAAAGCTTACCTGACCGAACAACTCAAAGACCCGCGCTGCAGTCTGTATCCAAACGGTGGCGATATCCGCGATATTGATATTCTCGACCACGCCATGCAAGGTATGGACGCCGTGGTCCATCTGGCCGCGATGTGGCTGCTGCATTGCAAAGATTTTCCCCGTACTGCTTTTGACGTCAACATCCAGGGGACTTTTAACGTGCTGGAAGCTTGCGTCAAGCACAACATCAAGCGGCTGGTGTATTCCTCGTCAGCCTCGGTCTATGGCGATGCGGTGGAAGTACCGATGACCGAACAACACCCATTTAATAACCGTAATTTCTACGGTGCCAGCAAAATTGCCGGCGAAGCCATGTGCCGGGCGATGCACGACCGTTATGGCCTGAGTTATGTTGGCCTGCGTTACATGAATGTCTATGGCCCGCATCAGGACCAGACTGCTGCTTACACCGGGGTAGTGCCGATTATGCTGAATAAAATCGACGCCAACGAAGCGCCTGTGATTAACGGTGATGGCAGTCAGGCCTATGACTTTATTTCCGTAAGGGATGTGGCGCGCTGTAACGTGCTGGCGCTGCAGGCTGAGGCGACTGATGAATTTTATAACGTTGGCACCGGCGTACAGACCAGCATTAAACAACTCTGTGATTTAATCCTCGATTTAAAAGGCTCCCAGCTTGCCGTGACCTACAAGCCTTATGCGCCGGAAGATGCACGCCGTCTGGTACAAAACCGCATTGGCTGCCCGGAAAAAGCCAAACGTGATTTAGGTTTTGTGTATCAGGATAAATTACGCGACGGTTTACTCGATCTCATCGCCTGGCGCGACAGTCACCAGGGAGAATTCTGATGGAGAAGCGCAACATTCAAATCTCGTTACCATCGACCGGCGATGAAGAATGGCAAGCCACCCGCGAGCCGTTGCAAACCGGCTGGCTGACGCAGGGGCCAAAGGTCGCGGCCTTTGAAAAAGCTTTTGCCGCCCGCCATCAGGTCAATCATGCACTTGCAACCACCAGCTGTACCACCGCCTTGCATCTGGCGCTGGTGGCTTTGGGCATTGGCCCTGGCGATGAAGTGATTGTACCGGCTTTTACCTGGGTAGCGACCGCGAATGTGGTGCTGTATTGCGGCGCCACGCCGGTGCTGGCCGATGTGGACCCGCATACCAATAATATTTGCCCGCAAGATTTAGCCCGTCGCATTACCGCTAATACCAAAGCGGTGATCGTGGTGCATCTGTTTGGACTGTGTGCCGACATGGATGCAATTCGCGCTGTATCGCCAGCGGGCATGCCGATTATTGAAGACGCTGCCTGTGCGACCGGTGCCAGTTATAACGGCGTATTTGCCGGCGCGCTTGGCACTGCCGCGGCGTTTTCCTTTCACCCGCGTAAATCCATTACCACTGGTGAAGGCGGTATGCTGACCAGCAATGACGCTGCCTTTATGCAAACGGCAGAAATGTACCGGAACCACGGTGCTTCGGTGTCCGAAGAGCAGCGGCATTTGGGCCCGCGGCCTTATCTGCTGCCTGATTTTAACTTGCTCGGATTTAACTACCGGATGACGGATTTACAGGGTGCTGTGGGCCTGGTGCAGCTGGGCAAACTGGACAAATTCATTGCCGAACGCCAGCAAGCGGCTGAGTTTTATCGCGAAGCCTTAGCCGATTTACCCTGGCTGCAATTGCCGGTATTCCCGGAAAATGGCCAACACGCCTGGCAGGCTTTTGTACTGATGATTGATGAAAGTAAAGCACCGGCACCGCGCAACCGCCTGATGGAGCAACTACAAGCCATGGGCATCGCGACACGGCCTGGTACGCATGCGGTGCATATGTTGGGCTACTATGCGGAGCGCTATGGTTTTAAACCAACCGATTATCCGGGGGCGATGCAGTGTAACAATCAGACAATGGCGATCCCGCTGCATAACCGCATGAGTCAGGAAGATTATCAGTACGTTGCAGCCGCGCTGCATCGGTTAGGCGCCTGATTATGTGCGGCGTCACTGGCGTTATTTCACTAAGGGGCGAGGCTGTCTCGCCCGTGCTGTTAAAACGGATGACCGATGCGATTGCACATCGTGGTCCGGACGGTGAAGGCCAGTGGATTGAAGGGCCGGTTGGCCTCGGACATCGTCGTCTCGCCATTATTGATTTATCACCGGCCGGCCATCAACCGATGCTGGCGTCAAATTATCGTTATGTATTGAGTTATAACGGTGAGATTTACAATTTCCGTGAGCTGCGCACTGAGCTTGAAGCGCTGGGTTATTGGTTCCGCTCGCAAACTGATACTGAAGTGGTGCTCAATGCCTTTGCCGCCTGGGGTACTGAAGCGATAACGCGCTTCAACGGTATGTTTGCTTTTGCCCTGTGGGACCGGCAGGAGCAACGCCTGCTGCTGGCGCGCGACCGTTATGGCATTAAACCGCTGTATTACAGCCTGACACCAGACTATCTGCTGTTTGGCTCTGAACAAAAAGCTATGCTGGCGCACCCTGGTGCACCGCGCGGTATCGATAAAGCGGCGCTGCTGGAATATTTCACTTTCCAGAATATTTTTACCGACCGCACTCTGGTGGAAAACATCCGTTTGTTGCCTGCCGGGCACTATGGCTGGTTCGACTTGCGCCTGCCACAAGCAGGGCTGCAGCTCACACAATATTGGGATTTTAATTTCCGCGAACCAACGGAAAAAGCCTCAGTTGAAGAGTACCGCGAAGAGTTAGACCGGCTTTTTGTCCAGGCGGTGAATCGCCAGCTGGTCAGTGACGTGGAACTCGGCTGTTATCTCAGCGGCGGTATCGACAGCGGCTCTATCACGGCGGTCGCTGCGCGCTCGCATCCTTATATTAAAACCTTTACCTGTGGTTTTGACCTGCATTCTGCCTCAGGCCTTGAGCTGGCGTTTGACGAGCGCGCAAAAGCCGAGCATATGTCCTATCACTTTAAAACCGAACACTATGAGATGGTGCTTAAAGCTGGTGATATGGAGCGTTGTTTACCCAAGCTGGCCTACCACCTGGAAGAGCCTCGGGTTGGGCAAAGTTACCCAAATTATTATGCGGCAAAGCTTGCCAGTAAATTTGTCAAAGTGGTACTGAGCGGTGCCGGTGGTGACGAGCTCTTTGGTGGTTATCCATGGCGTTATTACCGGGCCGTCAATAACGACAACTTTGAAAACTATATCGACAAGTATTATCAATTCTGGCAGCGGTTGGTTTCAAATTCTGAGTTAAAACAGCTATTTGCGCCAATTTGGTCCAACGTATCCCATGTCTGGACCCGCGACATTTTCCGCGATGTGTTCCAGCAAAAAGCCAGCGAACTGACCACGCCGGAAGACTACATCAACCATTCACTGTATTTTGAAGCCAAGACCTTTTTACATGGTTTATTGGTGGTGGAAGACAAGCTCAGCATGGCTCATAGTCTGGAAAGCCGGGTGCCGTTTCTGGACAACGACCTGGTAGATTTCGCCATGCGCTGTCCGGTGGCATTAAAGCTGAATAATTTAAAAGAAGTCGTTCGGCTGAATGAAAATGAGCCGGGCGACAAGTCGAGAAGTTATTTCCAGAAAACAAAAGACGGCAAACAAATTCTGCGCGATGTGATGGGACGATATATCCCGGAAGATATTTCTAAAGCGGAGAAACAAGGCTTTTCTGCGCCAGATGCCAGCTGGTTTAAGGGCGATAGTATCCAGTTTGTGCATGATGCGCTGTTCAAACCAAACCAACCTGTATTTCAGTTTCTCGATTTTGAGTGTGTGAAACAGTTGGCAGAAGAGCATGCCAGCGGGAAACAAAATCGGCGTTTGCTCATTTGGTCGCTGTTAAGCTGCCGGCAATACGTGAATGACCATTTAGGTATGAATTGATGAAGCCGCAGAAAATACTGTCTGTCGTCATAAAGTTATTCAAAAAGCTGCGTAGCGATAAAAAACAGCAATTCAATCGGGTACTGCCTTTTGGTGATTATTTCAGTGATCGATGGGAAAAAGCGCAGTACCTTGGCTTTGGCGAGGGTACCAGTATCTATGACAGCGCTGTGGTGATTGGTAATGTCACTGTAGGTAAACACTGTTGGATCGGCCCAGGAGTGATGCTCGATGGCAGTGGTGGACTCAACATCGGCGACTATTGTTCTATTTCAATGAACGTGCAGATTTATAGCCATGACAGCGTGGAATGGGCAGTCAGCGGCGGAGAAAAACCTTATCAATACGCACCGACCAATATTGGAAGTCGCTGTTACATTGGTCCAAACACCGTCATTTCCCGGGGTATCTGTATCGGTGACGGGGCTGTGATTGGCGCAAATAGCTTCGTAAATGCCGATGTAGCACCAGGGACAAAAGTTGCTGGGAACCCGGCCCGAGTGGTTGGCTGAAGTGATCAATAAATAGAGCGAATTTAAGCTGCAGCACGCAGAATGCACAGACCGAAGGGAAATTATGACCAGTTTAATTAAGAAATTTAACCTCGAAAGCAGCCGAACTTCTCCGACTTCAGAATCTCAGCGTCAGACGGAGCAAACCTTTGGCTATAAATGGGCAAAAAAGGATAGCTACGACTCCGAGCAATCAAACCGACGCGCCAAAGAGTGGCTGATTGAGCGTTATTGTGCCGGGGATATCGGTAAACTTGAACAGTGGCTGGGGCAAACATCCAAGATCATTCTGGATGCAGGTTGTGGTGCCGGATTTTCAGGGACATTGTTTTTCGGTCCGTACTTGCGCCAGCATCAATATCTCGGTGTGGATATTTCTACAGCCTATCAGGTTGCGGAACAACGGTTCAGCGAGCTGCAGCTTGAGGGGGAGTTTTTTCAGGGCGATATTTCAGCACTGACGCTACCCGAGGAATCTGTTGATATTATTTTTTCTGAAGGCGTGCTTCATCACACAGATAATACAGAGCGTACTTTTAACCACCTTTGCACCAAGCTGAAACCCGGTGGTTATTTTATGTTTTACGTCTATCGCAAAAAAAGTGTAATCCGTGAATTTACCGACGATTACATTCGAAATGCTATTGCCGGCATGTCTGACCAAGCGGCTTGGGAGGCACTGAAACCATTGACGGCGCTTGGTATTGAATTAGGCCAGTTGAACCAAAAAGTAACGATTAAGGAGCCTATTCCATTCTTGGGTATTGAATCTGGCGAATATGATATTCAACGCTTGTTTTACTGGCATGTGTTTAAGGCGTTTTATCGGGACGATTATAGTTTCGACGAAATGCATCATATCAATTTTGATTGGTACCGGCCCACAAACTGCCACCGTCATACAGAAGCCGAAGTTAGGCAATGGTGCCTTAATAATGATTTGGACATTGAAATTGAAAATGTTCAGGAATCAGGCATAACAATTGTGGCAAAGAAAAAAATATCATGAGAATGACTGTTCGTTGCATGATTTGTTATGAAGCTTTTAATTAATGGTGCGGTATGCGACAAGAACAAGCCAAGGTGTGTAAAACCTGTATTTATGACGAAAACGTGCCCGCCATTTCATTTGATGTCAGTGGCGTCTGTAATTATTGCCGTCAGGTTGAAACGCTAAAACAGCAATATGGCACGGGTTTACCAGAGGGCGAGCGAAAACTCGCTGAAATTATTGGTAAAATTAAACAGGATGGACAAAACAAACAGTATGACTGTGTGATCGGTGTCAGTGGTGGTACTGATTCATCCTTTTTATTAATGAAAGCCCTGGAATGGGGTTTAAGACCTCTGGCTGTTCACTACGACAATACCTGGAATACGGCGATTGCAACGGAAAATATTCGGAAAGTGACACAAGCACTGAATGTTGATTTGTACACATATGTCGTTGACAACAAAGAAGCTGATGATATTTTTTTAGCCTTTTTGAAGGCGGGAGTGCCCGAATTTGACGCGTCTACCGATATAGGATTTGTACAGGTTCTTCGAAGTGCCGCTGCGAAGTATGGTGTCCAATACATTCTCGAAGGTCATTCCTTTGTTGCTGAGGGTATTGCTCCCGTAGGGAAGAACTATTTTGATGGAAAATATATAGAAGATATCCATCGCCGTTACGGTAGATTGAAAAAACTAAAAACATATCCGAATATGACGTTTTTTCAGTTTATGAAGTGGGCATTGGTTTATCGACAAAAATTTATCAGGCCACTTTGGTACATCGATTATTCAAAAGCCGAAGCACAGCGCATTCTGACTGAAAAAACAGGCTGGACATATTACGGTGGTCATCACCTGGAAAATAGGTCTGCTTCCTTCCTGCATACTTACTATAATCCGAAAAAATTTAACTTAGATCATCGTAATCTGAGTTTGTCAGCTGAGGTCCGGGCTGGAATCAAAACGCAGCAAGAAGCATTGGCGATATATGGAAAACCTGTAGAGGTTGACCCTGAATTATTACTTTATGTTCGAAAGCGTTTAGGACTCACCGAGACCGAATTTGAACAGTTAATCGCCGGTCCTTGTCGAAGTTTTAGGGATTTTAATACTTATAAACGCAGATTTGAGCGCCTCAGACCATTGTTTGCTGTGTTGGCAAAAGCGAATTTAGTGCCAATGAGTTTCTATCTAAAGTACTGCTTTCCACTTGGTGAAAATAAGTGATAAGCATTGTAGATTACGGCATGGGAAACCTTGGTTCAGTTGCTAACATGCTGAGATACTTAGGGAAACCCTGTCAGATTATTGCTGACCCTTCGCAGCTGATTAAAGCTGAAAAACTGATATTGCCCGGCGTCGGCGCTTTTGATACTGCAATGCGGCATATCAATCACTCTGGGGTCAGAGAGGTACTGGACGAGCTCGCGGTCAAGAAACAGATTCCTATATTGGGGATTTGTCTTGGTATGCAATTATTAACCAAGGGTTCTGAGGAGGGGCAGTTACCGGGACTTGGCTGGATTGATGCTCAAACCTGTGCCTTCAAAGGTCGTATTGCGGCAGAGTATAAAGTACCGCACATGGGCTGGAATGTTGTCCGAACAAAGCGAGTGCGGGAACCACTCCTCGAAGGGCTTTACGACAAAGATGAAGTTCGATTTTATTTTGTACACTCTTATTTTGTTCATGCAAAACACCGTGGCAATAGTCTTTTAACAGCAGATTATGGTGTTCAGTTTGATGCCGCTATCCACCGGGATAATATATATGGTGTCCAATTTCATCCAGAAAAAAGTCATCAATTTGGTATGACTTTGCTGAAGAATTTTGCGGAGATATGAATGCTCAGAACCAGAGTAATTCCCTGTCTGCTGCTAAAAGATGAATCTTTAGTCAAAACAGTTAAATTCAAGCATCCAAAATATATTGGTGATCCCGTCAACACGTTGCGAATTTTCAATGAGTTGGAAGTCGATGAACTGTGCATATTAGATATTCAATCGTCTCTTCATAAGACAGAACCGAACTTTAATTTGCTTCGCCAGCTGAGTAATGAGTGTTTTATGCCGCTGTCTTATGGTGGTGGTATTACCAAAATTGAACATGCTGACAATTTATTTGCAATTGGTTTTGAAAAAGTCGTCATTAATAGCGTTGCATACAGGGATCCTGGTTTGGTTCGCGCTATTGCTGATAAATACGGTAGTCAATCTGTTGTCGTTTCTATTGATGTAAAAAAAGATTTGTTTGGACGCTACCATGTCTACTCAGCAGGCGGGACTGTTAAAGAGTCAGTAAAACCAGAAGACTGGATCCAGCGGATGGAGCAGGCTGGGGCGGGAGAAATTCTGTTGACCAGCATCGACCAAGAGGGCACGTGGGCTGGCTTTGATGAAAAACTGGTTCAGCGTATGGCTAAACTCGTTTCTGTACCTGTGATTGCAAACGGTGGCGCTTACGACCTTCACTCAATTCAATCTGTTGTCAAGAATGCCGGTGCTTCAGCCGTTGCGCTGGGTAGTATGGTGGTATATCAGAAAAAAGGAATGGGCGTATTGGTTAATTTCCCTGACCGTAGCAGGCTTGAGAATGCTCTTTGTGAGCAAATCAGCCGACAGAATCTGCTCGAGACCAGTCAGGAAAATATAGCGGAGTAGTTTATGAAGAAAGTCGCGCTCGTCTGCAATATGAATAATAATTTTTTTACCATTGGCCGGTATTTGAGAGATCGCGGCGTTGACGCGCATGTGTTCTTGCTCGGGGAGCATGAACACTTTCAACCTGACGCCGACACTTATACTCATAACTTCGAACACTTTGTACATGAGGCTAACTGGATAAAAGCTGGCTTTTTTTCTGTGGATCCTCTGGCGATTAAAAAAATACAACAAGATATGGCAGGATTCGATTTGATTATTGCTTGCGGATTCGCGCCCTTTTTTCTGCACCGCGCGGGGCTTAAGCTTGATATTTTTGTACCATATGGCAGCGATTTCTACGAGGTGCCATTTTATTTTTACAACAATAGGTTGTTTTCATTACTAAACAAGCTCGACGTGTTTTACAGAAACCTATCAGGCAAAGACTTCGTTATGAAGACTTTAAGGAAATTAGGTTTGGCTAAAATGGCGGGCAACTATCGCAGTTTTAAGTTGTCCTACCATCAGGCTGCAGCTATTAAAGAAGCCAAACACATTTTTTGTATTTGCCAAAACGACCATTGGGAATATCTGGTAGATCGTCTAGGTACGCATCATTTGATGAGACCTGTGACTTTACCTGTTGTTTACTTGCCAGAATACAATCAAAAATATATTGAGAATCACACTGATTCCCTGACGTCTTATCAGCTGGTGCGGGCCGTTCGGGAACAGAATGATCTGGTCGTCTTTCATCACTCCAGACACGCCTGGAAAAACTCACCGAATGATTTAACGCAAAAGCGGAATGATATTTTAATTAGAGGCTTTGCGGATTTTGTTCACGCTAACCCTGCAACCAAAGCTTGTTTGGTGACCGCTGCCTACGGACCGGATGTACAAACCTCCAAAGATTTAATTGAAGAGTTAGGAATTACAGAACACGTATTGTGGCTTCCTGTGATGCAGCGCAAAGAGATCATGGCATGCCTGACACTTGCCGACATCGGTGCGGTAGATTTTGGCCTCAGTTGGGTCACCGGTGGTGTGTTATTTGAGTTTATGGCGATGCAGCTCCCTATTATGCAACTCAGACATGATGAAATGTATGAAGGGCTGTATGACGATTTATATCCAATAATGAAGTCAAATAATGAAGCAGAAATAAAGGATTCGCTTGAGGATTATCTCAAACGACCAGATTACTATAAGAATATGGGGCTGCTATCTCATGAATGGTTCGTACGCCATGTTATTAATGAACCACTAGAGAATTACATGCGGATAATAGAATCCTGATGCAACAATGAGACTACGAGTGTTACTCGTAGTCTCAATGTGTTTATATGATCTGTGTGATCGCAACACCTTTGCTTTTT
>CAMLRA010000026.1 GCA_946482325.1 uncultured Chromatiaceae bacterium | reverse complement strand
ACAGCGTGCCGGCGTCGTCATAACCCGGTAGACCGGCGGCGCTGAGGCCATAGTGCTGCTGAATTAACTCCTGCACGCGTTGGCTGGTGGCGGTGCGGCTGCCGGGGCGCTGCGCTTCTAAGTAATTGTATAAAAACGGATAGCTGATATCCGGTTCATTGGCCATATCAAATTTTTTTAGCGTGAATGTCTGGTCGAGTGCCGCACGAAAGGCGTCTGGCCCGCCGGTTAAGTCAATCAGCTGAGGCATCGCATGCGGCAGGTAAAAACGGTAGTTCCAGGCGGTGCCTTCGATATAACCAGGCGTGGGTGCAAAATTGCGCCCACCGTCCGGGTTAAAGCCATTCAGCCACTGACCATTTTTTTGTTTTGGCCTGAACATGCCGCTGTCAGCATCAAATAATCGGGTAAACAGCTGCGCCTGCGCGGCAAACCGTGCCGCATCGGCGTCGTGGCCTAAGGCTTTGGCAAAGCCGGCGAGGTTAAAGTCGGCGAGATAATATTCCAGGCTGGTCGACACCGAGCCATCAAAGGGGCCTTCATCGTCGACCGGCACATAACCCAGTTGCAGATAGTCGCTGTTCTCTGGCCGGACCGGGTTTTTTGCCTGCATCCGCGCGGCCTGTTGCTGGCCAGGTTTGGCGCTGAAATCTGGTTTGCAGACGCTGGAAGGCGTCAGCGCCGCCCGGCGCATCGCCTGATAAGCGGCGGCAGTGTCAAAATCAGTCAGGCCACGCTGATAGCTGTCGTTGACCATCACTGTCGCCGGGTCGCCGACCATCACGGCTTTTTCCATACCGGCCAGTTCCCATTTCGGCAGATAACCGGCTTCTGTGCCCATCGCCACCACTGAGCGCAGCATCTGGGTTTGAATAGCCGGATACACCAGGCTTAACAGCGGGTGCAGATTGCGGTGGGTGTCCCATAACGAAAACACGCTGTAACGCGGGCTGCTGCTATTGCCAGTGCCGCTGCCGGCCGGGCCAAATTTGGGGTAGTCGCCATTGACGTCACTAATCACCGACGGGTGAATAAGGCTATGGTACAGCGCAGTGTAAAAGCGGATTTTGTCTTCAGTCGCCGCGTCGATGTCGATGCGGCTCAATAACTGGTCCCAGGCGGCGCGGGCTTGCTGGTGTGTTTTGTCAAAAGCAAACTTAGGTTGTTCACGGGCCAAATTTTGCCGGGCGTTGGCGATGGAGACAAAAGAAATCGCCAGCTGCAGTTCCAGTTGTTCGTTTTGCTTCAGGTCATAGCTGAAATAAGCGCCGATATCATCGCCGGCCAGTTCCTGGCGGTAGTTCGGGTAGGGTTTGTAGCTTTGATTGTGCGAACTCCAGTCTGCTTCGACGGCGCGAACGGCCGGCATTTTTTTATACAGGCCAGCGACTTTCGGTACTTTGTTGACCCGTGCGACAAAATACACCGGCCGCGCCTGCTCGCTGTGATAACAAAAGGTACCGATTTGGCGGTAACCTTCCACTTCAGTGTCCGACACCAGCTTCGCCATCGCGCCGCTTTCATTGCTAAGGCCAAGGCCCAAATTCAGCAGAATATGCGCTTGCCCGGCCGGGAAAGTGTAACGGCTGATGCCACTACGCAGCGTGCTGGTCATCTCAGCGCGCGTTTGGTATTTGCTTAAGGTCGTGGCGTAATAGCCAGCGCTCGCGCGCTCTTGCTGATAAGTGCTGCCGTACTGCGCCGGGTCAAGTTGCAGCGCGCCTGTGGTTGGCATCGCCAGCAACACACCTAAATCGGGGCATCCGACACCGCTTAAATTGACATGGCTAAAGCCGGTTAAAAACTGGTTTTCTTTGATATAAACCCGCGAGTTCCAGGCGGCGTCTTTGTCAAAGGCGTTGAGTTTACCGCCAAAAGCCACGTTAAAAGGCGCCACCGATAACAGTGCATGCGGATACTGCGCGCCGGGGTGGGTGGCACCAAAGTTGGCGGTGCCAATCATCGGGTCTACATATTGCGACGGGGCGGGGCTATAAGGAGCAGGTGTCGCAGCCACAGCTGCCGGGGCCAGCAGTGAGCTTAATAACAAAACCAAACTTATTCGCATGGTCAAAAACTCCCGGTTGGCGCTGGATTCGCGCTCATATCAAACTCCAGCAATCCGCCTTGCATTAAGGCCTGATGTGACAGCACGGCGCCGCTAAGCGGTTTGCCATTGAGCCGCACAGCTTTGACATACGGATGCTGCTCGCTTTGATTATTCGCGATAATTTTCAGCACTTTATCATTGCCAAGTTTGAGCGTCGCCTGGCTGACCAGTGGCGAGCCCAGCACATACTCGCCGGACACAGGATCAACCGGATAAAAGCCCAAAGCGCTGAACAAATACCAAGCCGACATCT
Organism: uncultured Chromatiaceae bacterium; assembly: GCA_946482325.1. Next base: position 31,920 of record CAMLRA010000026.1, on the reverse strand, counting down.
GGCCGGCGTCTTCATTACCGGCCAGACCATCCGGAATAGGCTGATATAAAGTGCGCATAATCTGCCGCACTAAAGTCTGGGTTTTGTCGGGCCGGCCGGCGAGGGCGTACAAATAAGGCACATGGTGACTCGGTTCGTTGCCATGCACATATTGACCAATAAACCCGGAGATCCATTCCGGCAGGCCGTGGTTATCGCCAAGTGCGCCTGCGCTATGCACCGGATCTGCAACGCCTTTTTTCTGCTGACCGGTTAAAAACATCGCATCCAGTTTGGCGACAAACGCCTGCTGGCCGCCATGCAATTTGATAAGGCCGCTGACATCATGCGGCACAAAAAAGCTGTATTGCCAGGCGTTGGCTTCACAATAATATTCCGGGTGATAAGCCTCTGGGTCAAACGGCAAGCGGAACTGGCCTTGCTGGTCTTTGGCGCGCATAAAACCGCTGGCGGCATCAAAGTGCTGGCGGTAGTTTTGCGCGCGGCGGTCAAATTCCGCAGCAATGTCAGCCTTTCCAAGCCGGTGGGCGAGGCGGGCGATGGCTGAATCGTCAAACGCATATTCCAGCGTCAGCGCGACGTTCCAGGGCCGCTCGCTATAAGGCACATAACCAAGCCCGCGATAACTCTGGATACCGAATTTGTGGTCGTTGGCGCTGACCAGCACTGCCTGCAATATCAGAGCGCCGAGGCTGCCGTCCGGGTCTGGCAACAAACCTTTCAGGTAACTGTCGACCAGCACCGGCACAGCGTGATAGCCCAGCATCATGTCGGTTTCATTGCCCTGAAAATTCCACACCGGCAGCCGGCCGGCAATTTGATAATGCTCAAGCAGGCTTTGCATCATGGCCTGATGGCGTGGGGTATCAAACAAGGTTTTCCACGGATGTTGGGCGCGGAAAGTGTCCCACAGACTGAAAAAATCATAGTGCTGATTGCTGCTAAGGGCCTGGTTTGCCGCCTTGTGACTGCTGCGCTGCAACCGATGCATTTGGTGCACTTTGCCATCCGGGCCACGATACTGGCCGTCGGCGTCGCTATAGACCCGCGGTGCTAAAGCACTGTGATATAGCGCGGTATAAAACTGGGTTTTGGTTTGGGCGTCGGCGTCAATTTCTACCTGCGACAGTTCAGTACGCCAGGCCGCCTGGGCCTGCTGCAAAGTGGCGGCGAAGTTGCCGGTGTGCTGTGCGGGTGTCGCGGCGGCGGTTTGTGTTGCAAGGTCTGCGGTTAAATTGGTCGCGGCGCCCTCAATGCTGACAGAGCTCAGCGCGGTGCGCAGCAGTAATTCGCGGCGTGGAGTGTTGTTGTCGCCAGCGCTATGGTGAGAGAGTGGACCTGCAAACTTTACGTTAAATAGCGTCGGTCCGCTTTGGGCACATTGGTTTAAATCCGCCGGCAGCTTCTGTGGCAAAGCCTTTACCGGCACCAGCGGCACCGAACTTTTACTGTAGAAAAACACCTTTTGATCTTTGGCCCAGCCGCTGGAAAAGCGGTAACCAGCCAGCGTGTAAGCGTCAGGCTGATATAAACAAGTGCCAGTGGTGCTATCCCAGTTGCGGCTGTAAGTTAAATCCAGCTGCAACATCGCCGGTGCACCGGGCTTTAAATAACGGTATTTCTGCAGGCCGGAGCGCAGTGCTGCGGTTAACTCCACCTCAATCTGGCTGTCTTCCAGCAATACCCGGTAATAACCTGGGCTGGCCGATTCATTAGCGTGGCTGAAGCGTTCGCTGCGCACCAAAGCTGCTTTACCGCCCGCGGCCGGCAGGGTTTGGAAATATTCGCCGCTGAAGGGTAAAAACGAGATGTCGTATAAATCACCGGCACCGGTGCCGGATAAATGCAGGTGGCTGAAGCCGGCGATTTGGCGGTCCGGATAAAAATAACCGCTAATCCAGTCCCAGCCGCTGCGGCCATTGTCGGGGCTTAATTGCACCATGCCATAAGGCACAGTGGCACCAGGGTAGGTTTTGCCTTTGCCGTCGGTGCCGATGAATGGATTGACCCAGCGCAGCGGGTCTGCACTTTTTACTTCGGGCTTCGCCGCCGCTACTGGCGCTGAGGCCGGGAGTTGCTGCTGACAAGCACTCAGCAGCAAACCAGAGACTGCTAAACCCGGAGCAAGCCAGTCCAACCGCAACTTCCGACCCCGCCCCATCTTAAACCTCGCTGCCAGTAACAGATGCTGAAACAGACGCTGACACAGACGTGACGCCCATACCACGCAGCACTTCAATCACCGCGCACAGCGTGTGGTAATCACACTTGGCGCCGGCAGCGGATTTTTCATTGCTGACTTTGTGGTTAGCGCGAGTAAGCAAGCGGAACCAGGCACCATATTGGTGGTCGACCAAATGGTCCCAACTGTATTGCCACAGTGCCTGATAAGCAGCCATATAACTGATATCTTCAGTGGCCTGATACAACAGCGCTGCAGCCGCCATCGATTCGGCCTGCACCCAGAAATATTTGTCGTCGTCACACCAGCGGCCGTCCGGCGCAAAGCCATAGATCAGGCCACCGTGCTCGTGGTCCCAGGCTTGTTCGTAAGCGCGGTCAAACAAGGCGCGGGCGCGGTTTAACATCCAGTCTTCTGGCTGGTGGCGGTGCAATATTAACAGCAGCTTGGCCCATTCGGTCTGATGGCCGGGCTGGAAACCCCAGGGCCGGTACAGGTTTTTCGGGTCGTCTTTGTTGTATTCAACATCAATTTTAAACTCAGGCGTGTAATGCTCCCATACCAGACCGTCGGTTAAATCGGCCTGACGCACGGCAATATTGGTCGCAAGCGTATAAGCACGGTCTAAAAATAACGGCTCGCCACAGGCTTCAAAGGCGGCCAGCATGGCTTCGCACAAATGCATATTGGCATTTTGGCCGCGATAGTTGCTGAGCACACCTTGTTGGCTCAGCTCGTCGGCATAAAGACCATAATCAGCTTGCCAGAACCGCTGTTCCAGCAATTGATAGACGCGGTGTAGCGTGCTTTTGTCGCGAAGACCAGCTTTTACGGCCGCGGCATACGCCAGCATCACAAAGGCATAACCATAAGCTTGCTGCGTGTTATCAAGCGGCCGGTGGTCCTGCAAAGTCCAGGCGTAACCGCCAGTGCCGTCGGCCATCAGCTGTTCGCGCCAGTGCACCTGCTCCAGATACTTAAGGCCATGTTCGGCGATGGCTTTATAGTCGTCACGGCCAAATAACAGTGCCGCGCTGACATAGTTGACGATAATGCGCGTGCTGCTGACCAGCTGGCGAAAGCCCGGCGCAAACAAAGTGCCGTCATCCAGATAGTTATGAAAATAACCACCGGACGGGTCGACCACTTTGTCGTCGTAAAATTTCAGGATGTCCTGGCAATGCTGCAGTAAAAACTCAGAGCTGTAAAAATTCATCAAATCACCTTTTCGAAATCAGATCAAACGGATACGCGGCTTTGCCGCCAGTGCCATCCCGCAAAACCGGCGATGTAAACATAAGCCAGCAGTGGCACGATAAAACTGTGTTGCACGCCGATGCTGTCGGCGGCGACGCCCTGCAGCAACGGCACTAAAGCGCCGCCGACAATGGCCTGACAGAGCAAACCTGAACCCCGGCTGGTCAGGTTGCCAAGGCCGGCAATGCCGTGGGTGAAAATGGTCGGGAACATAATCGAATTAAAAAAGCCGATGCTAATCACTGCAATAGCAGCCAGCATGCCGGTCTGGCTCATCGTCAGCAATAACAGTGCGATAGCCACGACGGCATACAAGGCTAATACCAGTAAAGCATTGATATAACGCGTAATAACGGCGCCGGCAAATCGGCCGAGCATGGCGCCACCCCAGTAATAACTGACCCAGGTACTGGCGGTTTGTTCGTCGAAAGCACCGAGTTCCGGCAGCGCCAGATAGTTAATCAAAAAGCTGCCAATCGACACTTCGGCACCGACATACAAAAAAATCGCTGCAACTGCGCCATAAAACGGCAGGGGCAGGCGTTGCGGTTGGTCTGCATCTGGTGACGCAACGTCTACAGCTTCGCTCTGCAAAGCCGGTAGTTTTAACTTTGCAAACACCACAGCCACCAGCAAACAAAAACCGGCAAGCAATAAATAAGGCTGCTGCACGGCTTTGGCGTCATTTTGCGCGGCGGCAAAAATCAGTGCTGCGCCAAACAGCGGTGCCAGCGTATGCCCCAGTGAATTGACTGCCTGCGCCAGACTGAGCCGGCTCGCCGCGGTGCGCGCACTGCCCAGTGCCGCCACATAAGGATTCGCGGAGACCTGCAGCAGCGTGACGCCGCCGGCCAGTACAAACAGCGCAGTCAGAAACAGCGGGTAAGTCTCCAGTTCCGCCGCCGGGTAAAACAGCAGGCAGCCACTGGCTAGAGTCACCAGTCCGGCCAGAATACCGCCTAAAAAGCCAATCCGTTCAATCAGCCGGCCAGCCAGCGGCGACAGCAAAAAATAGGCGCCAAAAAAGCACAGCTGCACCAGCATGGCCTGGGTGTAACTCAAGTCAAACGCCGCTTTGAGGTGCGGGATCAGGATGTCATTCAGCGCTGTGACAAAACCCCAGATAAAAAACAACGAGGTCATCGCTAAAAACGCAAAGTGACTGCGGCCAGTGTCGGTCGTTGTGGTGGTGGAAGCCGCCGCCGGGATAAATGCCATTAGTGGGTGTCCTTGTTTGACTGGGTGTCCTTGGAAGGAGTAGCAGGCGCAGTGGTCAGCGAAAATGGCCGGCTTTGCTCTGTCACTCCGCGGTTGGTATTCGGCTCGGCGCTCATGTCAAAACGCAGCTCACCGCCTTGCAGCAGCACGTCATGGCGCAGGAAATTCTGCTCAACGGCCTTGCCGTTGAAGTGCAGCGCCTGCACATAAGGCCGGTCCTGTTGGTTATTGCGTGCGTTGATTTGCAGCACTTTGCCGTTCGGCAGCGTCATAGTCACCGCATTAAACAGCGGGCTGCCGATGACGTACTCCGGCACACCGGGCGTCACCGGATAAAAACCCAGCGCTGAGAACACATACCAGGCCGACGTCTGGCCATTGTCTTCATCGCCGGCATAACCATCCGGTGCTGCGCTATAGAGCTGCTGCATGATACGGCGCACTGCGGCCTGGGTACGCCAGGGTTTGCCGGCATAGTTGTACAGGTAGGGCATATGCTGAATCGGCTGATTGCCATGGGCGTAATTGCCAAAATCGACAATCTGCATCTCGCGGATTTCGTGGATGGTAAAGCCGTAGTAAGAATCATCAAAAGCTGGCGGCATGTTAAACACGGTATCGAGTTTGGCACTAAACGCCTCATCGCCGCCCATCAGTTGCTTCAGGCCGGCAATATCATGAAACACCGACCAGCTGTAATGCAGGCTGTTGCCTTCGGTAAAAGCGTCGCCCCATTTCAGCGCATTAAAAGGCCGTTGAAAGGCACCATCTTGGTTGCGGCCGCGCATCCAGCCGCTGTCGGCGTCGAATAAATTGCGGTAGTTCTGCGCCTGCGCACTAAAACGCCTGGCGTCGTCGGTTTTGCCTAATGCTGTGGCGAGACGCGCCAGGTTAAAGTCGGCAAAGGCGTATTCCAGCGTGCGGGCGGCATTTTCGTGGATGCCCACATCATATGGCACATAACCGAGCTGATTGTAGAACTGCAGGCCTTCACGACCGACCGATTTGGCCGGGCGGCCAGCCTCGACCTGAGTATTTTTCAGCGCGGCCTGATACAGCGTCTCGACATCAAAACCACGGATACCTTTGGCATAAGCGTCGGCGATGATCACGGCAGAATTGGAGCCAATCATCACGTCGCGATGACCGGGACTGGCCCATTCCGGCAGCCAGCCGGATTCTTTATAGGTGTTGACCAGACCTTGCATGATGTCGCTGGCAAGCTCGGGATACATCAGATGGAAAAACGGAAATACGGCGCGGAAAGTGTCCCAAAACCCGTTATCGGTGAACATCTTCCCAGGCAGCACCTGGCCATTGTACGGGCTGTAATGCACGGTTTGGCCCGCTGCGTCAGTTTCATAAAAGCGGCGCGGGAATAACAACACCCGGTATAACGCCGAATAAAAGGTTTTGATGTCGTCCGGATAACCTTGCTGCACCCGGATGCGGCCCAGCTGTTGCTGCCACTCGCTGTTAGCCTTGGCCAGTGTTTGGGTAAAACTATCGGTGCCAATTTCTTGTTGCAGGTTCAGCTCAGCTTGCTCTGCGCTGATAAAAGACGAGGCCACTTTGACTTCGATTTGTTCGCCTTTGGCAGTATCAAAACCAAGAATAGCGCCAACATGCTGGCCGCTTTGCTCGAGGCTGCCGGTGTGTAGCTGATAACCGTCGGCAAAAGTGTGGGTCAGCTTAAAGGCTTTGCTGAACTCCAACACAAAGTAGTTATGGAAGTTACCCGGCACGCCGCCGTGGTTATTGCGTGCATAACCAATAATTTTGCGCTGCGCCGGCAGGATCTTCACCATTGAACCTTTATCAAAAGCGTCCAGCACTATGTAAGAAGCTTTATTTTCCGGAAAGGTAAAACGAAACTGTGCAGCGCGTGCGGTCGGCGTCACTTCAGCGGTGACGTCATAATCGGCCAGATAAACTTTGTAATGATGCGGTTTGGCGGTTTCGGTTTTATGCGAATACCAGGACGCACGTTCATCCTGATTAAACTTCAGCGCGCCTGTGACAGCCATCAGCGCAAAAGCGCCGTAATCATTGAGCCAGGGGCTTGGCTGATGGGTTTGTTTAATGCCACGGATTTTGTGCTGGTCATACTGATAGGTCCAGCCGTCACCAATTTTGGCTGTCATCGGCGTCCAGAAATGCATGCCCCAGGGCATCGCCACCGCCGGGTAAGTATTGCCGTGCGACAGTTCAAAGCTGGAGTCTGTGCCCGTCCGGGTGTCGACATAAGCTAATAAGTTTTGCTGCGGCCGGATCTGGTCAGCGGGTTGCGTCTGCACCGTAGCCGCTGCTGTGGCAGACGACGTGGCTGGCTGCAGCTGACAGCCGAGCAGGGCGGTGAAGCCGCTGCATAGAATTAAAGTCCTGATTTTAAACATGAAGTTTCAGCCTCATTCAAAGTCCTTTTGCCCGTTTTTGGCTATAGATTGGCTGGAAATTAGCCGGTAAACTACAGCCAAAACAGTGGTGGACGGATAAAATTTGCCCGACTGTAATCGATTACATTTAAAATTGTCCAGTGCATTTTCGGCTGGTACAGCCAGTGCTATCCCAAACGCAACTGTTACGCGGTCTGTTAAATTGCTGCTATGCTGATTTTTGTTCCAATGTTACCGTTTACATGGTGTGAAGTGACAACACTTGCGGATTGCTCGCTGCAGTGGTTATATAGCTGTTGTGGCGTTTGAATTCGCGCTAAGATAGCGAACTAAGCCGCTGATCTTAAATAAGATGATCTTGTTACAGCTGTTACTGAAACAGCTGTAACTGTTTAACAACATCAGTGAAACCAGACAATAAAGTTCTGCTGTGGGAAGTTTCTGCAATGACCAATATTAAAAAAGTCAGTGAACTGGCCGGTGTATCGACCGCCACAGTGTCCCGCACGCTGAAATCACCGGACCAGGTGTCGGAAGCGACACGGGAAAAAGTGCTGGAAGCGGTCAAAGCGGCTGGTTACAGACCCAACTGGCTGGCAAGCAGCGTTAAATCCGGTCGTTCCAATACCATAGTGGTGTTAGTGCCTAACCTGGTGAACCCGTTTTTTATGCGCATTATTGGCGGCATTGAACAAGCGGCGCAGGAAAAAGGTTTTTCGGTGCTGCTCGGCGATACCCAAGGCTCCCCCGAGCGCGAACACGAATACGCCAGCATGGTGCTCACCAACCGCGCCGATGGGTTGATCCAGCTCGACCATTCCTTCCCGTTTTCGGCAGCAGATGCGGATTTGGCTGAAGATTTGCCGATGGTCAGTGTCTGTGAGCGCATCGCGACAGAAAAAAAATATCCGGTGATTGAGCTGGATAACTATGCGGCGAGCCGGGCCTTGGCGCACCATTTGCTCGGGTATGGTCACAAACACTTCGCTGCTATTGTTGGCCAGATCAGCAGTCAGATTTACCGCGAACGCTTGGCCGGTATCCGCAGCGTGCTGCAAGAAGAGCAGATCCCGTTTGAACAGGCGCAAATCACCGGCGGCGCTTATACCATCGAAACCGGCATTGCCGGCGTTGAGCATTTGCTGAGTTTGCCGCAGCGGCCCACGGCGATTTTCTGTTTTAACGACGACATTGCGATCGGTGCGGTACACGCCATCAAAAAAGCCGGCCTGCGCGTGCCGGAAGATATCTCTGTAGTCGGTTTTGATAACATCAAAGTCTCCGCTTTTATCGACCCGCCGTTAACCACAGTCGACCAGCCGGCTTATGACATGGGCCGGCGCGCAGTGGAAGTGCTGGTCAGCCAAATTCGTGGTGAACCGCTGGTTCGCAGCAAAGAAGTCCTGCCATTTCAATTGATTGAACGCGAAAGCAGCGGCCCGGCGCCGCTGTGAATGCCAGTCGGGTAACCACAATCATCGGGTAACCACTAGGGTTACCCCTACAATCGTCATCTTTCTTCGGGTAATCGCGATCGTGTGACGACCATCGTGTGACGACCATCGTGTGACGACCAGAATGCCCCGACATGCCACACATCCAGACGTCTGTCACCGATTACACCCGCAATTAAACCGCAGAAAATACTGGTCTGAACAGCCTGGTCACGGGCATTTTTCGACCCCCTCTGCACCATTCTGACGCGACTAACCAAAGTTAAAATACTGAAATTAAACAAAATTTACTGTATTACACTTTGTTTGCACTGATTTGAATTTTTCGCGATTGTACAGATTGACAGCAATTTGTTGCTTCGCTAGTATCAATGGCGTCATGTAATCGATTACATTTAATCGGCAGCGACAAAACACAACAGACCAATTTTTTGATGGCGTTGCAGGGGAGACGGATAAGCCAGACGGTAACTTTGGTAAATCTCGATCCAACACCATGAAAATTAAATAAAAAATAAAGGGACAAACCGGACTCACCGGTGCGTTTTCACATTTCACTGTGGAGAAGACCATGGTTAACAGGATAGACAGGGCATTTCAGCAACTACAGCAGCCACAAGGCTGGCAGCAAGGATTAAAGTTATCTGTGCTGTCGCTGGCGGTGATCGCCAGCCTGAATCCGGCTTTTGCCGGTCAGACTGCAGAACAACAGGCTGCAGCGCAAAACGAATCAACGAAGGCTGCCGCCACAGCCGCCGCGAAGAAAAAAGCCGCGGCCGGTGAAAAAATCGAAGTGATTGAAGTACGCGGTATTTTGTCCAGTATGAGCGAGAACTTACTGAACAAACGTGCTTCCGACAGTGTGGTCGACGTGATCACCGCTGAAGATATCGGTAAATTCCCGGACAAAAACGTCGCCGACTCGCTGCAACGTGTGCCGGGCGTGGTGATCCAGCGCGACGGCGGTGAAGGTGCCACTGTCAGTATCCGGGGTCTGTCATCTGACTTAACCTTAAGCCAGCTCAACGGCAATTTCATTGCGTCTTCGCCAGGTGAGCCAAGCCGCTCATTCTCTTATGCCTTATTGCCGTCAACGATGATTGAACGCTTAGAAGTGTTTAAATCTTCCGAAGCACGCCTCGATGAAGGTGGCATCGGCGGTACTGTCATCATGCACAGCCGCAAACCGCTGTCGATGGACCAAAGCTCAGGTGTGCTGAACGTTGAATACAGCAACGCGGATATCACCGATAAAAACGAACCGCAGTACAGCGGTATTTATTCGTGGAAAAACGACGCAGAAACCTTCGGTATGCTGGTCGGTTATACCCGTCAGGACCGCACCAACCGTTCGCAGAGTTCCCGCGTCAACATCATGAACAAAAACTTCCTGTATCAGGAGCGTAAGGACAACCAGCTGGTGGCGAATGGCGCCAAAGGCTATGCCGCGCAAAGTATGGTGCAGGAAGTGCTGGAAGAAGAACGTAACCGCGAAGGATTCCAGTTCACCAGCCAATGGCGCCTGAGCGATAAACTGGAAGTCGGCATGAACTATTTCCGCTTCACGCTGGGACAGAACTCGATTCTGAATCAGCTGGAATATCCGGAGTGGAACAACAATGACAACTACTGGACTGATGTGCGGGTCGATGCAGAAGCTCAGTTTGTCACTGGTATCGATTACTCGACCGGCGTGTCTGGTGCACAAAAGTTATCCGCCATTCCACGGATTAACGGCGAATACAAAATCGAAGAAGCAACCTCAGATACTTTTGATTTTTATGCCACTTATGAGCGCGATGATTTTAAGTCAAAAATGACCTTTGGCCGCACTGAAGCCGAAGGCGGCCCGTCGGAGAAATACCGCGCCGCTTATTATGCCAATGAAGCTTCAAGCTTTTATGGCTACGACTTATCCGGCAAAAAAATGACCACCTACATGGACCCGAACATGATCAATAACCTGGTAGCAGGTATTGGTGGTCAGGCCGACGTCGGCGCAACAGATTCAAGCTTCATTACCGGCACTCAGGAAGAGAAATACGCAAGTTTGGATGTCGATTATTTTGCTGACTGGGGCATCGTCGACACACTGCGTTTTGGCGTGAAATACCGTGATGGCAAAATCCACCGCGACTCACGGAACACCTTCTATTTGGCCAAAGATTTTGATATCGCAGCAGCGGAAGCAGCCGGTGGTATTGACCTTGACGATGATTATTCACGCAACGGCGGCATTCCGCCTATTACCAGCGTGGTGTTGCCACATTCGCTCGGCAATTTGTCCGGTGTGATCAATACCAACCTGTTCCCGGCCGTCAACTGGCACAAATATCAGCAGCATCTGGTAGATAACTTCCAGAAATACACGCGGATTGAGCCGAACTACGTCTACGGTGTGCAGGAAGAGATCAGCGCGGCTTATGCCCAGGCGGATTACAAATACGAAAACCTGCGCGGTAACATTGGTCTGCGGTTTGTCCGCACCACCACCACTTCAGGTTCGTCAGACAAAATTCTGTATCGCTTAGACTGGAAAGACGCCAACGGCAATCTGTTACCGGAAGCGCAGCAACGGGTGGAGAATTTCGTTTATATCGAAAAAGAAAACACTGAAAACAAAGTGCTGCCAAGCGCCAACTTAGTCTGGGATATCGATGACAACTGGGTCTGGCGTTTTGCTGCGGCCAAAGTGATTGCCCGGCCGGGTTATGACGACATCGGTCAGTTCCAGACACTGCGTTACACCTCGAACGAATATTCCGCTGACCGCTCTGCGGCCGATGACTTTGACCCGATTTACGACGGCGAAGGCTGGGTCGGTTCCGGTGGTAATAGTCAGTTAAAACCTCTGGAATCTACGCAGTTCGACAGCTCGTTGGAATATTACTACGGCAAAGGCTCAGGCTTTGGTGTCGCGGTATTTAAAAAGGACGTCGACAACTTTGTGGTGCCATTGATTATTGATACGGTACGCGATTTACCTGTGGTGAATTTCACCCTGCCAAATGCCGGTGGCAAACAAGTCACAGCCGGTGGCGATGGCCTGACCGTGCGAAACTTCAGCACTGTGGCCAACGGTACCAACGCCAGTTCCAAAGGCATGGAAGTGTTCTGGCAACATTTCTTCACCGGCGGTTTTGGTGTTTATGCCAACTACACGCGCAACAACACTAACCAGGCCAATGTGGAACTGGACGGGCAGAAAGTCGGTGAGTCGCCATTAATTGGCAGCTCGAAATACCAGCTGAACTTCTCAGCGTTTTATGAAGACGACCTGTTTAACTTACGGGCTTCTTACAACAAACGTGGCCCCAGTGTTGGCGGTTATAACGCGTCGTGGGAAACCAACTACTACAGCGCGGCTTATGACCAGGTCGACCTGAACGCCAACTACAACCTGACTGAAATGCTGGTGTTATCAGCCTCTGTCATCAACCTGACCAAGTCAGAAACCTATGTCCACCTCGGTAACGACACCGACAAGCGTTTTATCCAGAACGCGTATGGCGGCCGTCGTTATTACATGGGCGCGACTTACCGGTTCTAAGGCTGCGCGTTTCGCGCCGGTTAGGAAAAAATACAGAGGATTAAATGATGAAACAGTTCAAAATCAACATGATGTATGGGGTTGTCGCACTGGCGCTGACCTCGCTGTATGGCTGCGGCGGTGCTGGTGAAGCAGATCCGGCCAATATTCCGGTGACTTTAGACACTACAGCGGCTGATATCAGCGGCTCAGCGGTCAAAGGCACGTTACGCAATGCCAAAGTCACAGTGTCACAGTTAAACGGTTCTGCCATCAGCATCGGCAGTGGTGACCGCACCGGCAGCAACGGCAAAGTGACGTTTGCGGTGACGGCGAAAGAAGGCTTTGGCCTCAATAGCATGCTTAAAGTGGACGTCGCGGCAGACGCCCAGTCCAGTATGGTTTGTGACGCGGTTAAATGTGGCCCGGTGGCTTTAGGCGAAGTGTTAAGCGGTGCGCCGTTAACCGGCACCACCTTCTCGACTTTAACCTGGGTGCAGATGCCATATGCATCGAAATCTGACGGTGTAGTTGATGCGCGCTTCCAGGCTAACGCGCTAACGACGGTTGCCAGCAAGCTGGTGGCCGCAGACGTAGCAGCGGGTCGCAATGTGTCGGTACGGCCATTGTATGAAATGGCGCTGGCGGATGGCTCTGCACTGCTGCTGAAAGCGCTCGGCGTCGCGGTGAAAGCCAACGTATTCACCACAGATCTGGTTAGTGCCGAGGCCTATGCAAATATGGTCACCGGCGAGACTTGTGAAAAAGACGTCTGTAAAGACACGTTAATTGCCCCTGATGCTATCAAGCTTTCGTTATTAAACGCCGCTTTTGCTGCCATCGGTGAAGGCGAGACTTTTAATCAGCTGATGAACGACGTCGCTGCGGCCATTCCATTGGCGCAGGAAGGCGATGTTACGGTGTTAACGCCTCTGCGGGAACGTATGCTGGCGGCGGTCAGCGGCCTGCCTTATCTGGCCAAAGTTGGCCTCAAAGCGGAAGACGTGGTCGATGTGAAACTGGCCTTTATTGATGCTGCAGTCAGCTCTGGCCCGGTGCGTGAAATCACCACAGATGCCGCAGTAGCGGGCGCCGTGATCACCGGCAGTAACCGCATCAGTGCGGCCGAAGCCGAAGCCATGGCTTTTGATGGCAATAGCAACACCAAATGGCTCGATCACCATGACTGGAAAGGCGCACCAAGTGTCGCCAGCCCAAGCTGGGTACAGGTGAAGTTTGCCGAGCCGCAAGCGGTGAATACGCTGGTCATGACCAGTGCCAACGACGCGCCGGCGCGTGACCCGGAGAACTTCCAGGTATTAGCTTCCAACGACGGCACCAATTGGGTGACGCTGGCCGAGTTTATCGGCGAAAGCTTTGACAAACGTTTTGAGCGCAAGCAATTCCGCTTCGTCAACGGCCTCGAGTTCACTTACTACAAAGTCAATATCACTAAAAACAAAGGCGATGACACGCTGATGCAAGTGGCGGAGATTGAGTTTGTCGGTCCGGTTTACACCAGCGCGGACCATACCGACCCAGCCGGCACCGGCATCATCACGGCACGTAACCGCATCGGTGCCGGCGAAGCTGAAAGCAAAGCTTTTGATAATGACGTCAATACCAAATGGCTCGACCATAACGACTGGAAAGGCGCGCCAACAGCCGCCAACCCAGCCTGGGTGCAGATTGACCTGCCGGAAGCCAAAGCGGTGGATACGCTGGTGCTGACCAGTGCCAACGATGCACCGGCGCGTGACCCGGAAAACTTTAACCTGCAGGGCAGTAACGACGGCGGTAAAACCTGGACCACGTTGTCGGCTTATCTCGGGGAGAGTTTTGACAAACGCTTTGAGCGCAAACAGTTCAGCGTCGCCAACAGCCTGGCCTTTAGCAGCTACAAACTGAATATCAGCAAAAACAAAGGCGATGATACGCTGATGCAAATCGCTGAGATTGGTTTAGTCGGGCCCAAATTGCCGGATTTAAACCATGCCATGATGGCCGGTGTCACAGTCACTGCCCGGAATGCCATCAGTGACGGTGAAGCAGGCAGCAAAGCCTTCGACGGTCGCACTGATACCAAGTGGCTGGACCACAACAACTGGAAAGGCGCCCCGACTGAAGCCGCGCCAAGCTGGGTTCAAGTACAGTTCCCGGCCAAAGTGACGGTCAACAAGCTGGGCCTGATCAGTGCCAATGATGCACCGGCTCGTGATCCGGAAAACTTCAATATTGAAGCTTCTGATGACGGCAAAAACTGGGTGAAACTGGGCAGCTGGATTGGCGAAAGCTTCGACCAGCGTTTTGAGCGCAAAGTGTTCAACTTCAGTAACGACCTGGGCTTTAGCTACTACCGCTTTAACATCACCAAAAACAAAGGTGATGACACCCTGATGCAAATCGCCGAGATCGAAATGATTGGCCCGCAATATCAGTCGGTGGACCATTCTGCTGCGGCTGGCGTGACTTTCACGGCCCGCAACCGTATCGGCGCGGCTGAAGCGGAAGGCAAAGCGTTTGACAATGACATCAACACCAAGTGGCTGGACCATAATGACTGGAAAGGCGCACCGACTGAAGCCAATCCATCCTGGGTGCGGATTGATTTGCCGAAGGCGCAAATTGTCTCGAGCCTGGCCATTACCAGTGCCAACGATGCGGCTGGCCGTGACCCGGAGAACTTCAACGTCGAAGGTTCAAACGACGGCGGTGTCACCTGGGTACGTTTAGGCAGCTGGATTGGCGAAAGCTTTGATAAACGCTTTGAACGGAAACTGTTTGAAATGGGTAACGGCTTCGCGTTCAGCAGCTATCGTATCAACATCACCAAAAACAAAGGCGATGATACCTTGATGCAAGTGGCTGAATTTGAACTGATTGGCCCGGTTCTGCCTTAAGTGTGACCCGTGTGCATGGAAGGCGGGGCCAATGATGGCCCCAAATTCCAGTCCTGACCGGCCAGCTTCTGGCCTGGTGTTTCCCCCGGTGCAGTTTGTTGCACCGGTTTTTTTACCCGGTGTGTAGCTCAAGGACCTTTATGAATTCAATCGCAACTGCCTTCAACCCCGGATCTGCAGCTGAGTTGGCGCTGCCGGTCGGTATTGGTATTGATGGTGGCGGCAGTCATTGCCGCGCCTGGGTGTTTAATGCCAAAGGGCAGGTGCTGGGGCAGGGCCAGAGTGGCCCGGCCAACCCGGTTGGTGGTTTAACCGAAAGTTTTGCCGCAATTACTGAAGCCGCGATGAAAGCTTTACTGGATGCGGCTTTACCGCAACATTTATTGGCGCAGCTGCCGCTGGCGGCTGGCCTGGCGGGTTTGCATTTACCGCAGTTTTATCAGCAATTTCAGCAGTGGCAACACCCGTTTGCCAGTTTGCATCTGACCACAGATTTACAAATCGCCGCTTACGGTGTGCATCAGCAGCAGGATGGCGCAGTGCTGATTTTAGGCACGGGTTTCAGCGCGCTGGCGAGTGTCGGGAGCGATCGCACTGAACTCGGTGGTTATGGTTTTCCAATTAACTGCAATGCCAGTGGGTCCTGGTTTGGTTTAGAAGCGGTCAAAGCGGTGTTATTGACGCGTGACGGTCTGGCACCGGCCAGTGTGCTGACAGAGCTGCTGCCGGATGCCGAGACTTCGGCCAGTCTCGCCAATCAGTATTTAGGTCAGGGCCCGGCGGTGTATGCCCGGCTGGCGCCGCTGGTGCTGAAGGCGGCCTTTGATGGCGACGCAGTGGCGCTGCGTATCCGCAGCGAGGCCGTGCAGTTTGTTGAAACTGTAGTGCGACGGTTATTACAGGTCGGTGCGCCACAGGTTGGGCTGGTCGGTGGCATTGCCGGTCAGCTGGTGCCGCTGCTAGACCCCAGCTTACCTTGTTCTTTTGTCAGCAATGCCGGTGAGCGCGGCAGCTGGTGTTTTTTGAGTCAACAATTGACGGAGCTGCCGGTATGACTAAACCTACCACGTCAAAGCAACACAAATCTTTGTTACAAGGCCGGCGCGATTTATTAAAACTGGCGGCGGCGCTGCCGTTGGCCGGTGGTTTGGGTGCTTGCGCCAGTACGACTGCGTCAGAGAAATCAGCTACTTCAGCCACATCAGCGGCAAGGTCCACGCCGAAACCATCTGCTGTGAGAAAGCCTATAGTCGTATCGACCTGGGAACATGGCATGCCAGCCAACGCGGCGGCCTGGCAGGTGTTAGCGGCTGGTGGTAGCGCGCTCGATGCAGTTGAACAGGGCGTGCGGGTGCCGGAAGCGGACCCAGCGGTACGCACAGTCGGCTACGGCGGTTATCCGGATGCGTCCGGTGAAGTCACTTTAGATGCCTGCATCATGGACCATCAACTCAATTGCGGTTCTGTGGCAGGCCTGAAGCGCATCAAACATCCGATTTCTGTCGCGCGCGCCGTGATGGAAAAAACGCCGCATGTGATGCTGGTCGGCGAAGGCGCACTGACATTTGCCAAAGCGCAGGGTTTTGTTGAAGAGAACCTGTTAACCGAACAAAGCAAACAAGACTGGCTGGTCTGGCGCGAGCAAGGCAAAGCCAAGTCGCAGATTAACCTCGAGAATCACGACACCATCGGCATGCTGGCACTCGACAGCGACGGCCATCTGGCCGGTGCCTGCACCACCAGCGGTGCGGCCTATAAATTACCGGGCCGGGTCGGGGATTCGCCGCTGATTGGCGCGGGTTTATATGTTGATCAGGATGTCGGCGCGGCCACGGCGACTGGCTTGGGTGAGCTGATGATTAAAACCGTCGGTTGTCATTTGGTGGTGGAACTGATGCGGCAGGGCTTAAACCCGCAGCAGGCTTGTCAGCGCGCGGTTGAGCGCATCGCGGCAAAAATCCCTAATGCGGCAGAGGCGCAGGTTGGTTTTCTGGCGTTAAGTGTCAGCGGTGAAGTGGGCGCTTATTGTCTGCATGGTGGTTTTAACTATGCGGTGCAGGATGCCAGCGGCGCGACGCTGACCGATGCCATTCACCTGCTGCCCGGAGTGGTAGCATGAGACCAAGTACCCGGAGTGGTAGCATGAAGGTAGTGGTATTTATGCTTGGACTGCTGCTGGTCGCCGATGTCCTGGCCCAGTCTCAGATCCAGTCACAAAGGTCTGGCCTGACCCCAGACCAACCGCCTTTTGCGCTGACCCTGGCACAAGCCAAAGCCTGGACACCGCATGGCGCCACAGCCAGTAAAGCCAATATCAGTCAGGTACCGCTGGCGGCGCGGCTGTCTGCGCCACTGCATGCTTCGCAAGTGTTGAATCAACAGGTGCAGGTATTGTTTGCTCCCGATGGCATGAATAACTTTGGCAATTATTTGCAAGCGCAGCCCAAAGCCAATTTATATAGCTTCAGTAACTGGTCACAGATCGACATCCTGAACTGGTTCGCCGGCACCGCCGATTTAACCGTGCAAATCCCGGCGCGACCCTGGGTTGAAACCGCGCATAAAAATGGCGTCAAAGTGCTGGGCTCGGTGTTTTTAGGCATCGCCCAATGGGGCGGCAGCCCGGATACCGTGGAAAAACTGCTGGAGCAAGACGCGGCTGGTAGTTTTATCGTCGCCGATCAGTTACTGCGTATTGCCGCTTATTACGGTTTTGACGGTTGGCTGGTGAATCAGGAAACCGATTTAACTGTGGTCAAAGATGCGCAAAATCAGCTGGTTATGGCTGCCAATGGCAAACCGCAACGCGACAAAAAACGTGGGGAGCAGCTGGCGGCGAAAATGCTGGCTTTTATGCAGTATCTGACAGCAAAAGCGCCGGCCGGCATCGACATTCATTGGTACGACGCGATGATCGCCGACGGCACTGTCCGCTGGCAAAACGAGCTGAATGCCAAAAATCAGGCCTATTTGCAGACGGATACCACACCTGCCGGCTCGCACGCCATGTTCCTCAATTACTGGTGGAATGGCGCTATGGTCAAGCAGTCAGTGGCGCGGGCAAAAGCCACCGGGTTGTCACCATATCAGCTGTTTTTTGGTGTTGATTTATGGCCGGAGCGCGACGCGCAGCAGGCTTTTGTTGAGACGAAGTGGCTGCAG
This sequence comes from uncultured Chromatiaceae bacterium, assembly GCA_946482325.1. Next base: position 13,822 of record CAMLRA010000026.1, on the reverse strand, counting down.
GATTTACGCGCGGATTCAGGTGCTGCTTCAGGCGATGCGAAAGGCGATGTAAAAGGCGTTGTGCAAACCTCCATCGCGCTGTTTGCGCCCAATGTGAATTTTAACTTCAGCGGCAATAAAACCACGCCGGCTTACAGCACTTTTGCCCAAGACCCGCAGGATATCCAGCGTTTTTATCAGACCGAGCAGCGGCTCTTTAGCGGCGATGACCTGAATCTGGCAGTGACCGATGCCGGCAAAGCCTGGCCAGGCGTCGGCGCTTATTTACCGGCTAAAACCGTGTTAACCAGCCTGCCGTTTGTGACCAGTTTTAATACCGGACAGGGGCTGTATTGGTTTGAGCAAGGTCAGCGCCAGCGCGCGCCGTTTTTGCCCAAAAGCCCTGAAGGTTCGGCTGCAGACAGCGCTGTAGCTGCAAACACTGACAGCGGCTGGACCGATATCAGTCTGCAGGACATGCTGCCAACCTGGCAATTTGCGCTGCAAGGCAAAGCGGCTGGGGCCTCGACCCTGCAATATGATTTCAAGCAAGGCTGGTTGGGCGGCAGTAGTTTATGGCTGCAGGTGCAAAAAGCCGGCGATCTGACTATTCCGCTCTATCAGTTTGCGCTGCAGCTGCCGGCAAAACCGCAGCTGCAACTGCAACTGCAAACCGACGTGCCGGGTGCTGTGGCGCTGCTGCTGAGCACTGATCAAGGTGAGTATCGTTATCCACTTGGGACTAATACCAAATCTTCGCAATGGCAGTCTCAAGTAATTGATATTTCGGCGCTCCAAGGCCAGCAATTACAACGCCTGAGCCTGGCGCTGGCGTCGGAAAGACCCGCGAAATTGCAGTTCAGGTTGGGCCACATCGCGCTGACTGACACAGCTTTGTCAGGAGCCAAACCATGATCAAGCTGGAACTTTGCCTGCAAACCGAAACCCACCTGGCGGCCAACGTCGCCATCGCACGCGAGTTTGGTGTCGCCCGGCTGGAATTGTGCAGCCGGATGGATCAGGACGGCCTGACGCCGACTCCGGCGCAGGTGGCGCTGGCGCGTCAGCACTGGGGCGACGGGCCAGGTCTGGTAGCGATGTTGCGACCGCGCGGCGGCGATTTTTGTTATGACGCGTCTGAAATTGCTTTGCTGCGGCACGACATGGCGCAGTTGGCAGCTGCCGGGGCTGACAGTGTCGTGCTCGGTCTGTTAACCGCCGAACACAAGCTGCATCAAAGTGCGGTCGCAGATTTGGTCGAGTTCGCTGCTGTGCTGGGGCTGACTGTGGCATTTCACCGCGCCATTGACGCCAGTGCAGACCCGGCCTTGAGTTGGTTGCAGCTGAGCCGGCTGCCGGTGGCGCGGGTGCTCAGCGCCGGCACGCGCTGGGACAGCAAACTACCGGCCAGTCAGGGGATTGCACAGTTGCAGGCGTTTCTCGCCGCGGGCGGACCTGAACTGGTGATCGGCGGCGGTGTTCATGCTGGCAATATCGCCGCGATCCGCGCGCAGTTGGCCACGGACGCCGCGTATTCCTTCCACCTGCATTCTGCGGTGCAGCGCCAGGGCGTGGTCGCGGCCGATTTGCTGCAGGCGGTGCAGGCGCAGCTATGTTAACCGTCGCCCTGTTAACCGCCTGGTTGAATCTTTTATGGCCAGTCAGGCTGAGTTTTCTCTGAGGATTATCGTTTGAATACAAATTTTTCTGCTGGTGCTGCGGTGCCGGCTTTTGCCCAGGATCTGTCTGCCGTGAACTCAGAACGCCCGCTGACTGGCTGGCAACTGCGTCAGTTGCCAACGGCCGCTACGCCGTTTTTACGCATCAAAGACGCCATTGCCGCCACAGTGCCGGGTTGCAACTTTACCGATTTATTTGCCGCCGGCGCTATTGTGGACCCGTTTTTTGGCGCCAATGAAACACAGCTGCAGGATATTGAACTGAGCGACTGGGTGTATCAGTGTCAGTTTGACTTCAGCGCCGCCGAGCTCAACCAAGGCCGCTGGCTGTTGCAGGCCGATGGCCTCGACACTTTCTGTGAAGTGCGGTTAAACGGCGTGTTGCTGGGCGAAACCAATAACATGTTTGTGCCCTGGTCTTTTGTGCTGAATGACGCCGTACAGGTTGGCTCTAATCTGCTGGAACTGACGTTTCGCTCGCCGATTTTGCGCGCCAGGCCGCAACAACAGGCGGCCGGGCTGATTTATCCGGCCGAAAACGATAAATCCGACGACAAATTGTCGGTATTTGTGCGCAAAGCGCCTTGTCATTTTGGCTGGGACTGGGGCCCACGTTTTGTCTCCAGCGGCATCTGGCGGCCAATTTCTTTGCAATGCGTACCGCTGGGTCAGATTGTCGACAGCCATGCCACAGTGTTGTCGGTTAGCGCTGTTGCGGCGGAGCTGCTGATTGAAGCCGAGCTTGAGCTTGGCACTGCCGCTGAACTGCAATTGGCAGAGCTGCAGCTTGAATTGCGTTGTGACTTACTGCACTGCCGCCAAATCGTGGCGGTCACGCCAAAAGCCGGCAGTCAGACGCTGCAGTTTAAAGTTCAGGTCGACAACCCGCAGTTATGGTGGCCCGCCGGTTTTGGCGAAGCGTTTTTATATCCGTTTGTACTGCGGCTGCAAGTTGGCGGTTCAACTGTCACGCAGCAGGATTTGCCGGTTGGTATCCGTCAGATTGAAGTAATTAACGAACCAGACGCGGACGGTGTGTGTTTTTACCTGAAAGTGAACGGCGTGCCGGTGTTTTGCAAAGGCGCCAATTATATTCCGGCCGATGCCTTCCCGGCGCAAATCAGTAAAACGCGGCTTGAAAGCGAATTTGCTGCAGTCACCAACGCAGGCATGAATATGCTGCGGGTCTGGGGCGGTGGTTATTATCAGGATGAGTATTTTTATCAGCTGGCCGACCAGCACGGCGTATTGATTTGGCAGGACTTTATGTTCGCCTGTAGCTTGTATCCGGCGACGCCGGATTTCCTGGCCAATGTCGAAGTTGAGGCGCGCGCTAATGTGCGGCGTCTGCGCCGCCATCCGTCGGTGGCGCTCTGGTGTGGCAACAACGAAGTGGACATGGGTATCGCCTGGTGGGACTGGCCGGCCAAATTTGGTTACAGCGACAGCCAGTGGCAGCAGCTGAAACAGGATTACCATGCGTTATTCGGTGAGTTATTGCCGAAGGTGCTGCAGGAACTGGACCCCACCAGCTTTTATCTGCGCTCCAGCCCACAAGGCTTCTGGGAAGACAATGCCGACCATATCGGCAACCAGCATTATTGGGGCGTCTGGCATGGTGAAGCGCCGTTTAGCGAATTCGCCCGCCGCGTGCCGCGGTTTATGACCGAATATGGCTTTCAGTCGTTTCCGCTGCCGCAGAGTTTCGAGCGGTTCCTGGCACCTGCCGACTGGGATTTACAGGCCAGCGCTTTTAAAGTGCACCAGAAACACCCGCGTGGTAATCAGCTCATTCAGAGTTATATGCAAGGTGAATATACGCCGCCGGCGGATTTCACTGCGCTGACTTATTTAAGCCAGGTACAGCAGGCGCAGGGCATGCGTCAGGCGTTTGAAGCGCATCGTAAAGCCATGCCGTTTTGTATGGGCACTTTGTACTGGCAACTGAACGACACCTGGCCGGCCGCGAGCTGGTCTGGCATCGATTATTATGGTCAGTGGAAAGCGCTGCATTATCAGGCCAAACGCTCCTTTGCGCCGCAGCTGCTGGTGTTTAGTGTGACTGATGACGGCGCTTTAGCCTTACAGCTGGTGTCGGACAGCCGCGAAGCGCTTGCGGCCACACTGGAACTGCAGCTGCTGGATTTCTCCGGTGCAGTGCTGTGGCAGCAACACCAGCAGTTTCAAGTCCCGGCGCTCAGCAGCACGCAAGTGTGGCAAGGCCAGCCGCCGGTGGCAACGCCGTCGCGTGCTGTGCTGCAGGCCCGGCTGTTTAGTTCGCAAGGGGGGGCAGAACAGAATCTGCTGGCCGAACAACTATGGTACTTTGTGCCGCCACTGGCGCAGGAATTAACGGCCGGTACGCCAGCACTGCGTTGGCAGCGCATCGGCAACCAGCTGCAGCTGACGCTCAGCAGCGATTGGTTAGTACGGCAGCTGTGGTTGTCAGTAGCTTTGGCAGAAGCTCCGGTTGATGTAAAAGCGCGGCGCGTATGGAATTTCAGCGACAACTTCTTTGATTTGTTGCCGGGCCAGCCCCGCGCGGTCACGCTGGATGTGACAGGCCTCAGTGATACCGCTTGTCAGCAGCTGATGGCGTCCCTGCGCTGCTACTCTATCGCCGACACGACTGCCAATGCAGCAGAAAACACAGGAACACATTGATGGATAACGGACAAACCGTGATGCAACTGGGCTGGCTCGACGGCGCCGTCATTGTCGCTTATCTGCTTGGCACTTTGTGGCTCGGCCTTTGGGTGTCACGCCGCGCCGGTGCTAATTTGCAGGAGTATTTCCTTGCCGGCAAAACCATGCCGTGGTGGCTGTTAGGGATCTCCAACGCGTCCGGTATGTTTGATATCGCCGGCACTATGTGGCTGGTCACTGTTTGTTTCCTCTATGGCCTGAAAAGCGCATGGTTGCCCTGGGTCTGGCCGATTTTTAATCAGGTATTCCTGATGGTCTATCTGTCGGCCTGGCTGCGCCGCTCCAATGCTTTAACTGGCGCCGACTGGTTAAAAAGCCGCTTTGGCGATGGCCCCGGCAGTTTGTGGTGTCAGGGCGTGGTGGTGTTATTTGCCGTGGTCAGCGCCATTGGGTTTGTCGCTTATGGCTTTCAGGGCATTGGTAAATTTGCCGCAGTTTTCCTGCCGTGGGACTTATCCTCCGATACTTATGCGCTGATTATTTTCGCCCTGACCACGCTGTATGTGATTAAAGGCGGCATGTACGGCGTGGTGATGACTGAGCTGCTGCAATTTATTCTGATGACCTTTGCCGCGGTGGCGGTGGGTGTCATTGCGATGCAGCAGGTAAGCCCTGAGCAACTCGCAGCCGTGATCCCGGCCGGCTGGGATTCGTTGTGGTTTGGCTGGAATTTAGAGCTGGACTGGTCGGCGCAATTGCCGGCAGCGGCAGCGCAGATTGAAAAAGACGGCATGCAGCTTTTTGGCATCATGATCATGCTGATGTTGTGTAAAGGCGTATTGTTCAGCATGGCGGGCCCGGTGCCAAACTACGACATGCAGCGTATTCTGGCAGCGAAATCACCCAGTGAAGCGGCCAATATGAGCGCCGTGGTGTCGTTGGTGATGTTTATTCCGCGTTATCTGATGGTGGCTGGTTTTGCTGTGTTGGCGCTGGTGTATTTGCGCCCGGAAATTGCCGCTGCCGGCAGCAATTTTGACTTTGAACGGCTGTTGCCGGTCGCGATTGAACGTTTTGTGCCAGCAGGCCTCGCCGGGTTGTTAATCGCCGGTTTGCTGGCGGCTTTTATGTCGACCTTCTCTGCGTCACTGAACGCGGCACCTGTGTATCTGGTGCATGACGTTTACCGCAAGTTTATTAATCCGCATAAATCTGAGCAGTTTTATGTCAGCCTGAGCCGTTATGTCGCCGTCGCGCTGGTGCTGGTCGGTACGGCTTTGGGCCTGATGCTCAGCAGCATCAACGACATTATGCAGTGGATTTTTGGTGCTTTGTTTGGCGGTTATGCCGCGGCCAATTTACTGAAATGGCACTGGTGGCGTTTTAATGCCTGGGGTTATGCCGCCGGCATGCTGACTGGCCTGATTGCTTCATTAGCATTGCCGCTGCTGTATCCGGAACTGCCGCCACTGCAGGCCTTCCCGTATCTGCTGTTGGCTGGCCTCATTGGTTCTGTCGCTGGTACTTTGCTGACCCAGCCCGAGCCCGACGCTGTGCTTTGTCAGTTCTATAAACAAGTGCGGCCCTGGGGTGTGTGGGGGCCGATTGCCGCCAAAGTGCAGGCCGCCGATCCGGCCTTTGTGCCGGACCAGACGCCGGGGCGCGACGCGCTGAATATTCTGGTCGGCATGGCCTGGCAACTCTGCCTTGTGGTGTGGCCGATTTGCCTGGTGATCCGCCAGTGGTCCGGCTTTTGGGCCGCGACCGCACTCTTTGTGCTGACCAGCCTGTGGCTGTACCGCTTCTGGTATAAAACCCTGAAGGACTAATCAACATGTTAAAACTCTCATCAACAGCGCTCGGCTTTGCCGCAGCGCTGACGCTCGGGGCTTGCTCATCGCCGGCCGAAACACCGGCCAAAGCGGCTGTCATTGCCAGTGCCGCTGTGCAACCAAACGTACTGCAATACGTCGACCCTTTTATCGCCACCGGCGGTCATGGCCATGCTTTTCCGGGCGCCGTCGTGCCTTTTGGCATGGTGCAGTTAAGCCCGGACAATAAATCTAAAGGCTGGGACTGGACCTCGGGTTATCACTATTCCGACAGCGAGCTGCTGGGGTTCAGCCATACCCATTTGTCTGGCACCGGTGTCGGTGACCTGCTGGATATTTTAGTACTGCCGTTTCACGGTGATTATGCTGCCAGCCTAAAAAGCCCGGCTGGTCGGCCGGTCGCAATTTATAGCCATGCCGATGAGCAGGCGCGGCCCGGTTATTATGCAGTCCAGCTGAAAGAGCAGGGCATCAGTGCTGAACTGACCACCACCGAGCGGGTTGGCGTGCACCGTTATCAGTTCAGCAAAGCCGAAGACGCCCAGCTGCTGCTCGATTTAGGTTATGCGCAGAATTACGACAAAGCTGTGGTTGGTTTTATCCGGCAGCTCGATGCCCAGACGCTGGTTGGTTATCGTGTGTCGACCGGCTGGGCCAAATTGCAACCGCTGTATTTTGTCGCGCGTTTTAACCAGCCGTTTCAGGCGCAGTTGTATCAGGACGGCGCTGCGGTAAAAGGCTCGTTGCTGCAAACCGAAAAAGCTGCCGCTGTGCTCAATTTTGCTGACTTGCGGCAAAAACCGCTCGAAGTGGCGGTGGCGCTGTCGTACGTCAGTATCGAAGGCGCACAGAAAAATCTCGCCGCTGAGCTGCCAGTGCTGGATTTCGCCACAGTGAAACAACAAGCCGCCGCTAAATGGCAGGCGCAGCTGGGCCGCTTTCAGGTTGATGCCGGTATTGATGCGCAAGGCGCCACCAATAAAACCAAGTTTTATACCGCGCTTTATCACAGCTATTTAGCGCCGCAGTTATTCAGTGACGTCGATGGCCGTTATTTTGGTGCTGACGGCGCCGTGCATGCCGGCCACCACCAAGCGCCGCGTTATACGCTGTTTTCGCTGTGGGATACTTTCCGTGGTCTGCACCCGCTTTTGACCATCACAGATCCGGGCCGCGTCGATGGCATGATGCATTCGCTGTATGGGTTTTATCAGGAACAAGGCCTGCTGCCGACCTGGGATTTAATGTCGAATGAAACCGATGTGATGATTGGTTATCATGCCGTGCCGGTGCTGGCCGACGCCTATTTTAAAGGCCTGACCAAGTTAAGCGCTAAACAGTTGCTGGACGCATCTTTGGCCTCAGCGCGCCAGTCACGTTTTGGTATCGATTTATTTGGCAAATATGGTTACGTGCCGTCCGATTTGGACGTCGAAGCGGTATCAAAAACGCTGGAATATGCCTTTGACGACCATGCCATCGCCCGTTTAGCCACAGCCGCCGGTGATACAACAACTGCAGCAGAGTTCAGCCAAAGAGCCGCGGCCTGGCAGCAACTCTTTGATCAATCAACCGGTTTTATGCGTGGTAAAACCGCCAAAGGCGCTTGGGTCAGCCCATTTAACCCGATTTATGTCGCGCACCGCACCACCGATTACACCGAAGCCAACGCCTGGCAATACAGCTTTTTTGTGCCGCATCAGGTCGATGCGATGATCAACAGCTACGGCGGCGCCGAGGCTTTTGTCGCGCGACTGGACCAGATGTTTGACATGAGTTCGCACATGGACGGCGATGTGTCACCGGATATCACCGGCTTAATCGGCCAGTACGCGCATGGCAATGAACCTGTGCATCATGTGCCTTATCTGTATGCCCTAGCCGGCGCGCCGGCCAAAGGCGAAGCGCGCATCCGCCATATCCGCGACACTATGTACCACGCCAAACCGGATGGCCTTGCCGGCAACGACGATTTGGGCCAGATGTCGGCTTGGTATGTGCTGAGCAGTTTAGGTTTTTATCCGGTCAATCCGGTCGATGCCGGTTATGTGCGCGGCACACCACAATTTCAGACTGTCACTTTACAGCTGGATAATGACAAACAGCTGCGCATTCTGGCCAAAGGTGACCGGCTTAAACCAGTCAAGCGCTGGACCTTGAATGGGGTTGAGTTACCAATCAGTGTCGATTATCGTCAGCTGATGCAGGGTGGGGACTTAGTGTTTGAGTTTTAACTCAGAGTTTTAACGTTGAGGTGAAGGATGCAGCAGGGACGTTCAGGAAGTTGGTATGCGGTGCTGGCGTTGTTGCTGTTCACCAGCTGCGGCGCCTACGCCGATACTTTTAAAGCGCTGAGCTGGAATATCCGCCTCGACACACCCAACGACGCCGAGCTCGCCTGGCCACACCGCGCCGGCAAGGTGATCAGCCAATTGCAGCAGCAAACGCCCGATATTATTGGCCTGCAGGAAGTGATGTGGCATCAGTTGGTGCGACTTGAGAGTGCGCTGCCGGGTTATCAACGGATTGGCGTTGGCCGTGACGATGGCAAAAACGCCGGCGAATTCAGCCCGCTGCTGATCCGCCGCGACCGTTTTGTCATTCAGGACAGCGGCACTTTTTGGTTTCACCCGAGTTGGGCCCCTGCAGCAATCCAGACTGGGGCGGTACAAACAGGTAACGAAGAAGTCGGCTCTGGATTAATAGGAAAACCAGGCTGGGACGCCGCCTTACCACGCATTTGCAGCTGGGCTTTGCTAAAGGATAAACACAGCGGCAAGCAGCTTTGGGTGTTAAACCTGCATCTGGACCATCAGGGCGCTGAGGCGAGGCGCGAATCCATCAAGCTGATTGCCGCCAAAATCCGTCACTGGCAACAAAGCCACATGCAACAAAACTCCGACGCGCCGGTGATAGTGATGGGCGATTTTAACCCAGCAACCGGCGACGGCCTGCTGGCGCAAATCAAAACGGCATTGCCGCAGTATCAGGACGCACTTGAGCTGACCGCCAAGCCACAAGGCCCCAACTACAGCTTTATCCCGTGGCGCGGCAGCGAAGCCGACGCCGTACGGCTCGATTTTATGCTGCTGCGACCAGATCAATTCAATGTACCTGCCGCCGGCATCCTCGCCGACGGCCCACCAACACAATATTCCGACCATTTAGCTTTGTGGGCCGAGCTGAGGTTATAAGCTGCTGCGGCTCAGCTCTGTCTTAAATTCTTAGGGGGTGATAGCTGATTTGACCGGTAGTTGTGCGCGGATTACCGGGAATCTGCATATCGTGGCAAAGCCAACATCGCCACCACTGCGTTCGCCCGTTCGCGCCTCTCGCGCTCATTCTCGATCGCTCACTCCGCGGCTGCCGACGCTGGCTTTGTTGGGGTTTGGGAACAGCTGCTTTGAGCGAATTGCAGATCTAAAAATGACTGTTTTTCGGACAAACTAAATGTCCGCTTTGCTGCTGTTGCGGACATTGTGGGACTTGGCTCAGGGCCTAAAAAAGAACACCCACAGTTCGAATCAACTTATGGGTGTCTCGGATTACTGAGGGCGTACTACATAGTCACTACTGACTTTTAACACCAGAGTTGAGCGGGTGTCACGAGGTGTTTTTTTATTTATCATTTGCGAAACCATATGATTCTCTTGATAAAAAAAATCTTTGATCGTCTGAATATTGAAAAGCAAGAACACCATGCTTTTGAGAATAATACCAATAGATTAGCTTGCCTTTCTGTCGGCCTATCAGCGTGGAATCGTTTGGTGACTCAATAATATAAATATCATCAATCACCTTATCAAAGATCTTGATTGTTCTCCCATAACTCTTGGCGTGATAGCAAATCGATTTTATGCACCAGGTATTTCCTGAAATTATTTTTTGTGGAATTGCCAGGGAAAATTTACTTGAAAAGAAACAAACCTTAAATTCCATATCTAAACAATTTTCAGCCTTTAATAAGACGTCATCTGGATAACGAATGCCGATCTTATTATTACCAAGATTAAATTCTACAATATCGCCACTTGAAATGTCAGTATAGTAATAAGAATCTGCGCTAACAGACAAATTTATTAAGAAAACGAAAATGATCACAAATTTCAAAATGACACTCCCACTATTTGTTTTGAATATAAATTTCATAGACTGAAATACCATATTTTTCAACTAAGTGATGGCTGCCATCCCAATCATGATTGAAATGACCTAACTCATGACCATATGTCTCAATTGCGTCTTTCAAAGTTTTAGCACCATCTGAGAATATAATTATTTTAGCCTGATTTACCCAAACACTTGTTTGAACATGCAAACCATATACAGGCGCTCCAGCTTGAGTGACTTTTCTAGGGTCATAATCGACGGAGTCTAGTATATAACCATCATCTGTAGGTTTTCGGACCTTCCCTGATTTTATTAAATTGTTAACTATATTTACTGCATCGTTCACGTTTCTACGCTGCTGAGCAGCAATATCTTTTGACACAGGATCGTGATATTTCAACGCACCATCTTCTTGAGAGCTTCTGGCTTTTTGTGGAATAGGTTTTTCTTTTGATTGATTTTCGATAGAAATACAATTAACTGAGCTTCTTCCTTTAATTCTCGTCCCACAAGTCCCATCCGGATCCACCTTATTCATCGGATCATTGCCCACATAAGCATACCAGTTCATGCCGTCTTTGTAGCCAATCGGGTCGGTTTGCAGGAAACGGCCTAACTTTGGATGGTACACCCGGGCTTTGTAGTGATAAAGCGCGGTGCCGGGCAGCAGGATTTGACCGGTGTAGCGAAAGCGCGAAGCGCTTTGGTTAATCGGCTCGCCGTATGGGCCATATTGATGTTTAGTGGTGACAGTGCCGGCGCTGTTGGTTTCCGCCATGATACTGCCACGCTCGTCAGCGAGCAGGTAAGTCGGGCTGGTGGTGCCTGCACCGTCGTAACTGACTAACGGGTCATCGCTACCCACGCCATGCACATAGCGTTTAAGCCGCGTGCCGGCGGCGTTATATTCCGCTATTAACTCCTAGCGGACATTGCCTTTTCCTTATGGCAAATGACCGCTTTTGGCACAAAGCAACGATTCAAATGAACTCTCAAAACGGCCGGATGATTACAAAAGCAGACCCTCTGCGGCAGGGATGCCGCAGAGGAGCCTACACGGATGTATTCACGGCGAGTCTGCGTTGTAATTGTCTGTGCCGTTTGCTGTGGACTCGAGCTAAGAGTTCATGTTCGCTGTTGGCCCACAGTGGCGCCCATTATGTTGCGAAATCCCTTAAACAGCAGGCAACATGCTTGCAGCACGAAACAGCAACACCTCCGGTGTATCACCCCCCATCGCATCCACGGTTGCTTTTCCTGCGAAATGGCGTATGGTGCGGTTTCATCTGGTTTTTCGGCATAGCGGGCTTCACCGCGGGTTGCTGGCCAGTTTCCTTTTTCCCATTTTATTCAGAGGTTTTAGTGTCACTGTTTATCGCGCTGATGCTGTTATCTGTGTTTACTGCCTGCCTTTCTTAAGCCGGTTCCGCGCTGCGGGGCCGGCGCTGTCTGATTTTCCCTGATTTTTCTGACTGAACATTGCTGAATTAGTGCTTGCTGAGCTTTGGCCTCAGCCTTAGTGCCGGATTAAAACCGGCCTTTGGGCTTTGGCGCAGCCGCAGCGGGCTGGCGGAATTTATGAACAAGTTTTTTGCGTTACCGGCCCAGGCTGGTACTGCGGCTGCGCGCTGGTTAGCGCTGCGGTCTGTCTGGCCATTGCGCGTGGCGGCGTTGTGGCGGCTGCAACAGTGTTTACCGGCTGATACTTCGGCGAATAATGCAGCTGGCGCGATACCCGGCCATTGGTTGTTATTAAAAGACAGCCACAGTGGCCGGCACCATTGGCTGCAATTGGTCTGGCCGGCGGATGCCCGGCCGGCGCATGGCCGTATTTCGGTGTTATCGCCGCTTGGGCAGGCGCTGCTGGGCCAGTTGCCGGGGGCCACCATTCAACTACGTGTGCTTGGCGTGCAGTTTCAATTTCAGTTACAGGACATGTTGCTGGTGCGGCGCAAGCCGCGCAGCACGACCTGACTGATCCACTCGCTGGTCAGAATATGCATGGCTGGCGGATTTTATCGATGAAGGAGTGTGTATGAGAGAAAAACTAACCGAGATTACTTTGTCGCTGAGCGACTTCAACAAGCTGGAGGCGGTGCTGGACAGCCTGCCGCCAACCGATGCGGCCCGACAGGAAAAAGCCGGCAGCTTAAGCCATGCACTGGCGCGGGCCTTGCTGTGCCATGCCAGCGAAATGCCGCCCGATGTGGTGACTTTGCATTCCACCATCACAGTCCGGCTCGGTCAGCGCGAGAGTAAAACCCTGACGCTGGTGCTGCCGGATGAACTGCAGGCCGGCCGCTCGGACTTGCTGTCGGTGCTGGCGCCGGTGGGGACTGCGGTGTTGGGGCTTAGGGTCGGCACGCCGGTGTTGTGGCCAATGCCCAACGGTATTTTGCAGCAGATTGAAGTGCTGACGCTGCATTATCAGCCGGAGCGTGATCTGCATCAGAGCACAGCATCGCGTCAGAACAGCCAGGCAGCGCGCCAGGATAGTCAGGGCAAAATGCGGCTGTTGCCACAGTAATTACTCACAGAGCTACCAATACAAAGCACTGAGCGTGCGCAGCCAGGCTGATCGGGGGGTCAGCCTGGCTGCAATTTGCGGCTTAGTTTTGAGCAAAACCAGCCAGTACCAGCTTACCAATCACTTTGCCTTGTTCCAGCAATGCGTGCGCCTGGCGCAGGTTCATGGCGTTAATCAACCCCAGATGCTGGCCCGCGGTGCTTTTTAATAAACCAGCGTCGACCAGCGCCGCCACTTCGCGTAGCAGTTGTTGCTGGGCAATCTGGTCCGGCGTCTGAAACAAAGAACGGGTGAACATCAGCTCCCAGTGCAGGCTTAAACTTTTTATTTTCAGCGGGCGGATATCCAACGCTTCTACCGGGTCATCAATCAGTGCCAGCTTGCCTTGCGGCGCTAAAGCATCGATAAACTGCTGATAATAAGCGGCGGTATCCACCAGACTAACGACATGGCTGACGGCATCGATGCCAATGCGTTTGAGCTCATCTGCCAGCGGCAACTGGTGATTAATCACCGCATCGGCGCCTAAAGCGCTGACCCAGGCCTGCGATTCTGGCCGGGATGCGGTCGCAATGACAAAAGCATCAGTTTTTAATTTCGCCAGTTGCACCAGCACAGAACCAACACCGCCGGCAGCACCGCTGACCAGCAGCACTTTGCGGCTAAATTGTGGTGCGGGCTTATCGAGCTGCAACCGGTCAAATAACAATTCCCACGCAGTGATTGCAGTCAAAGGCAAAGCGGCGGCGTCGGCAAAAGACAGGCTTTGTGGTTTTGGGCCGACCAAACGTTCGTCAACGACATGATAAGCGCTGTTGGCGCCGGGGCGGTTTAGCGCGCCGGCATAAAACACCGCATCACCCACTTTGTAATGCTGCACTGCAGCGCCGGTCGCGACGACCACACCAGCTGCGTCCCAACCCAGCACTTCTGGTGTGACAACGCCATCTTTACTTTGCGGTGCACGGCGCTGGCGGATTTTGTAGTCCACCGGGTTAGCAGCGATGGCTTCGACTTTGACCAGCAGGTCAAAAGGCCCAGGCGTTGGT
>CAMLRA010000025.1 GCA_946482325.1 uncultured Chromatiaceae bacterium | reverse complement strand
GCTCGTCGCTGACAGGCAACGATTGCAGGTAACCAACAGCCGGCATAGTGGTTGGAATTAAATGAGTGGCGGACATAAAAACTCCTGATATTTCAATAGAAAAGGGCGCTTCGCAATCGCGATTCAGCGTAACGTTTAACAGATGCTGTGCATTGTGTCGGATTGACATCTATTGAAAAACCGCTTAATTAAGCATTCTTTATCAAATGAAATTTGAAAATGCTGCAAGTTCAGGATCTCCGGTTGTTCCAGCAAATTGTCCGTAGCGGCAATATCAGTGCGGCGGCGCGACAGTTTGACTTCACGCCGGCGGCGGCTTCGGCGGCGTTGAAACGGCTGGAACAACACCTTGGCGCGGCGTTATTGTTGCGCAGTACCCGCAGTTTAAAGCTGACGCCGGCCGGTGAAGTGTTTCTGCAGCATTGCCAGAACGCGCTGGAGGCGTTGGAGCAGGGCGAACAGGCGCTGAAAAATCTGGCGGTGGATATCGGCGGTGAGCTGCGACTGGCTGCGCCCAGTGATTTGGGTCGCAACTGGTTATTGCCCAAGCTCGATACTTTGCTGGCAAGGTTTCCACAGCTGAAACTGCGACTGGAACTTGGTGACAGAGTGGCAGGGTTACAGCGCGAACCGGTCGATGTGGCGCTGCGCTATGGCGCTTTAACGGACCCGGCTTTGGTGGCGTTTTTTATCGCTGAAGTGCCGCGTATTGTCTGTGCCGCGCCGGCATATCTCGCTCGCGCAGGTACTCCGACACAGCCGTTGCAGCTGCAACAACATAATTGCTTACTGTACATGATTGAAGAGCGCACCTTTGACCGCTGGCGTTTTAGCGGGCCACAAGGACTGTTGCAGGTTAATGTGCAGGGCAACCGCAGCAGCAATGACGCCGAGCTGGTGCGGCGCTGGGCAGTGGCCGGTCATGGTATTGCGCTGAAATCGGCGCTGGATATGGCGGCCGATTTACGAGCTGGCCATGTGGTGCCGCTGCTGCCGGATTATCCGGCGCCGAAATTACAGCTGCATTTAGTTTGTGCCAGCCGGCATCAGGTCACACCGGCGGTGCTGGTGCTGCGCGACGAATTGCGCCAGTGGGTGGCGGCCGAACTGGCCACGCTCAGGTTGTGAAGCAATAGTGATGACTAAAGTGAGGGCAAACGGATAAGGAAACAACAGCCGCTTTGGCTGTGGCAAATGCTCGAGGCAACCCCCAATCGCCGGCAGCTGGTTGTCAGCAATATTGAGGCCCAATCCCAGATTGCCCCAACTCCGATTGGTGGTAAAAAAACGGGTCAAAAATTTTATCCAACAGTTCGGGCCTAATGCCCTGGCCACTGACCAGCAAACTGCAGCACGCTCGGCACTTTGTTCCATCAGCGCCACCGCCTGCTGATACAAGCCCTGATCGCTGAAGATCGCCGCGAAAATATTGTGATTGCTGCGCAGAATTTCATCCGGTGAATGCAATCAGGTGTTTTTGCCAGCATAGCGGTCTGGTTGCAGACCGCTATCGGAGGTAGGGTTGGGTTTTATTCCGCCTGCAATTTCCAGTGCAAAGTCTGACCGGCGTAAAACGGCACTATTGGGCTGCCGTCGGGCAGGGTGATTTCTTCCGGTACTGTCCAGCTTTGTTTCACCAGACGGATGCTGCCGGTGTTGCGCGGCAGACGGTAGAAATCGGCGCCATAATGGCTGGCAAAACCTTCCAGTTTTTCAATAACGCCAAGCTCCTCAAACACTTGCGCGTACAGTTCAATGGCGCTCCAGGCGCTGTAACAACCGGCGCAGCCGCAGGCTGTTTCTTTGCGGTGTTTGGCGTGTGGCGCAGAATCTGTGCCTAAGAAAAACTTCGGGTTGCCGCTGGCGACAATAGCGCGCAGCGCTTCCTGATGGGTGCGGCGTTTCAGGACCGGCAGGCAGTAGTTATGCGGCCGGATGCCGCCGACTAACATATCGTTGCGGTTTAGCAGCAAATGCTGTGGTGTGATGGTCGCAGCAACATTCGCCCCGGCGTTTTTAACAAACTCGACAGCATCGGCAGTAGTGATGTGTTCCAGCACTATGCGCAAGGCCGGGAAACGGTCAACAATCTGGCGCAGGTGCTGCTCGATAAACACCGCTTCGCGGTCAAAGATATCGACATGGTTGTCGGTGACTTCGCCGTGCACCAGAAACAGCATGTCGTGTTCGACCATGGCTTCGAGTACAGGGTACAGTTTGCTTAAGCTCGACACACCAGAATGGGAATTGGTGGTAGCACCCGCCGGATACAGCTTGGCAGCTAAGACGCCGGCTGCTTTGGCGTCGGCAATGTCCTGCGCTGTGGTGGTGTCAGTCAAATAAATGGTCATCACAGGTTCGAACTGGCTGCCCGCCGGGCGTGCAGCGAGAATACGTTCGCGGTAGGCACTGGCTAAAGCGCCTGTGGTGACCGGTGGCACCAGATTGGGCATCACCACAGCGCGGCGGAAACAACGGGCAGTCGCCGGGACAGTTTCCTGCAGCATATCGCCATCACGGAAATGTAAATGCCAGTCATCTGGGGTGGTCAACTGTAATACGGTCACGGGGCTCTCCTGGGGCGAAAAATTAACTGTCGGAAAAGATGGCCGAGTGTATCATTAAATCTTGGTTTTCAGGCAGCGCTCAAGCTGCCTGAATTGACGAAATCTAACGCAGCGGGTGCAATTTGCGGGCAGGTTTTTGGGGTTTAGAGCGACTGCAAAGCGCCTTGCTGGTGCTGCTTGTCTTGTTATTTGGCGCTGTCGCAGAATATCTGGCATTACAGGAACAGCGCCGCACGGATGCGCAGCAGGTGCGTGATACTGTTGAAAGTGCTGCCCAATTGCGCTCCCTGCTGGAAATGGAGCTGAATGCGCCACTGCAGTTGAGTCAGGGGTTGGTGGCCCATGTTCAGGCACTGGAAGGCAACACCAGTGCGCAGGATTTTCAGATGTTGCTGCCCAATCTGGTGCGCCAGGGTAAACATATCCGCAATATGGGCGTCGCGCCCGACAACCGTCTGACCTATGTGTATCCGCTGGCCGGTAATGAAGCCGCTGTTGGCTTGTATTATCCCGATCTGACCGGTCAATGGCCCGACATCGAACAAACCATCCGTAGCCGCAAAGCCAAGCTCAGTGGCCCGCTGCAGCTGGCGCAAGGCGGCCGTGGTTTTGTTTACCGTATCCCGGTCTATCTGTCCGACGGCCAGTATTGGGGCATTGTCAGTACTGTATTAAATGTCGACGATATCTGGCTTCTGCTGAAACAGAAGGCGCACGAACTGGATGTTGACGTTGCGGTCAGGCACCTCAATGGCGGCTCTGGCGGTGAAATTCTATTGGGGGAGTTGCAGCAGTTTGGGCCTGCGGCAGCGTTGCTGGCTTTAAATGTTGCCGGTTCTGATTGGCAACTGGCAGTCTGGCCTCTGCAACCGGCGGTGAGTCTGGCGGTCTGGTTTCGCTTAGTCGGCTGGTGCACCGCGTTGCTGTTGGTGCTGCTGCTGGCCAATGTGTTTCGTGCCAACCGGCGCTGGCAACAAACCAGCCGGGCTTTTGAGCAAAGCGAACAATACTACCGGACAGTGCTCGACAATGTGGATGACGCTATCGTGGTACTGAATCCTGCCGGTCAAATCCATACCTTCAATCATGCTGCTGAACAGATGTTTGGGTATCAGGCCCGTCAGCTGCGCGGGCTGCCGTTTCAGATTTTATTTCCACAGCCGCCGGCGCTGGAGTCGGGGCAGGGCCCGCAGGAACTAACGGCGCAGCGCCTACACGGCGAGACGCTGCAGGTCGAGCTGCTGCATACCCGCATTCAGCTACAGGACCAGACACTGCAAGTGCTGTTGTTTCGCGATATTACAGCGCGTAAACGCATGGACCGGTTGAAATCAGAGTTTGTCTCCACGGTCAGCCACGAGCTACGCACGCCGTTGACAGCAATTAACGGCGCATTGGCGCTGGTTACCGCCGGCGCTGTCGGGGCTTTATTACCGGCACAACAACAAATGCTGGATATTGCCCGCAGCAATGCCGACCAGCTGGTTCGTCTGGTCAGTGATATTCTGGACATGGAAAAATTGCAGGCCGGCAAACTGTCGTTGCAGCCGGAATTGCAGTTGCTGCTGCCGCTGTTGCAACAGGCTGTTCAGCGTCACAGTGCGTTGGCGTTGTCCTGTAAAGTGCAGCTGGAATTGTCGGCGGCGATCCCACCGGATTTACAATTGACCCTGGATGGCGGCCGTGTGTTGCAGGTGCTCGGAAATCTGCTGAGCAATGCCATTCGTTTTTCACCTCCACACAGCACGGTTGAGCTCAGGGCTGTATTGAGCGGCCAGATGCTGCAGCTGATGATAAGAGACCAGGGGCCCGGTGTACCGCCGGACTTTGTGCCGCATTTGTTTGATAAGTTTTCTCAGGCCGACAGTTCGGACAGCCGGCAACAAGGCGGCAGCGGGCTTGGTCTTGCGATCTGCAAAGAACTGCTGGAGCGCATGGGCGGCCATATTTATTACCAGCAAGCAGCCCAGGGGGGCGCTTGTTTTTATTGTGAAATTCCTTTGCAAAGCGCAGGCGCTGCAATAAAACAACAGGAGAATATGTGAGCTGGCAGCAGTTTCCGTGGCTGGATTTAATCGCCGTGTGTTGGTTTGTCGGGGTTTGGGTTGGTTATACGCTGTTTGCCAAACGCCGGGCGCGCGAAGTCAGTTGTTTGTCTTATGAGTTGCGGCGTAAACGCACCGCCTGGATGGAACAAATGATCGTGCGAGAAAATAAAATGGCTGATGTGGCGCTGATTTCAACGCTGGAGCGCAACGTCAGTTTTTTCGCTTCCAGTTCGATGTTAATTCTGGCCGGTTTGCTGACGGCGCTGGCGTCGAGCGACAAAATCGCCACAGTGCTGATGCAGGTAATGCCCTGGCTCGACCATGTCGACGGCTTGTTGCAGTTTAAAATTTTGTGTTTGGTACTGATTTATGTTTTTACCTTTTTTCAGTTCACCTGGTCGCTGCGTCAATATGGCTTTGGTGGCGTGCTGATAGGGGCCGCGCCTGACGGCCGCGAGTTGCCGCAGGCTGAGCGCAGCCAATACGCCAACAAAGCCGCCAAAGTGATAGATCAGGCGGCGCATTCGTTTAACTATGGCCTGCGCGCCATTTATTTTTCGCTGGCGACACTCGCCTGGTTTATCAATGTCTGGTTGTTTATGGCGGCGACTGTGGTGGTGTTGCTGGTGATGAAGCATCGGGAGTTTCATTCCAAGGCGCTGAAAGCCTTGCAGGATGTCTGAAGTTATTCAGTATATCTTCATGTTCTAATGTATATAACGCTGAAGTTACATGATGAACCGGAGATCAGTGATGAAACTTGCAGTACTAACTCTAATGATGTTGTGCGGCGCCGGACTCAGCGCCTGTGGCGGTGGTTCCGGCGAAACGACGACCCCGCCCATGCCGACAACCGCGACTTTTAATTTTCAAATCAGTGATGCGCCGGTCGACGGCGCTACCGCTGTGGTGGTGTGTTTTAACAGTATCGAGCTGACTGGCAATGGTTTGGGGACGCAAAAATATCTGATTGGCTCAGATGCGGTGGCGGCAGCCCCCAACAGCGAATGTAAAAATGCGCAGGGCCAGGTCATCACCAATACACGTGGTGTTGACTTAATGAAATTGCCCGGCAGCTTAGCTGAAGCCTTGGTCAGTGGCGCCACAGTGCCGGCCGGCAATTATGGCCAGCTGCGGCTGGTGTTGACGGAGGGCTCTTATGTTCAGCTGAAGGATGGCAGTCGCGCAGCGCTGACAGTGCCATCCAACGAGCTGAAACTGAATGGCCCGGTGTTATCGGCTGGTGGTACCTTCAGTTACACCCTGGAATTTGACCTGCGCAAAGCCGTGGTCGCGACCAACGGCAACCGTGGTTATCAGTTAAAACCGACTGGCCTGCGGCTGGTGGATACCAGTCAAATTGGTCATCTAAAAGGTACTGTCAGCGAAACGCTGCTGCTTAATGCGGCTTGTCCTCTGGCGCCAAAAGAGAACCGGCTACCGGTCGCAGCGGTGTATCTGTATAAAGGCGGCAACCTGGCGGTTGAAACTTTGGGCGACAACGGTGGTGTGGCGCCAAATCTGCCTTACGCCAGTGCGCCGGTGAAATATGACGGTGCCAGTCTGTATCAGTATGAAATTGGTTTTGTTGACGCCGGCACTTACACAGCAGCACTGACCTGCCAGTTAACTGATGAGCCGGAACAAGCCAATCCGCTGACTTTCCTGCAAACCAAAACTGTCACTGTGGCCGTTGGCAAACAACCGCAGCCGTTAGATTTTTAAGCGGTGTTGCGCAGGTAGCGCC
This sequence comes from uncultured Chromatiaceae bacterium, assembly GCA_946482325.1. The sequence goes on along the minus strand of CAMLRA010000025.1, from coordinate 27,967 downwards.
GGCTGAATAAAAAACGGGCGTCCTGTGTCGGGACGCCCGTTTTTTTGCCGTGAACAGCGACTAGTTATATTGGGTTTCGAAGGCTTTAATCACCCGCGATACACCATTGACATGGCGGGCAATTTCAACGGCTTTGTCGCCTTCCTGTTCTGTCACTATGCCCATCAGAAACACTTCGCCGTTTTCGGTGATGACACGGATATTCAGCGCGCTGATTTCTTTGTCGGCCAGCAGTAACGACTTGACGCGGGTGGTGATCCAGCTGTCGCGGCTGCGGGTGGTGAATGAGGTCGGATTGCCAACGCGGATTTGGTTTTGCACGTCCTTCGCGCCTTGTACCGGTCGCACCAGTTCACCGGCTTCGTCAACCATGTTTTGGTTTGGCGCCTGGCCGGTCAGCAAAATGATGCCGTTATAGCTGTAGACATTAATATTGGCTTTTTCGTCCAGCGTTTTGTTCGCTTCAATCGCATTGCCGGCTTTGATCACGATGCTGTTGTCATCGATTTGTGAGCCCAGCGTCCGGCGGTCTTTGGCGGCGCAGCCATTTAACATCACAGCGACTGTGGCGATGGCGGCCAGTTGCAGCAGATCACGCAGCTTAAACATCAGATTCTCCTTTAGATGAGGTCAACATCTTGTTGTGGAAACAATGTGTTATCGATGAGCTCGACCACACAGTGTAATAAAAACGCATAACATTCATACACACGCGCCGGCCGATGGGCCGGTACCCGCAGCTCAACGTCGGTATTGCCAAGCAGGCCTGATAGTTCACCGTTGTTATCCACAGTGAGCGCAATGACGGTCATATCTTTGGTCAGCGCCGCTTCAACGGCACGGATCAGGCTGGTTTCATCGCCGCTTAACGACAGCACCAGCAGGATATCGCCTTCCTGACCCAGTGCGCGCACTTGCCTGGCCAGATAGTCCTGTTGCTGCGATGCCTGCACCAGGCCGGAGTTATCGTTATTCAGCGCGCAGGCCGGCAAACAAGGCCGTTCGGTTTCAAACTGGTCGAGTAACAAGCGGGCAAAATGGCCAGACAACGCCGTGGCAGCGCCTTCGCCGGCACACAACACTTTACGGTCATTAATCAGCGCCTGCACTATGGTCAATGCTGCGCTTTCGATCGGGCCAGCCAGCGCTTCGCCGGTGGCGATCATGGTCTGAATATTTTCTGAGAACAGCTGCCGGATATGTTCCTGCATTAATACGGATCCTTAAAATGCATTTTTCAGCCAGTTGAACTGATAAGGCGCTTCGCCTTCAATCGCCAGCACATCAAATCTTGCTGCGCCGCGCCACTGGGTTTGCTGCAGATACCAACTGGCGCTTTGACGCAGTTTCTGCTGTTTAGCGGCCGTTACCATTGCAGCAGCGCTGCCAAAAGTGCTGGATTGACGGTATTTCACTTCAACAAACACCAGGCAGTCCCGGTCTTTACAGATTAAATCCAGCTCGCCAAAGCGACAACTGACATTACGGGCCAGCAGTTGCAACCCCTGCTGTTGCATATACTGCGCGGCAAGGGTTTCAAACTGCTGACCGCGCTCGCGGCTCACGGCGCTTTTTTATCCACCAGTTGCAGTTTGCCCTGACGGTACTGTGCCAGCGTTAACTGCCGCTGAACACTGTGGCCGTCAGCGAGGCGTAAACTGCCGGTCAGGCCATGATAGGCCATGGCCGGGAACTGTTGTTGTTGCTTCAGATGACCCACCAGCATTAACGCATCATGGCCCATCGCAAACAATCGTTGCAGCTGTTCTTCCTGTTCGGCAAACAAGCTATCAAATTCCTGCCGCAGCGGCGTGGCGGTTGCGGCCTGGGGCAATAACCACGGCATTTCAGTCATGGTCAGGCCGGCTAAATCACGTTGGTCGGTTTTATCGACTTTCAGGCTGTGGCTGCGCGAGCTGGTAAAAATCGGCAGCCGGCGCGCCGTCGGGCTGACAGTGACGTCAATAAAAGGTTTAAAAAAGCGCGTCTGCACCGGGTCGGCAATCAGATAAATCGCATCGATGTCCTGACGGCTGTGTAATTCAGCTTTGATCGACTGGCCAATTAAGCGGTTGATTTCTTTTGCTCTTTCTTCACTGGCTTCGGCTTCGAGGAATTTATTAATCAGCGCCTGCAGTTGTTCCTGTGAGCCGTAGCTGTAAGTTTCAACCGCGCTGCCGCCGCTTTCAGCCCAGCGGCTCTGGAAATGCTGCGCCATCCGCTGACCAATCGGATTGACCGCATAAATCAGCACCGGGTCCTGATACTGACGCTGACGAAATACCTGCACCATCTGGGCGGCTTCATCTTCCCAGGCCAGCGCAAAGAAATATTGCTCTGCTTTGGCTGGCAAATCACCTTTGCCGTTTAAAAACAACGTCGGCCATTGCCAGTCGGGTAGTTGCTGGATTTTGTCGATATCTTCGCGAAGCAGCGGGCCTATCACAAACTGCACCTGAGCGGCCGTAACTTCAGCCTGCAGTTCAGCGGCCGGTTTGGCGGAATCGATAAAAACTAAAGTGCGTTTTTGTTTGGCGGCAGCTGCAGCCAAACCGTATTGCACGGCGTCCCCGAGGCTTTTCAGCGGGCCGGATAATGGCAGCAATACGGCAATACGTTCAGGGTTATAAGCCGGGGTTTGACTGAGTAACTGCACATCTTTGGGCAGCTTATCCAGCGCCGGTAACATCGGATGGCGTTGTTGCCAGTCAGTCAGCGCCTGTTGTATGGCTTGCTGGTCGCCGGCAAAACCTTGGGTTAATTGCAGCAATTCCAGCCAGGCCTGCGCCCGCGGGTGTTGTTGTGTACCTAATTCCTGCAGTTCTGCGCCGGATAATTTCACCAGCTGCTGCCAGAGTAAATCCTGTGCTGTGCTGTCGGCGCTGTTGCCAAGCCAGGCGTCCAGCGCCAGCAAAGTCTGAGTGGCACGCACGTTGTCGTCCTGCTGGCGATAATGGCTGGCCAAAGCCAGCGCGAAGGCCTGGCGGTCAGCTTCCGGCACGTCAGTCAGGTTAACCTGCGCGGCCAGCTGCTCCGTCAGCGCCTGCTGTTTGTCGGCGATCGCGGCCTGCAGCAGCGGTAAAAGGTTTTGCGCGCGGATTTGGCTATACAGCGATTGTTGTAACTGATAACAAATCGCCAGCGTGCGTTTGGGGTCGGTGGCGAGTGCAGCTTTGGCCTGCGCCAGTAAGTCGCGTTGCAGCTGTTCGTCCTGGTCCTGCGCCACCGGCACCGGTTCACTGTCAACCTGCTGATAACTGACTTCCGCCTGCTCAGTCGACAGCGGTTCAGCAACCGCTTCTGGTTCTTCCGGTGCGGTTTGCACCGGTTGCACTGGAGCTGTGACGACCGTTTGTACCGGCGCCGGTGTGCTGCCACAGCCGGACAACAGACCAAGGCCGAGCAGCAAGGATGTTAAACGAAGCGGGAATTTGCTGGATTTCACAATGCGCAGGTACAATAGCTGATTGAATGGCCGTTAGTTTATACCATTTGTCCGGACCGGTCATCCCAAGAGCGCACCGCGATGAATGCATCATTTGACCGGCTGCCAAGCTATTAACTGTTGATTACCGGGAATGCCTGATGTCTGTCTCTGAAGCCGTTTTATATATTGTAGCCACGCCGATAGGCCATCTGGATGACATTAGTCAGCGCGCCGTAGCCGTGCTACGCGAGGTCGCCTGGGTGGCAGCCGAAGACACCCGTCACAGCGGTAAGTTAATGAGCCATCTGGGCATTTCGGCACGGTTTTTATCCTTACACGACCACAATGAAAAACAACGCGCCGCCAGTCTGGTGGAAAAAATCAAAGCCGGGGAGAACGTGGCGTTGATCAGTGACGCCGGCACCCCGCTGATCTCAGATCCAGGTTACAGCCTGGTGCGGTTATGCCGCGACGCCGGCGTCAGAGTGGTGCCGATTCCAGGCCCTTGCGCTTTAATTGCCGCCTTATGCTGCGCCGGTTTACCCACAGACAAATTTCATTTCATCGGTTTTTTGCCGGCCAAATCCGGCCAGCGCCAGCAGGTACTGAAGGACATTCCGCCAGGTGTTGGCACAGTGATTTGTTACGAAGCAGCGCGCCGGGTCATCGATACGCTACAGGACGTGATAGCTGTGTACGGCGCTGAGCGCGAGCTGGTGCTGGCCAAAGAGCTGACCAAAACCTTTGAGCATTTTGAACACGGTACCGCGGCGCAAATTATCGCCTGGCTGGAAGAGGACCCGCAGCGCTGTCAGGGCGAAATGGTGCTGATGATAGCGCCACCGGTGGAAAAAGCCGCGGATGATATTAATCCGGTCGCCCAGCAGACGTTGCGGTTATTGATGGCAGAATTGCCACTGAAAAAAGCTGCGGCGCTGACGGCTGAAATTCATGGCGAAAAGAAAAATGCGTTGTACAAGCTGGGGCTGAGCTGGAGTGGCCAGGACGAGTAGTAGTTCCGCCGTATATCTCTGTGCCAGATTGCAGCGGTGTTCAGGAAACATAAAAAAAGCGCCGCAAGGCGCTTTTTTAAAACTAAAGCAAGGTTATCAGAACGCGTAGCTGGCAGTGAAAGTCAGCGCTTTGGCGTCTGCGCTGATACCGGTGCCGGTCAGACGGTCATTCAGATCTTCGTCTGGTAACCATTGTTGTTCAACTGCGATTTTCCATTGTGGCGTCAGCAGATATTCAACACCTGCCGCATAACCGGCGCCGCTCTGGTCAAAACGAACTGCATAACCGCCGGTGCCGTTTGGAGTCACCCGCATTTCGTAGTTTGAGCGCACGTGGCTCAGGGTGGCATAAACGCGTACTTGTTCCAGTACTGGGTAATGTGCCCGCAATTGGACCTGGAACTGGCTGTTTACTTTCACTTTTACCGGACCCAGTTCGTCTGAGTTACTATCTTTCAGTGCCCGGCCTTCCAGTGCGAAATAGTCGTAGAATTCAAAACCCAATGCGACACCCGTCATCGCAGGTTCAAATTTGGCATTGCCGCTGACTGTGTTGATTTTCAGCGTGTTGGATTGCAATACCAAACCTGCGTACAACGGATTTGCCGATTCTGCCTGAACAGCAGTTGCTGCCAGCAGCATGAAACCTAAAAATGATTGTTTTAACATCTTTTATATATCCTTATAAAAATAAAAGCGCGCCATATTACACAAGTGATGTATTTGATGAAAATATTTTTCTTTGTCCTTGGCTGACATGGCTGAAGCAGGATAATAAGCACTGAATGCTTGCTGCGTTCTGCTGAAGATCTGCGTATAATCCGCGCCGTGAGTTGGCCAAGGCAATCGCTGCCTGCGTAAGCAGGGGGAGGAAAGTCCGGGCTCCACAGGGCAGGGTGCCAGGTAACGCCTGGGGGGCGCGAGCCTACGACCAGTGCAACAGAGAGCAAACCGCCGATGGCCCGCAAGGGATCAGGTAAGGGTGAAAGGGTGCGGTAAGAGCGCACCGCGCGACTGGTAACAGTTCGTGGCACGGTAAACTCCACCCGGAGCAAGACCAAATAGGCCCCCTTTGGCGCGGCCCGCGTTGGGGGCGGGTAGGTTGCTTGAGGCTTACGGCGACGTAAGTCCTAGAGGAATGATTGCCACTCTGGCAACAGAGCACAGAACCCGGCTTAACGGCTGACTCACACTTCATTTCAAAACAAGGCACTGCAGGCAACTGCGGTGCCTTGTTGTTTTTAATGCGCGGATCTTCACGCCCTGGGCCTAAAACGCCCCCTTTTGCGACCAAACACCACAACTTTAAGACCAGTCACCCAACTAAATATTTTGTTGCATTTAATCCCTCATCTGTCCCAGATTTGACTGGGAATTTCAGCCTTGCCTCATATACTCGGCGCATCAACCTTGTGGAAATCGCTGTGGAACTGATGCCATGAATCTGACCCGTGCTGCCTGCAAAAACCCTGCAGCGACCTTTGTGCTGGTGTGCCTGATTTTATTATTTGGCTTGCTGGCGTTGTATAAATTACCGATCCAATTACTGCCGGATCTGGACCGGCCGCAGATTTTTATCAATAACGGCTGGCGGGCGGCGGCACCGCAGGAGATGGAAGCGACCATCATAGAGCCGCAGGAAAATACCCTGCGTAATGTGCCTGGCGTGGTCGAAATTCAAAGTAATGTCGGTCAGGGCTTTGGCTCTATTTCGCTGACTTTTGAAGTGGGTCAGGACATGCAGCGCGCCATGCTGGATGTCATCAACGCGCTGAATCAGGCGCCGCCGCGGCCACGCGAAGCGCAGGAGCCGCAGATTAACGTCGGCAGTGGGCGTGGCAATGTCGCTTCTATTCTGATTAAACAAATGAACCCGGCGGCTGGTGATGATTTTGGTCCTTATTTGAAGCTTATTCGTGACAATGTCGGGCCACGGTTACGGGCTATTCCCGGCGTTAGTAATGTGCAACTGGCGTCAGATTTACCGCGCGAACTGCATATCACCTTTGACCCTTACAAAATGGCCGCTCTGGGCATTGGTATTGAACAGCTGCAAAGCAGTATCAGCCGCTCGGTGAATATGTCCGGCGGTTTTGCTGAAGTCGGCCGCCGTCAATACACAGTGCGCTTTGAAGGCCAGTTTGAGCCGGCAGATTATGCGCGGATGATTGTATCTTACAACCAGGGCCGGCCAGTGTATTTGCAGGAAATAGCTGAAGTCGAACTTGGCTATCCGGAAATCAACGGCTTTACCAAACGCAACGGTTTGCCGGCCTATTACCTGACGCTGGAGCGCGGTGAAAACTCCAATACGGTCGCCATTTTAGATGAAGTGAATCAAGCCATTGTGGAGTTGAACCGTGACATTCTGGCGCCAAAACAGCTGGAAATGGAACTGAGTTTTGATGCCTCTATCCATATCCGCCGCGCTATTGCGCTGGTCAATTCCAACCTGTGGCTCGGCGTTGCGCTGAGTTTGGGCATTTTGTATATCTTCCTGCGTGGCTGGAAAGCTACGCTATTGATTGGCCTGACCATTCCGGTTTGTCTGCTGATTGCCTTTGTCGTGCTGCAGGCGTTTGGCCGTAGCCTCAATGTGATTTCGCTGGCGGGCCTGGCTTTTGCCGTCGGCATGGTGCTGGATGCGGCCATTGTGGTGCAGGAAAATATCGTCCGGCTGATGCAGCAGGGGTTGGCGCTTGGGGCGGCGATTAAACTGGGCTGCCGCCAGGTCGGTGGCGCTTTATTAGCCTCGACCGCCACCACAGTGGCTATTTTCCTGCCGGTGCTTTATATGCAAGGCGTGGAAGGGCAGCTGTTTTACGATTTAGCCCTGACGCTGGCCGTGTCAATTTCCGCCTCGATGCTGGTGGCGCTGACCTTATTGCCGGTTTGCACCATGTTGTGGTTCAAACCGAGCGATATCAAACCAGATCCGCTGGCGGCAAAATGGATGCATCTCAGCCGTGCTGTGATGCGCCTCACTAAAGGTAAAACCCGTGCTATCGGCTGGTCATTGGCCTTAGTGCCGGGCGCTCTGCTGCTGATGCTGCTGTTATTGCCTAAAGCGGATTTCTTGCCACAAGCCAACGGCGACGGCATTTTCACCGGTTTTACCCTGCCACCGGGTGGTAACATCAAAGTGATGGAACAGGAAATTGGCCAGTTACTGGTTCAGCGGCTGAAGCCTTATTACGAGGATAAAAAGTATCCGGCGATCAAAGGCTACAACCTGTCGATGTTCTCGGCGTTTAACGTGCTGTTTGTGTATCCGGAAGACCCGCGTTCGGTCAACGATATGCTGACTTTGCTGCGTACCGAGATTTTAAAAGACTTGCCCGATACCGAATCTTTTAGTTTCCGCGCCAGCTTGCTCAATTTTGGTTTTAACTCCGGCCGCGAAATGTTTGTCGATTTTCAGGGGCCTGATACCGATTTCCTGATGGCGCAAGCTGCGGCGGCCAAAACTATCATCGAGCAAAAACTGCCGGGCGCGAATGTGCAGGCGGAACCGGGTCTGCAACAGAACCAGCCGGAGCTGCGTATTCTGCCGGATGAGCACAATATTGCCCAGGCCGGTGTCGACCGCTTTTCGGTGGCGACCGCTATTCGCGCTGTAACCGACGGCATTTATGTCGGTGAGCAATTCGACGGCAACGAGCGGATGGACATTATTCTGCGCGCGCCGGCCTGGGACAACCCGGAGCAATTACAGGCCACACCGATTTTCACCCAGCAAGCTGGTGTACAAACTTTGGGGCAGCTGACGCAAATGCAGCGCACAGTCGGACCCACCACCTTATTACGGGTCAACGGCCTGCGTACCGTCAGCCTGCAGGTCTCGCCACCTGCGACAATGGCGCTGGAAGATGTGGTCAATGTATTGCAGCAGGACATAGTACAGCCGCTGCGTAACAAACATGGCAACGACATGACGGTGCAGTTTCGTGGCAGCGCTGACCGGCTGGAAAAAGCCATGGATTCGATGCTGACCAATTTTGTGGTGGCGGTGCTGATCCTGTTTTTACTGATGGCAGCTTTGTTTAAATCGGCGCGTGACAGTCTGCTGGTGTTGCTGACGATGCCCATGGCGCTGGCCGGCGGTGTGCTTGGGCTGAAATTACTGAATCTGTTTGTATTCCAGTCGCTGGATTTACTGACGATGATTGGTTTTATCATTTTGCTCGGCTTAGTGGTCAACAACGCTATTTTGCTGGTCGAGCAATATCGTCAGTCGCTGGCGCTTGGTCTGCCACAGCTGGAGGCTATTGAATTTGCAGTACAAATTCGTGCCCGGCCGATTTTTATGAGTACCTTAACCAGTATTTTTGGCATGTTGCCGCTGGCGCTGATCCCCGGCGTGGGCACCGAGATTTATCGCGGTCTGGCTATCGTTATTGTCGGTGGTATGACTTTTAGTATGTTGTTCAGTCTGATTTTGGTGCCTGCGATGTTGCAGGCATTACCGGCTAAACGCCGGGAAAAACCTGTTTATGTTGCCGAGGTATCCCATGAAATTGCCTGAGAAAAAAATCCTGCGAAGCCTGCTGTTAGGCGCTGTAGTGACCATGCCCGGTCTTGTCGTCTTTGGCGCGCAAGCACAGGAACCATCGCCGGCCCGGGTGGTCAGCACTGCGCCGGTACGCATTATGTCGATTGCGCCGACGATGATGGTATCCGGCCAGGTGCAGAGTAAATATCAGTCAAATTTAAGCACTGGCGTCGATGGCCGGCTTGATTGGATCGCCGAACCCGGTCAGCAGGTGCAGGCTGGCGATGTGCTGGCCCGGCTTGATTTAAAACCCTTACAGCTGCGGGCATCGGAACTAAAAGCACAGCTGAAACGGGCGCAAATTCAGTCGCAGCGGCTCGACAAAGAGCTGCTACGCCAGCGCAGTCTGCTCAGTAAAGCGCTGGTGTCGCAGACTTTGGTTGATCAAACCCAGGCTGAGGCTGATCTGGCGCGTGCCGACATTGAATTGAGCCAGGCATCTTTAGCACAACTGCAGGATCAGCTCAGCCGCGCCGAGTTAAAAGCGCCTTTTGCCGGCGTGGTCAGTCAGCGTTTTCATCAGCTGGGTGAGGAGATCAGCCGCAGTGCACCTTTATTGCAGCTGGTGAATCTGGAGCAGCTGGAAGTGCGGATCTACGCGCCGCTGCAATATGCGCCTTTTATGCAGCCGGGGCAGCAGGTGTCGGTGTTTGATCAGCAAGGGCAACGTTCGCTGAAGGTCGTGTCGATTATTCCGGTGTCTGACAGCCGTTCGCAGACCTTTGAAGTGCGGCTGCAGGCGAAAGACAATGGTTTTCAGGTCGGTCAGCTGGTCAGTGTCGGTATTCCGACCGCAGTTGCGAAAGAAAGTCTGGTGATCCACCGTGATGCGCTGGTGCTGGCGCAGCAACAACATTCAGTGTTCCGCGTTGCCGCCAATAAAGCGCAGCAGGTCAAAGTGGCCTTAGGGCAGGGTCAGGGCGAATGGTTGCAGGTGGAAGCTGCACTGCACAATGGTGACCAGCTGGTGGTGCGTGGCGCCGATACGCTGACCGATGGCGCTGCAGTGCGGGTACTGAGCGCTGAAGAGTTTAAACTGACCGGCAGCCGTGCCGGCGTGCAATAACTGCAGATGACATTCTAAATGGGGTCAGATCTGACCCCATGATGACAAATCGTAGCTAGCGACAAGCGCAGCTGCTGGTCAGCACGTGGTGGCCACCACGTGGCGTCCAGCATCCTATGCCGCTATTGCCTATCAGGCACTGAGAAACGGACGCCTGCTGCAAGCCATCGTTAAGCCCTCAATCAATTCCCATAGATGGCTGGATAGCCAACTGCCTCAATCAGCAGCCACAGACTATCCGCTGTGGTTACGCGATGCTTTATATCCCCCATTCTGCTGAATAGTGGATTTTTCTCCCACTTTTTCCCCCTTTTTTCCCACCTAAGCCGCAAGCCGCATTTTTATTGGATCTTATTCGATCGATACCTAGGGATTTCGCCTTGACAATGCCGAATTTTCAGCCCTAAACTGTGACATTGTGGAAGATTGTGGGTCAATGTGGATCTTTCACGGATCAAATAATAACCAAGTGGGATCAATTCATGTTTCGTGGGTCTTTTGCTCTGAGCCTGGACGACAAGGGACGGTTAACGCTGCCAACGCGTTACCGTGACCTGTTGTTGTCTGAAGCCAGCGGTCAACTGATCTGCACCATCGACCATAAAGATCCCTGCTTGCTGCTGTATCCGTTGTCCGAATGGGAAGAAATCGAAGAGAAGCTGAAACGGCTGTCGAGTTTTAACCCGCAGGAACAACGCTTAAAACGCTTGTTATTGGGCCATGCCACCGATTGTGAAATGGACAAAAACGGCCGCATTCTGTTACCCGCCACGCTGCGCTCGCATGCGCATTTAAGCAAAGGCCTGCGTTTGGTCGGGCAACTCAACAAATTTGAGATCTGGGACGAAGAGACCTGGCATCAACGCGTGGCTGAAGATATGGCCGCTGAACAGGAACTTGCCCAGGCCGGTGATGCCGAGCTGTCAGAACGTTTAATGGACTTGTCGTTATGAGCCAGCCCGCCGCCACCGCACACATTTCCGTGTTGTTAACCGAGACCATCGAAGGCCTCGCCATTCGGCCGGACGGAATTTATATCGACGGTACTTTTGGCAGGGGAGGGCATAGCCGCGTTGTGTTAAGCCAGCTTGGTCCACAAGGCCGCTTGTTTGGGATTGACCGCGACCCGTCTGCTATCGCTGCGGCTGCGGCTGATGAATTTGCCAAAGACGCCCGTTTTCATATCAGCCACTGCGCTTTTGCTGAGCTCGCCACAGTGGCGGCAGACCAGCAAATCAGCGGTCAGGTTGACGGCATTTTATTAGACCTTGGCGTGTCTTCGCCGCAACTGGATGACGCCGAGCGCGGTTTTAGTTTTATGCGCGACGGCCCGCTGGATATGCGGATGGACCCAACCTCCGGCATCTCTGCCGCGGACTGGCTGGCCAAAGCCGACGTTGAAGACATTACTTTTGTGCTGCGCGAATACGGCGAAGAGAAATTCGCCTGGAAAATTGCCAACGCCATTGTCGAAGCGCGTGCCACAGAGCCTTTTACCCGTACTGCGCAGCTTGCGGCTTTAATCGCCCGCGTGGTGCCAAAAAGTTTTAAAGAAAAAAAACATCCGGCGACCCGCAGTTTTCAGGGCATCCGCATTTATATCAACAGCGAGCTTGAACAAGTGAATCAGGCGCTGGAAGCAGCTTTAACAGTATTAAAACCGGGTGGTCGTCTCGCGGTGATTAGTTTCCACTCACTGGAAGACCGGCTGGTGAAGCAGTTTATGCGCAAACACAGTAAGCCAGCGCAACTGCCCAAAGGCATTGTGCTGACCGAAGCGCAAATGCGACAGGATTTAGCCCTGAAGTTGATTGGCAAAGCCATGATGCCATCGGATGCCGAACTTGCGGCTAATCCGCGTTCCCGCAGTGCAGTGCTGCGTGTCGCCGAGCGGATGGGGAGTAGCAAGGCATGAGCGCTATCCGGCTGAACCAGTTGATTTTACAGGATTTAGGCCAGCACAAGCTGGTGATCCTGTTGCTGCTTGGCGCTATGGGCTCGGCACTGGCGGTGATTGAACTGACGCACATGAACCGGCAGCTGACCATCAGTCAGGACAAACTATTTCAACAAAGAGATGCGCTGGATATGGAATGGCGCAATTTATTGGTCGAACAGCGAGCTTTGTCTGAGCATAGCCGCGTTGAAGAGCTGGCAAAGAAACAGCTGCTGATGGTTCGTCCGCTGGGACAGCAAGATATAGTGGTGGATGAACCATGAGAAAAGGCGCAGCTCGTCAGGCTAAAGCCCGTAAACAACCAACGTTAATCAGCTGGCGTTTTGCCTTTGTGGTGCTGTCGTTGTCCACTATTTTTGTTGGTCTGATTGCCCGCGCGGCTTATCTGCAGGTCATTGAGCCGGATAAATTAATCGAACAGGGCGATTTGCGCACGCTGCGTGTGAAATCTGACGAAGTGCTGCGCGGCATGATCACCGACCGACATGGTGAAGAGCTGGCGGTCAGTGTGCCGGTTGAATCGATTTACGCCGATTCCAAAATGGTGATTGAAGCCGGTGCGAACAAAGACCAGCGTCGTTGGCATGCCTTAGCCGAAATGCTGCAAATTACGCCGGAAGAGCTGACTAAAAAAATCGCCACCGACAAGAAAAAACGTTACGTCTATCTGCAGCGCCAGGCCAGTCCAGCCACCGTGGACTACATCCGCAAGTTAAAAGTGCCGGGGCTGTATTTTAAGCAGGAATCCAAACGTTATTACCCATCGGGTGAAGTGACAGCGCATATTCTTGGTTTTACCAACGTCGATGACCACGGGGTCGAAGGTGTTGAACGCCAATACGACAGCATTTTAAAAGGCACGCCAGGGCGCAAACTGGTGCGTAAAGACGCTAAAGGCCGTGAAATTGAAGTGCTGGAAGAAGAGCAATCAACGGCTTCCCGCAATCTGCAGTTATCGATTGACCAGCGTATTCAGGCGGTAGCGTATCGCGAGCTGAAAAAGGCCGTGCTGACCTTTGGTGCAGCATCGGGTTCTTTAGTGTTGGTGGATGTCCATACCGGTGAAGTGCTGGCGATGGTCAATAGTCCGTCATATAACCCGAATAACCGGAAGAATACTGCTGTGCACCGGTTCCGTAACCGCGCTATCACTGACACTTTTGAGCCGGGTTCCACTATTAAACCACTGCCGGTGCTGGCCGCACTGGAGAACGGTACGGCAAATATGAATACCGTGATTTCCACCGGCTACGGCGCCATCATGGTCGGTGGCCGTCGGGTGCAGGACACCAACGGTTATGGCGATCTGGACCTGACTGGCATTATGCGCAAGTCATCCAATATCGGTGTGACCAAGTTGGCGCTTGGTATGCCGCACGAAGATTTACTGGATATGTATTACGAAATGGGCATTGGCTCGGAAACCGGTCTGGGTTTGATTGGTGAAAGCGCCGGCATGCTGCGTGAACGCTCACGCTGGTCAGATCATGAACGCGCAACCTTATCTTTTGGTTATGGGTTGTCGGTTACGGCTGTGCAGCTGGCAAAAATGTATTCTGCCATCGCCAATGGTGGTGTGGTTCGTCCGCTGACCTTATTAAAAACTGAACAGCCGCCGGCCGGTAAACAAGTAGTGTCAGAGCAGTATGCTGATGCCATGGTCGAAATGTTGGAGCAGGTCACCGAAAAAGGTGGTACTGCGACGAAAGCCAAAGTACCAGGTTATCGCGTTGGTGGTAAAACAGGTACGGCGAAAAAAGCTGTAGCCGGTGGTTATGGTAATGACTACATCGGCTCTTTTGCCGGTATAGGCCCGATTTCAAGTCCGCGCCTGGCTTGTGTGGTGATCATCAACGAGCCCAGTGGCGATTATTATTATGGCGGTGAAGTAGCAGCGCCTGTATTCAGTACCGTGATGGGCGCTGCAATGCAGTTACTGAATTTACCACCAGATGGCAATGACAGCCGTATTACTAAGGTGACCGGAGGTCCCGATGCAGGTTAACCGACTTCAGCGCTGGTTGACTCCGTTCAAAGCGACTGCCGCAGGGCAGTCGCTTTGTGCGTTAGAGAAGCTGCCAGAATTAAGCAATACTGCGGAATTGCAGTACAACACTAAACAATTGAAAGCTGGTGATATTTTTCTGGCTTTGCCCGGCGTTGGCGGTCACGGCAATCGCTTTATCCGTCAGGCGCTGCTGCAGGGCGCGGCTTTTATTCTGACCGACAGCTTGCCTGACACGGATAGGCAACTGGCGTTGGAACCGCAGGTGTGTGTCTGGCCGGATCTGCTGACTGTGCTGCCACAACTGCTCAGTGGTTTTTATCAGGATGCCGCCAAACGGCAGGAATTGATTGGTATTACCGGGACTAACGGCAAATCCAGCACGGCAATTTTTGTCAATCAGTTATCGGATTTGCTCGGTAAACCAGCCGGAGTCGTCGGGACTTTGGGTTATGGTTCCTATCGCAATCTGACGCCTTTGCAAAATACCACGCCACACCTGGCCGATTTACACCGGATTTTTTATCGCGCCTGCGAGCAAGGCCAATTGCGCACCGCGATGGAAGTGTCTTCGCATGCGCTGGTGCAACAACGCGTTGCTGGTTTGCAGTTTAAAGTCGCAGTCTTTACCAACTTAAGCCGCGATCACCTGGATTATCACGGCACTATGGAAGCTTATGGCGCCGCGAAAGCACTGCTGTTCAGCCCTGAGCTGTGCCAGACCGCAGTGATTAACGTGTCTGATGAGTTTGGAAAAACACTGGCGCAACAATGTCAGGTGCCGCTGTTGGTGTACGGCCGCAGCAGTGACTGTGCCGGTTACAGCCAATACCTGAGCTATGACCAGCTGCGCTCGGATGGCAAAGGTTTTCAGCTGCGTTTGCATAGTCATCTGGGCGACTACGATGTCCAGATCCCGTTATTGGCTGAATTTAATGTGCAGAATGTGCTGGCGGCTATTGGCGCTTTAGTGCAATGCGGCCACAAGTTATCCGCCATTCTGGATGCGGTGAAAAAACTTAAAGCGGTAGCTGGGCGGATGGAAATGTGGCAGTTCCCGGATGATGTCGCATTGGTCGTTGATTACGCACATACGCCGGATGCACTGATGCAAAGCCTGCAGGCGCTAAGGCAACAATGCCGCGGTAGGATCTGGTGTGTATTTGGCTGTGGCGGCGATCGCGATAAAGGTAAACGGCCTTTAATGGGACAAATCGCCGAACAACACGCAGATCATGTTATCATTACCGCCGACAACCCCCGCACTGAAGCTGTACTCGATATCTGTAAAGACATTGCTGCCGGAATGCAAACCGGCGCCAACTGCCAGATCGAACCTGATCGGGAATCTGCCATTAAACTGGCCCTGATCGAAGCCCACGCGCACGACATGATTCTGGTGGCCGGTAAAGGCCACGAGACTTATCAGATATTGGGAAATGTGGTGCGGGATTATGACGAACGTAAATATATCAATGATTTATTGGCGGAGATGAGCTGATGATCACCTTAATGACCAGTGATATTGCCAAAGCATTATCGGCCCAGCTGATTGGTGCAGATATCGCGGTAAACAGTGTCAGTACCGACAGCCGGAATATACAACCCGGCGATTTGTTTATTGCCCTGCAAGGTCCAAATTTTGACGGCCATAAGTTTGCCGAAGAAGTCGTGAATAAAGGAGCCTGTGCGCTGGTGGTGACCCGGCACCTGGATGTGCCGGTCCCACAATTAATAGTGGCAGACACCCGTCTGGCACTGGGGCAGCTCGGTGCACTGGTGAAAAGCCGGTTAAAAGTCAAAACTGTAGCCGTCACCGGCAGTGTCGGTAAAACCACCGTCAAAGAAATGATGGCGGCGATTTTGTCGCGCATTGGTAATGTGCTGGCGACTGCCGGTAATTTTAATAACGAAATCGGCGTGCCGCTGACGTTATTGCGGCTTGACGAAAGCCATGACTATGCCGTGATGGAGCTGGGCGCCAATCATTTAGGTGAAATCGCTTATACCAGCTCATTGGTCAAACCGGACGTGGCAATGATCACTATCGTAGCGCCGGCGCATATTGAAGGCTTTGGTGACATTTTTGGTGTGGCCCGAGCCAAAGGCGAAATCTACAGCGGTTTATCCGCCGGTGGCACCGCCATTCTGCCACTCGATTCGGAATACCACAGCTATTGGTTACCCCGCGTGCAGCACCTGCAAGTGCAGAGTTTCAGCGCAACCCAACATGCTGATATTTATGCCGACAATATTGAACTGGATGCCGAAGGCTGTGCCGGTTTTGAACTGCACACGCCAAAAGGCCATTGTTTTGTCCAGTTAACCATTCCGGGCAAGCACAATGTGCATAACGCGTTAGCGGCGACAGCCGGCGTACTGGCACTGGGTGCCAGTCTGACCGACGTGCAGCTGGGCCTTGCCGCGATGCAACCGGTCAAAGGCCGCATCAACGTGTATCAGCCCAAAGCGGGCTTGCGGATTATTGACGACACTTATAACGCCAACGTGGAATCCGCCAAGGCCGCCATCGATTTACTGGCTGCATATGGTGGTCAGCGTTATCTGGTACTGGGCGATATGGGTGAATTAGGGCCAGATGCGCGTATTTACCACGAAGAAGTGGGTATCTACGCCAAACAGGCGGGGATTAACGGCCTGTTCACTTTGGGCGTGTTATCTCAGAATGCCAGCGAACAGTTCCATCAGCACGGCGCGCATTTCAGTTCGCGTGACCACTTGCTGACTAAACTGCATGGCTTGTTACAGAGCAAAGAAGATGTATCCATTCTGGTGAAAGGCTCGCGCAGTGCCAAGATGGAATTAGTAGTACAAGACTTGCTAGAAAGATGTCAGCAGGAGAAAAGCGCATGTTAGTCTGGTTGGCCGAGTTTCTGACTCAATATATCAATGCTTTTAACGTCTTTAGTTATCTGACGTTTCGCGCCATTCTTGGGGTGCTGACGGCTTTATTACTGAGCCTGTATTTTGGTCCGAAACTGATTGCCGCGCTGCAGCGCCTGCAAATCGGCCAGACGGTGCGCAACGATGGTCCGGAAAGCCATTTCTCGAAAAAAGGCACTCCGACTATGGGCGGTTTGCTGATCCTGGGTTCTATTGCTATCAGCACTTTGCTGTGGGCTGACCTCTCGAATAAATATGTCTGGGTGGTGCTGTTTGTACTGCTGGCATATGGCTGGATTGGTTTTATTGACGATTACCGTAAAGTCATCCGCAAAGACCCTAAAGGCCTGATTGCCCGCTGGAAATACTTCTGGCAGTCGGTGTTTGCCATTGCTACTGCGGTGTTTCTGTACGCCACCGCTGAGCGGCCGGCCGAAACCAGTCTTGTGGTGCCGTTTTTAAAAGACGTGCTGCCGCAGTTGGGGTTGTTCTTTTTGGTCACCACTTATTTTGTCATGGTTGGTTTTTCTAATGCAGTGAATCTGACCGATGGCTTAGATGGCCTTGCTATTGTGCCGACCGTGATGGTGGCCGCAGCTTTTGCCATTATCGCTTATGTCAGCGGCAACGCAGTATTCGCTAACTATCTGAATATCCCCCATTTACCGCTAACTTCCGAACTGGTGGTGGTCTGTACCAGTATTGTCGGTGCTGGTCTTGGCTTTTTGTGGTTTAACACCTATCCGGCGCAGGTGTTTATGGGAGATGTCGGCTCACTCGCTTTAGGCGCTTTATTGGGCGTGATCGCCGTGCTGGTGCGTCAGGAAATCGTGTTAATTGTGATGGGCGGTATTTTTGTCATCGAAACCATGTCAGTCATTTTGCAGGTGGGCTCTTACAAACTGCGTGGTCAGCGCATTTTCCGTATGGCACCCATTCACCACCACTATGAATTAAAAGGCTGGCCTGAGCCGCGCGTGATTGTCCGGTTTTGGATATTGTCGATTATTTTTGTATTGATTGGTCTGGCAACGCTGAAACTGCGTTGATCTGAAAGGAAATAAAGGCATGACAAAGCTGTTTCAGGGTAAAAGAGTTGCAGTAATTGGCCTCGGAGTGACCGGGCTTGCCACTGTACGTTTTTTGCTGAAACAAGGCGTGAAGCCAGTACTGATGGATACCCGGTTAAAAGTCTCCGGCCTTGATGCTATTGCAGCGGAAAAGGTCGACGGCATTTATCTGGGAGAACTCGACGCCAACCGGCTGGCCCGGATGGATGTGCTGCTGGTGAGCCCGGGCCTGGATACCAGTCATCCGGCGATTCGTTTTGCTACAGCCCAGGGCGTCCAGCTGATGGGCGATGTCGAGCTGTTTGCGCTGTGCAACGAAAAGCCCGTGGTTGCCGTCACCGGTTCAAACGGCAAATCGACCGTCACTACACTGACTGAGTTCATGCTGAACTGCAGCGGCATCCCGGCGCTGGCGGCAGGCAATATTGGCCTCGCGGTGCTAGACGCGCTGGAGCGCACAGATGCAAAAGTATATGTGCTTGAATTGTCGAGCTTTCAGCTTGAAACCACGCACAGCCTGAAATTACGCGCTGCCGCCAATCTGAATGTGACTGAAGATCATCTGGACCGCCACGGCACTATGGCGGCTTATGCCGCGGCGAAACAACGCATTTATCTGCATACTGACCTCGCGGTATTTAACGCAGAAGACAGCCTGACCCGGCCGCTCGGTTGCGCCGCACCGCACATTGGCCTGAACCTGCAACAGCCACAGGATGGTTATGGCCTGGTGCAGCATCAGGGGGAAAGCTGGTTGCTGGTGGCTGGCGAGCCATTATTACCCGTCAGTCAGATGTCGATGGTCGGCCGGCATAATCAGTTTAACGCGCTGGCCTCTTGTGCCTTAGCGCTGGCCGTAGGCTGCAGTCGTGAGGCCTTGGTTCAGGCGTTACAAACTTATCAGCCGCTGCCACATCGCTGCACCTTGGTCGCTGATCATCAGGGTATTCGGTGGGTCAATGATTCCAAAGCGACTAATGTTGGCGCAACGCTGGCGGCTATCGCGGGTCTGCGCGCGGACGTACTAGGCAAACTGATTCTGATTGCTGGTGGTGATGGTAAAGGTGTCGATTTCACTGAGCTTGCTGCTGTATTGCAGCAACAGGTTGATCAGGTCATTACTTTAGGCCGCGACGGGCCGGCGATTGCGGCTTTGGTGCCCGGCACTATTGAAGTGGCGGATTTAATGGCAGCGGTGAAACAAGCGGCTGCTATCGCCAAAGCGGGTGACATGGTGCTGTTATCGCCTGCCTGCGCCAGCCTCGATATGTTTAAAAACTATGAAGAGCGCGGCCGTCTGTTTGCCGAAGCTGTGTTGCAGGTGCTGAAATGAAAGCATGGCTGGTGCAGCAATCCGAGCAATTCGTCGAACATTGGGTCGACTGGTGGCGTGCCGAAGACGGTGTCAGTTATGACAGGTTTTTCTTTACGCTCATGGTGTTGCTGCTTGGCATCGGCTTTATCATGGTCACCAGTGCCTCAGTGCCGGTGGCAGAGCGGTTATTCGGCGCGCCGCTGCATTACAGTATCCGTCATCTGGTCTATATCCTGATTGGTGTCAGCTTTGCCTACATGGCACTGAATGTGCCGATTGACCGCTGGTTACAAGGCAGTATGGTGCTGCTGGTGTTGGGAATTCTCGGCCTGATTGCGGTGTTAGCCTTTGGTCGTAACGTCAACGGCAGTACGCGCTGGTTGTATGTCGGCCCTATTGGTATTCAGGCGGCAGAGCCGGCCAAGTTATTCTTTTTTATCTATTTATCCAGTTATCTGGTGCGTCGCCACGAAGAAGTCATTGAAAACTTTAAGGGCTTTTTAAAGCCGCTGCTGGTGCTGTTTGTATTTGCCGTCTTGCTGTTGATGCAACCCGACCTTGGCACTGTGATCGTGATGTTTGGCACCAGTGTGGTGTTATTGTTTTTGGCCGGCGCCAAGCTCTGGCAGTTCTTTGGTTTGATCCTGACCGGCCTGGCGTCGATGGCGGTGCTCATTGTTTACAGCGAATACCGCTGGCGCCGTGTTACGGCTTTCCTCGACCCATGGGCTGACCCCTTTGGCAGTGGCTATCAGCTGACTCAGTCCTTGATGGCCTTTGGCCGTGGCGGTTTATCCGGTCAAGGTCTTGGGAACTCAGTACAAAAGCTCGAGTATCTACCTGAAGCGCATACCGACTTTATTCTCGCCATTATCGCCGAAGAAACCGGTTTGCTCGGCGTGCTGGCTGTTGCCAGTTTATTGTTTCTGATGATGGTGCGCGCTTTGTGGATTGGCAAAAGAGCAGTACAAAAAGGCTTAAGTTTTCACGGTTTTTTGGCTTATTCCATCGCGATTTGGATTGGCTGCCAGACCTTCGTGAATATCGGCGTGGCGACCGGTGCATTGCCGACGAAAGGTCTGACGTTGCCTTTTGTCAGTTCCGGCGGCAGTAGCCTTATCATCATGTTGGTGGCTGCGGCCATAGTGTTGCGGATTGATTTTGAAGTCCGGCTCAAGGGCCGCCACGCCATTAGTGGAGGCGCCCATGCCTGAGATAACTGAGCGCTCGCTGAGTTCGCCACGGCCGACAGTACTGATTATGGCTGGTGGCACCGGTGGTCATATTTTTCCGGCCCGCGCCGTGGCCGACGTGCTGGCCGCTGAAGGTTGGATTGTACATTGGCTTGGTACTGCAGATCGGATGGAAGCACGCTTAGTACCACAGTTTGGTTTTCCACTGCATACCATCAGTGTGGCGGGGCTGCGTGGCAAAGGCTGGCGTTCCATGCTGCAGGCACCTTTCATGCTGCTGCGCTCTTTATTGCAAGCGCGTGCGCTGGTGAAGCAGTTAAAACCCGATCTGGTTTTAGGCTTTGGCGGCTACGCCAGTGGTCCCGGTGGTCTGGCCGCCTGGACTGATGGTGTGCCGCTGGTCATCCATGAGCAAAATGCCGTCGCCGGCACGACCAACAAACTGTTGGCCCGTATTGCTGATCAGGTGCTGGTCGCGTTCCCGCAGGCCTTTTCTCAGCTGAACAACCGATTGGTGTTGGGAAATCCGGTACGCAGCGAACTGATTGGGCAAAATCCGCAGAATTATTTGCAGAAAAGCTTAAATATTTTGATCGTCGGTGGTAGTTTAGGAGCCAGGATTTTTAATCAGGCGCTGCCACCGATCCTGAAGCAGGCCGCGGCTTGCGGCCAGATCCGGGTCCGTCATCAGACCGGGCAACATGAGTTGGTGCAAACCGAAATGGCTTATGCTGACAAGCCCGAAAATCTGGATGTGCAAGTCACTGCTTTTATTGATGATATGGCCGAGGCGTACCGCTGGGCTGATCTGGTGATTTGCCGTGCCGGCGCTCTGACGGTCAGTGAAGTGGCTTGTGTTGGTGTGGCTGCATTGTTTGTGCCTTTGCCAACAGCGATCGATGATCACCAGACGGCAAACGCCAATGTGCTGGTGAGTCAGCAGGCCGCATTGTTATTGCCGCAGGCAAAATTAAATTCCGAACATTTAGTGCCGCTGTTGCAAAGCTGGTTGTCTGACAAGACGCCGCTGGTACACATGGCACAACAGGCACGATCTTGTGCCATCGACGATGCCGCCGAGCAGGTGGCAGCAGTTTGTCGACGTATAACAGGTGTAAATTAAGATGATAACAAAAACCATGCACCCGGAAAAAACAGCAATGCGTCGTGTTGAACGCATTCATTTTGTCGGGATTGGTGGTGCAGGCATGGGCGGTATCGCCGAAGTCCTGCTCAACGAAGGCTATAAAATTTCTGGCTCAGATCTGGGCCCAAATCCGGTGGTCGAGCGTCTGACGGCGTTAGGCGCCGACATCCGGTTCGGCCACAAAGCCGAAAATATTCAGGGCGCCAGCGTTGTGGTTGTCTCGAGCGCCATTAAAACCGATAACCCGGAAGTCAACGCCGCGCTGGAGCAACGTATCCCGGTGGTACGCCGTGCCCAGATGCTGGCTGAGCTGATGCGGTTTCGTCACGGTATCGCCATCGCCGGTACGCATGGCAAAACCACGACGACCAGCCTGGTATCGTCGATTTTTGCTGAAGCCGGCGCTGACCCGACATTTGTCATCGGGGGTTTACTCAATTCAGCCGGCACCAATGCACGTTTAGGTGCGGGCCGTTATCTGATCGCTGAGGCCGACGAAAGCGACGCCTCCTTCCTGCATTTGCAGCCGATGGCCGCCATCATCACCAATATCGAACCAGACCACATGGAAACCTACCAGGGTGATTTCGAAAAAATGAAATCCACCTATCTGGAGTTTTGCCATAACCTGCCATTCTACGGCGCTGTTGTATTGTGTATCGACGACCCGGTGTTACGCGAGCTGATGCCACGGATTGGCCGCACCATTATTACCTATGGTTTTAGTGTTGATGCGGACTATCGCATCAGTGAATTCAGCCAATCAGGCACCAGAACGCATTTTATTGTGACAGACCCAAGTGGCGACAGCCGCACTATTGAGTTAAATCTGGCGGGTCGCCATAACGCTTTAAATGCCACAGCAGCTTTTGCCATGGCGCAGGACGAAGGTGTGCCTGAAGCGGCAATCCTTGCGGCCTTCAGCAAATTTGAAGGTATTGGCCGGCGCTTCCAGCAATATGGTGAATTTGACACCGGCCGTGGCAATGTCCTGCTGGTCGACGACTATGGTCACCATCCAAGCGAAGTGGCTGCCACTGTTGCCGCAGCGCGTAATGCCTGGCCTGAGCGCCGGCTGGTAATGGCGTATCAGCCACATCGCTACACCCGCACCCGGGATTTATACGAAGATTTTGCCAAAGTGTTGTCGACCGTCGACAGCCTGTTGCTGCTCGAAGTTTACAGCGCCGGTGAAGCACCTATTGCCGGTGCGGACAGCCGCAGTTTATGCCGCAGCATCCGCGCCCGTGGTCAGCTCGACCCGATTTATGTCGCAACGCCGGCGGATTTACCGGCGGCTTTAGCGGACGTGTTACAGGACGGCGACGTGCTGATGACGCAGGGCGCCGGCAATATAGGTGCTTTAGCCAAACAACTGGCCGCACAGAAACTTCATATCGAGACGATGAAACAATCCACAGGGAGCCAGTCATGAGCAGTAAATTTGGCAAAGTGGCCGTGATGTTTGGTGGCACCTCCGCTGAGCGTGAGGTGTCGTTAAAATCAGGCGCAGCGGTATTAAAGGCACTGCAGGCGCAAGGCATTGATGCGCATGCTTTTGACCCAAAAGACCAGCCGCTGAGTGATTTGGAAAACCAGGCTTTTGACCGGGTTTTTATCGTATTACATGGGCGGGGTGGCGAAGACGGCACCATGCAGGGCGCGCTGCAATTACACGGCATTCCTTATACCGGCTCCGGCGTGCTCGGCTCGGCTCTGGCGATGGACAAAATCCGCTGCAAATTTCTGTTTAGTGCCCACGGTTTGCCGACAGCGCCGTTTCGCGTGGCGCAAAAAGGTGAATCCATTGATTACACCGCGATGCTGGCAGAGCTCAATGGCAAAGTGATGGTGAAGCCTGCTAACGAAGGTTCCAGTATCGGCATGTCGGCAGCGACCACGCCGGCGGAACTGGAGCAGGCCTTGCTGCTGGCTTTTGACTATGACGACGCGGTGTTAGTGGAACAGTGGATCAACGGTCGTGAATTTACCGTGTCGATGCTAGATGGTCAGGCGTTGCCGGTGATTGAAATGCGTACGCCCCGCGCTTTTTATGATTACGAAGCCAAATACCAGTCGAACAGCACTGAATATCTGTGTCCGGCGCCCATCAGCCCGGAACAAACGGTCAGTTTACAACAAGCGGCGATGGCGGCATTTAAAGCGGTCGGAGCTAAAGGCTGGGGCCGGGTTGATGCGATGCTCGACAGCGATGGCCAGTTCCGTCTGCTGGAGGTCAACACAGTGCCTGGTATGACCGAAAAATCGCTGGTGCCGATGGCGGCGCGGGCGGCGGGTTACAGCTTTGAGCAGCTGGTGGCAAAAATTTTAGAGCAGGCGTTATGAGTGCATTGCGTCAGAGTCAGAAAACGCCTTTCACGCCGGCTTTTGTCGGTGGAGTGGTGTTTTTTCTCTGCGCAGTCGCCTTGGTCATTTGGTTCGGTGTGAAAGTCAGTGCCTGGGTAGCACACCAACAGACAGCGCCGATTAAGCAGGTGAAGCTGTATGGTGATTTTGGCCATATCAAACCGCAGGCGTTACATAACAAACTGCAGCAGCATCTGATTGGCAATTATTTTAAGCTGGATGTCGACGAAGTCGCCGCCTTTTTGCAGCAGCAACCCTGGGTGCATCAGGTGGCTGTGCGTAAACAGTGGCCCGGTACTTTAGTGGTGGTGGTGACGGAGCACAGCCCGGTCGCCATCTGGAACAAAGAATATTTACTGAATAAACGCGGTGAAGTATTCCGCGCGCCGCTGGAGCAATTGCAGGCGGCCTTGCCAAAACTAAACGGCCCTGAAGGCGCTGAGCAGGACGCGCTCAGTATGTACGGCAAAGTGCAGGCGCTGTTGGCTTTACATCAATTTGAGGCTCAAGGGTTATCGGTCACAGAGCGCTTCGCCTGGGAAGTGCAGCTCAGCAACGGCATCGCGCTGAAGCTCGGGCGCGAAGATACCTTAAAACGGGTGCAGCGATTTATCGACCTGTACCCGGTCGTAGTGAAACATAAACCGGAAGCGATAGTACAAGTCGATTTACGGTATGACACAGGATTAGCGGTGCAATATGCGCCGCCGGTGATAACGGAAAAGAGAAAAGCATGACCAAGTCGTTAGATCGGGATCTGATCGTCGGGTTAGATATCGGCACCTCGCAAATTAAAGCCGTGGTCGGTGAGATCACCGCAGATAACCAGCTGGCGATTGTCGGCGTCGGTACCCATATTGCCCGCGGCATGGATAAAGGTGGTGTTAACGATCTGAATCTGGTGGTGCAGTCGGTGCAACGCGCCATTGATGAAGCTGAACTGATGGCGGATTGCCGCGTGTCTTCAGTGTATTTAGGCATTACCGGTAAACATATCCGCTGCCAGAACGAAAGCGGTATGGTGCCGATTAATGACACTGAAGTTACTGCAGACGATGTCGCCAACGTGATCCATGCGGCGAAATCAGTGCCGATCTCCGCCGAACGTCGGTTATTACATGTGTTACCGCAAGAATTTTCCGTCGACATGCAGGAAGGCATTAAAAGCCCGATTGGTATGTCAGGCGTGCGGATGGAAGCCAAAGCGCACATCATCACTTGTGCCAACGACATGGCGAAGAACATTGAGAAATGTGTCGAGCGCTGCAGTTTGCATGTTGATCAGCTGATATTCAGCTCGCTGGCGTCAAGCTTTGCCATCCTGACTGAAGATGAAAAAGAGTTAGGCGTCTGTGTGGTTGATATGGGCGGCGGTACTATCGACATTTCGATTTATACCAATGGCGCGTTGCGTCACACTGCGGTGATCCCGGTGGCCGGTAATCAGGTCACCAGTGACATCGCGAAAATCTTCCGCACGCCGATTGGCCACGCCGAAGAGATTAAAATTCAGTACGCCTGTGCGCTCAGAAGCATGGTTGGCAAAGAAGAAAGTATTGAAGTGCCAAGCGTGGGCGGCCGTCCGGCCCGCAGTATGTCGCGTCATACGCTGGCCGAGGTGGTCGAGCCGCGTTATCAGGAATTGTTTGAACTGGTGGTGGAAGAAATCCGCGCCAGTGGTCTGGAAGAGCAAATCGCTGCCGGCGTGGTATTAACCGGCGGCACCGCCAAGATGGAAGGTGCTGTTGAGTTTGCCGAAGATATCTTCCAGATGCCGGTACGGCTGGGTTACCCGGCCCATATCACCGGTTTAACCGAATATGTAAACGACCCGGCTTATGCCAGTGTGGTCGGTCTGTTATTGTATGGCAAAGATGCGCGTGCCCAGCAGAAAAAAGCAGTGGCGGCACGGGAGTCGGTTGGCGGTTTTGTGAAAAAGCTGACCAGCTGGTTTAAAGGCGAGTTTTGAGTAAGCGTAAAACGGAGAGAGCAACATGTTTGAGTTAATGGAAAACCACAGCGAAGAAGCTGTCATCAAAGTGGTTGGCGTCGGTGGCGGTGGCGGTAACGCTGTCGAATACATGGTCGCCAGCAACATTGAAGGGGTGGAATTTATTGCCGCCAATACCGATGCGCAGGCGCTGCGTAATTCATCGGCCAACGTCACTCTGCAATTGGGTGCCAATGTCACCAAAGGTTTAGGTGCTGGTGCTAACCCGGATGTCGGCCGCCGTTCTGCCGAAGAAGATCGCGATACCATCAAAAAGACCATTATGGGCGCAGATATGGTGTTTATCGCTGCCGGTATGGGTGGTGGTACCGGTACAGGCGCTGCGCCAATTGTGGCTCAGGTGGCCAAAGAGCTGGGTATTCTGACTGTTGCTGTTGTGACTAAGCCTTTCCCGTTTGAAGGCAAAAAACGCTCGAATTATGCCGACGAAGGCATCAATGAACTGGCAAAACATGTCGATTCACTGATCACTATTCCAAACGACAAGTTATTAAAAGTATTGGGTAAAGGCACCAGCCTGCTCGACGCATTCAAAGCCGCCAATAACGTGCTGTTGGGTGCTGTGCAAGGTATTGCTGAACTGATCACCCGTCCTGGTCTGATTAACGTCGACTTCGCCGACGTGCGCACTGTGATGTCAGAAATGGGCACTGCAATGATGGGGACCGGCCGCGCAACTGGCCCGGACCGCGCTGAAGAAGCCGCTGAACAGGCGATCTCGAGCCCGCTGCTGGAAGATATCGATCTGTCAGGTGCCAAAGGCATTCTGGTCAATATCACGGCCGGTTTAGACCTGACCATCGAAGAATTTGAAATCGTCGGTAATGCAGTCAAAGCCTTCGCTTCTGAAAACGCCACTGTGGTGGTGGGTGCTGTTATTGATCCGGAAATGTCAGACGAGCTGCGTGTCACAGTCGTCGCGACTGGTATTGGCGCAGAACGTCGTCCTGATATCAGCCTGGTGCATGGCCATCACCGTGCAGAGCCTGTGCGTGGTGGTTACCACAGTGCACCGGCTGCCTTTGGTCACGGTGGCAGTGTGTATGGTCATGCCGGCAATACAGCACGTGAAATGCGTGAAGCTCAGCCAGCGATGGCGGCAGTAGAAGCGCCACAAAGCAAGCCACAGGCTGATAACAAAGCCAATATTGATATTTTCGATATCCCGGCGTTCCTGCGTAAGCAAGCCGACTAATCGAAAAAATCGCTGGATTTAAGCTGAATTTTTCAGCCATAAAGCCAGTCTGAAGTCGGACCTGTAGCATTGGCATTGTTGTTAACATATGCTATGCTGCGCCGCCGTTTGGGATTGTTCAGTTTTTGAACAGGAAAAAATGATGATTAAACAACGTACTATCACGAAGACCATCAGCTCCATCGGAGTGGGTTTACACAAGGGCGAAAAGGTTACGCTTACTCTCCGGCCTGCGCCTGACAACACAGGAATTGTGTTCCGTCGTGTA
Source organism: uncultured Chromatiaceae bacterium (assembly GCA_946482325.1). The sequence continues at coordinate 477 of CAMLRA010000025.1, read as the reverse complement.
GATCTGAACCCGGTCGTTGACTTTAAAGTCTCGCCAGAACTGGTGGGTGACACAGTGATGTGTACCTGTCTGATTAATCCTCAGGGCGTCCGGTTATCGACCACTGAACACCTGATGGCGGCTGTCGCCGGCCTCGGCATCGACAATCTGATTGTTGAAGTTGATTCCGCCGAAATTCCAATCATGGACGGCAGCGCCAACCCATTTGTTTATCTGTTACTGGAAGCCGGTGTTTCTGAGCAGAAACTGGCGAAAAAATTCATCCGCATCAAAAAAGCAGTGCGGGTTGAAGACGGTGACAAATGGGCCGAATTTAAACCTCACCATGGTTTTCGCATCGATTTCGCCATCGACTTTGACCATCCGGTGATTGCCGAAACCCGTCAGCACATGAAAGTCGATTTCTCTGCCGCCGGTTTTATCAAAGACATCAGCCGCGCCCGTACTTTTGGTTTCCTGCAGGATATTGAATATCTG
>CAMLRA010000024.1 GCA_946482325.1 uncultured Chromatiaceae bacterium | reverse complement strand
CGTCATAAGCGCGTGTCGCCAAAAACACCGCCCACCAGCTGCCATCCGCCAGCTGGACAAAATCAGCGTGGCCTGCAGTGGTCACCGGATCTGGCCGGTTTGGCGCCAAATCACGCTGCGTCAGAATTGGATTTTTCTCCCAAGGCACAAAAGGCTCGTTCAGGCTTTTGCTACGAAACACCACTTCGGAATGCTGGTCAGCGGTGCCGCCTTCGGCACAAATCAGATAGTACCAATCGTTGTGTTTAATCAGGTGCGGCGCTTCAATCCAAATCGGTTTTTTCGCCAAATCGACGCCGCCATTGACCAGCAGCTTTTTCGAATCTTTGACGACGGCTTTTTGCGCCGGGTCGTATTGCCACAGCCAGATGGCGCGGTGGCCTTCGTATAAAGCTTCGCCAGGCGCTTCAGCATTGTGGGTGATATAGATTTTGCCGTCGTCGTCAAAAAAGATATCGGGGTCTATGCCCGGTACTTCCGGTAACCAAATCGGATCCGACCAGGGGCCAGCCGGGTCGGTCGCGGTCATTATGAAGTTGCCACCTTTGGTGGTTTGGGTCGCGACTGTGGTGTTAATCAGATAAAACAGACCGTCATGATAACGGATGGTCGGCGCGTAAATACCCTGCGAGATTTGCTGGCCACGCATATCAAACTGCGAATCACGCTCGAGCGCATGGCCAATCAGCTGCCAGTGAACTAAGTCTTTACTGTGCAAAATCGGCAGGCCCGGCGTCATCACAAATGACGACACCGCCATGTAAAAGTCTTCAGAACCGTCGGCATTGGTTCTTTTGGTGATGGTCGGGTCCGGAAAATAACCGGCCAGTACCGGGTTTTGATAAGTGCCGGCGGTTAAAGGCGTAGCGAACTGTGGGTCACGGCCTTCATAACGAAACCAGTCAAAAGCTGCAGCGGCAGGCGCAGTTTGTGCTGCTGGCGTTGGCGGCGCGGCCGGGGCGGTCATTTTGGCATCCTGACAGGCGGCGAGACTGAGCGCGACCAGCGTGGCTGCAGTTATTTGTAACGTGAAATTCATCAGAGCTTCTCCATGTTTGCTGATGAATTAGAAGGAAAAAACCGCCAGTCGGCAATGCTGGCGCTGTTATGAAAATACGTCAGCGCTGTGCGATTTTTGGCCGGGTGCATCGCTAATCAAAATCGTGCGGTGACGCGTTGCTTACCGTACCTACGATGTTCAAATGACCGTAGGTACGGCTAGCACAGCGCCGCCGTACGTTTGCCGTCGCCGTACACTACCTACCACCGGACTTGTTTTGGCGGCTACACTGCAAATTGAACATACTGGACGGAGGCAACGGAATGCCAAACTATCGTCGAGGCCAGGTTACGGGTGCCTGCTGGTTTTTCACTGTAAACCTGCAACAACGTCAACAACACCTGCTGACTGAACAAATTGATTTGCTGAAATCTTGTATTCGTCATGTCCACCGACAACGGCCATTTTGTATTGATGCATGGGTCGTGTTGCCGGACCATATGCATTGCATCTAGACCTTACCTGATAGCGACAACGACTTCCCCGGGCGTTGGCGTGACATCAAAAAAGCCTTTTCGCGCGCCATCCCTGACGGAGAATATCGCGCCCCCAGCCGGGATTCACGGCGTGAACGCGGTATCTGGCAACGACACTACTGGGAACATTTAATTCGTGACGCCAGTGATTTCCAGCATCATGTTGACTATGTGCACCGCAATCCACTGAAACATGGTTGGGTACAACGGGTACAGGACTGGCCACATTCAACTTTTCATCGCTATGTCGCAGCAGGTGTATACATTGCCGATTGGTGTGGAGACGGCAAAGGTGTTATTCAAGGTGATGCCTGATTTACGTACGGTGGCGCTTCGCTTACCTTACCTACGAAAAAAGTACGCTGGGTTTAACGTACGGCGGCGCGTTGCTAGCCGTACCTACGTTGAACATCTTAGGTACGGCTAGCAAAGCGCGCTGGGCGTCACACGCCGTACATAACGAAATCATCGCCCTCAATCATTCACCGCCTGATCAACAAAAGCTTCACCGCGTGCCATGCGATATTCTTTTGGCGTCTGGCCGAAGTGGCGCTTAAACACCGCGTACATATATTGCAGCGACGGATAACCACATAAATTGGCAATTTCAGTCGGGTTGACCTGGGTATCCAGCAGCATTTTGCAGGCGCGGGTCAGTTTTTGATTGTGCAGTTCAGTGTGAATCGAATGACCGCGCTCAGTGCGAAACCGCTGCTCGAGGTTTGAGCGCGAAATGCCGACAAAATCAGTCACTTGCTCGACTTTGACACCACGGCTGGCGTTGCGGCGAATGTAATGCATCGCCTGAATCACATAAGGGTCGCGCAGTGCTTTAAAGTCGGTGGACTGGCGCGACGCCACGCCAACCGGCGCTACCAGAATACGTTTGCGACCAACATCGATGTTATTAAGTTGGGTATGCAGCAATTTCGCCGCCTGATAACCCATTTCAAAACAGCCTTGAGTGACCGAGCTTAAGCTGATGCGGCTTAAATAACGGGCGATGTCATCATCGTCGATACCAATAATGGCGATATTGTCCGGCACTATGATGCCGACATGTTCACAAGCCTGCAGCAGATGGCGCGCGCGCGAATCGGTCACGGCGATTATGCCGATAGGTTTTGGTAAGGATTGGATCCAGTCAGTTAGCCGGTTCATCGCGTATTGCCAGGTTTCAGGCCGGGTGCAATGGCCGCTGTAAATCTGGCAGTCGTAACCGTCTTTGGCGGTCAGTTTTTTGATGGCGTTTTCACGCTCCGCCGCCCAGCGATGGTTTTCGTCGGCCGGCACGCTGTAAAACGCAAAACGGTCCAGGCCTTTGCGTTTTAAGTGCTCATACGCCGCCTGTACCAGCGCAAAATTGTCGGTGGCAACATAAGGCACCGGCGGATAATCCTGCGCATTGGCATAAGAGCCGCCAACACCGACCAGCGGTTTGTCAGTGCCGGCTAAGGCGCGCTGGATATTCATGTCATCGAAGTCAGCGATAATACCGTCGCCGCCCCATTCCTGAATATGCTCCAGCCGGCATAAAAAGTCTTCTTCGAGGTACACATCCCAATCGACTTTCGACGACTGCAGATAATGCCCAATGCCCTCAATCACCTGTCGATCGTACACTTTGTTTGCGTTAAACAGCAGCGTAATACTGTGTTTTGCCTTGAACATAATTCCACCGTCTTTATCTTTTTTGGTTATCAGTAAAATCGTCTTATCCGCATCGATAATAGACTGCACCATTGCCAGACTGGAAGACGAAAACAGAATTCAACAACAAATTATGAATTTTCATAATTGCTGCGATGCCGCCAAACCCCAAGCATGAGCCCATCTTTTCCCGGCAACAGAAGTGATTTGGCCCATGTATATTGGCATCGATTTAGGCACCTCCGGCATCAAAGTGATTTTGCTGGATGCGCAAGACCCCGCGACTGAAAGCGTAATAGATAGCGAGAGCGCGCCGCTCATGGTGAGCCGGCCGCAGCCGCTCTGGTCAGAACAAGAGCCGGCGCATTGGTGGGCCGCCTTACAACAATGTCTGGATGCGTTAAGTGCGCGCCACGATTTAAGCACAGTCAAAGCTATTGGCCTCGCCGGTCAGATGCATGGCGCCACTCTGCTGGATACACAACATCAGGTGCTGCGCCCGGCGATTTTATGGAATGACGGCCGAAGTTTTGCTGAGTGCCAGCAACTGACCGAACGGGTTCCTGAGCTTTCCGACATCACCGGTAATCTGGCGATGCCGGGTTTTACCGCGCCCAAATTGCTGTGGCTGCGCGCGCATGAACCGGACCTTTTCGCCCGTATCGCCATGGTGTTATTACCCAAAGACTATTTACGCTTTTGCTTAAGCGGCGATTTTGCCTCCGATATGTCCGACTCGGCCGGTACTTTGTGGCTGGACATGGCCGCGCGCGACTGGAGCGACGAACTGCTCTGTGTCTGTGGCCTCAGCCGCTTGCAGATGCCAACACTTTATGAAGGCAATCAAATCACCGGCGTGCTAAGCAGCGATTTAGCGCAGCGCTGGGGCATGGCGCAAGTGCCACTGGTAGCCGGTGGGGGCGACAATGCCGCAGGCGCAGTTGGTGCCGGGATTCTCGCGCCGGGCCAGGCCATGCTATCGCTGGGTACTTCCGGTGTTTATTTCGCGGTCAGCCAAGGCTACAGCGCCAATCCGCAATCAGCTGTACATGCCTTTTGCCATGCGCTCCCCAATAGCTGGCATCTGATGGCGGTAACCTTAAGCGCCGCCAGCTGTCTGCAGTGGTACAGCGAGCAGCTGATGAAAAATCCGGTGGCTGAACTGTTGGCAGAGCTGGAACAAACAGACATAAACACCAGCCAGGCTCCGTTATTTCTGCCGTATTTATCCGGTGAACGCACACCGCATAACAACCCTAATGCGCAAGGTGTTTGGTTTGGCCTGAGCCACGACACCGACCGCGCCACCCTGACTTATTCGGTGCTGGAAGGCGTCAGTTTTGCCTTGGCCCAAGGCGCTGAGTCACTGCACAGTGCGGCAGGAATTCCTAATGAAATCAATCTGATTGGCGGTGGCGCGCGAAGCAGCTACTGGCGGCAGTTACTGGCTGACGTGCTGAACTTACCGCTGAGTTTTCGTGAAGGCGGCGAAGTAGGCCCGGCTTTGGGTGCGGCGCGGCTGGCGGCCCTGGCGCTGAATCCAACAGTGGCAGCTGAGACCTTATGCCCACCGCCGCCACTGGTCAGTTCGCATCAGCCGGACGGAGCGCGTCATCAGCTGCTCAGTGCGCGGTTTGCGCGCTTTAAAGCCTTGTATGGCGCAGCAGAACCGTTTTTTGCTGCCGGTTAATGCTGCCACCGAAAAGCACAAGGTAGCTCTGAAAAAACATAATTGTGAGAACGCCGGGCGATAGCCAACATGACAGCATCAGCCTTAATCGAGACCAATCAGGAGAGCAGCGTGGCTCAGTATTTCGACAACTTAGACAAAATTGCCTATGAAGGCGCCGACAGCACCAACCCACTGGCGTTTAAACATTACAACGCCAATGAAAAAATCCTCGGCAAAACTATGGCCGAGCATTTACGCATGGCCGCCTGTTACTGGCATAACTTCTGCTGGAACGGCCAGGACGTGTTTGGTCAGGGTACTTTTGGCCGGCCATGGTTAGAAGCCGGTGATGCGATGGAACGGGCCCGGCAAAAAGCCGACGTGGCTTTTGAATTCTTCAGCAAACTGACCATTCCTTATTATTGTTTCCACGACATCGACGTCGCGCCGGAAGGCCACAGCATCCGCGAATACATCAATAACTTCGCGGCTATGACCGACGTGCTGGAACAAAAACAGGCAGAAACCGGCGTCAAACTGCTGTGGGGCACCGCCAATTTGTTCAGTAACCCGCGTTATGCCGCAGGTGCTGCGACCAACCCGGACCCGGAAGTGTTCAGCTATGGCGCTACCCAGGTATTCCATGCGATGAACGCGACCCAGCGTTTAGGCGGCGAAAACTATGTGCTGTGGGGTGGCCGTGAAGGCTATGAAACGCTGCTGAATACTGACCTGCGTCAGGAGCGTGAGCAACTTGGCCGTTTTATGCAGATGGTGGTCGAGCACAAACACAAAATCGGCTTTAAAGGCCTGCTGCTGATCGAACCTAAACCGCAGGAACCGACCAAACATCAATACGATTATGACTCGGCCACTGTGTACGGTTTCCTCAAGCAATTTGGCCTGGAGAAAGAATTCCGCGTCAACATTGAAGCCAACCACGCCACGCTCGCCGGCCACTCGTTCCACCATGAAGTGGCGACCGCCATTTCGCTGGGGATTTTTGGCAGCATCGACGCCAACCGCGGCGACGCGCAAAACGGCTGGGACACCGACCAGTTCCCGAACAGCGTCGAGGAACTCAGCCTGGTGATGTACGAAATCCTCAAAGCAGGTGGTTTCTCCACCGGTGGTTTTAACTTCGACGCCAAATTACGTCGTCAAAGCGTCGACCGCTACGACCTGTTCCACGGCCACATCGGCGGCATGGACCACTTAGCCTTAGCGCTGAAAAAAGCCGCGCTGCTGATAGAAAAAGACTTCCTCGGCCAGGCCGTTGCCAAACGTTACGCCGGCTGGAGCGCGCCACTGGGCCAGGCCATCCAGCAAGGTCAGCATTCGCTGCAATCGCTGGCAGATCTGACCGAGCAGAAACAGCTGAGCCCACAAGCCGTGAGCGGCCGCCAGGAATTGCTGGAAAACCAGGTCAACCTGGTGCTGTACCGCTAGTTTTGTAGTACCCCCCGCTGGCAAGGTCGCCCTGTCCCCGCCAGCGCATTTAGTCCCAGTGTGTGTAAGTGATGTGTGTAACTGGTTAGCCCGGCATTTGCCGGGCTTCTTTTATGCCGGGGAATAGGAAAAAGCGCCGATGGAAGGCGTAGGTACCGGCAAGCGCAAGCGCCGCCGTACATCACGCACCGTACGATTACGAATCTATTGAGTTCCACATTTAAAAACGACCACCCAACGAAGCTCGCAGCAAACGGCACAGACGACAACAACAGATTGGGCGTCACACGATGGGCGTCACACGATGGGCGTCACACGATGGGCGTCACACGCACGCCGTGAATACTTTCGGGTCCCGCGGACCGGGTCCCGCGGACCGGGTCTCGCAGACCGGGTCTCGCAGACCGGGTCTCGCAGACATGTAGGCTCCTCTGCGGCGTTCCGGGGTTTTGCAGAGTAAAACCCGTTCTGTCGGCAGCAAGTCAGATGTCTGACTTGCTGAAATCCCGCCTTCACCCATGCCGCAGAGGGTCTGCTAACGTTGTCGTCCTGCCGTTTTGCGAGTTCGTTTGTGGCGTCGCTATGTGCCAAAAGCTGACGATGGCTCTGGCTACAAACGCATGACTGCTTTTTACCGCAACCGGATCTTTAAGATGATCATTTGGAAATGAGTTTTGCAGCGCCTGACACGCCACTGGGTTTGCCTCAAAGGATTTTACACAGCTCACCGCAAAGCGGTGCTGTATAAAAGCAGCTAGGCGGTTTATGTTTTCACTTATCCAGTAATTTCGTAAACGACAATGAAGCCAACAGCCAATCATTGTTATTACGAACATACACTTCCGTCACTATAAAATTATTGCTGACCTCACGGCCGCCAACCACCGCAAGCAAGGTAATGCGGTTGAGTAAAATCGCTGTGTTGTCAATAAGTTGTACCGTTGCCTGATGTACATCAGCTTTTTTGTAATGAATGCCACCGGACTGAATCACATCCAGTTCCTGCTGTTTGCCCCATGACCCGCCCATGTGCACAAATACCGATTTGGCATCAAACAGCTTATCGAGCGCAGCCACATCTTTGTCCGCCATCCATTGCCATTTCTGTTTGGATAATTGCAGTAGTGACTGCTCTGCAGCCAAGGTGGGCAATTCCGGAGCGTCCGCCGGAGAACCATTGGCCGTAGTGTTTGCAGTCACAGCGCTCGCACACAACAAACACAGCGCGGCGATGAACATAGTCCCAATCATTTTTTTCATTGCGTCCTCAGTTAAGATTTAGTGGCTGTTGGTTTAAGTGGCGCCTCAACATCAGAAAACGCCTGTACAAAGTCCGGTAAACGTTGTCCTTTGATAACAATTCCGTTCAATGCTGCGGTCAGCTCAGTCAGTTCTGCCTTGGAAAATTGCACATGTGCGGCGCCGATATTCTGCAGCAGATGGCTTTGACTGGTGGTGCCCGGGATGGGCGCTATCCAGGCTTTTTGGTGTAGTAACCAGGCAAGGGCAATTTGTGAAGGCGTCGCGTCTTTTCGCTGTGCCCACTGCTGAATAAGCTCAACCAGCTGCATATTGTGTTCGAGGTTTTCCGGGCTGAATCTGCTTTCTGTTGCTCTGAAATCCCCGGCCGCAAAGCGCGTCTGACTATCAATCCAGCCGGTCAGAAATTGCACACCCAGCGGGCTCCAAGGCACAAAGCCGATGCCAAGCGCTTCGCAAAGGTGCAACGTCGTTTGCTCCGGGCCACGCCATAACATCGAATATTCGCTTTGTACGGCGCTGACTGGCAGTGTGGTGTGGGCGCGCTTGAGGGTGTTTGGGCCCATTTCTGATAAGCCCCAATGCAGCACTTTACCGGCTTGCATCAAATCGGCCACCGCACCCGCGACATCCTCAATCGGCACATGAGGGTCGACGCGGTGCTGATAAAGCAAGTCGATACGGTCGGTTTGCAGGCGGCGCAGCATCGCATCCACGACCAGTTTGATATGCTCCGGGCGACTATTCAGTCCCGGCAATCTGGCGCCGGTTTGCTGGTCGATATTCCAGCCAAATTTGGTGGCAATGACCACTTGGTCGCGAAAGCCTTTCACGCCTTCACCCAGGATCCGTTCAACTTCAAACGGGCCGTAAGCTTCAGCGGCATCAAAAAAGGTGACTCCCTGCTCATAAGCCGTGCGGATCACCTGATGCATTTCCTGGCGGTTGGGCACAGATGTGTCGTATTTGCGGCTCATATTCTGCACACCAAGGCCAATAGCCGACACCTGCAATTGGCCAAGCATTCGCACCGGCAGCGGTGTACTGGTTTTTGCTGGTGTCAGCGACACCGGATTGGCATGGCCTGGACTGCTCAGCATCGATGCAGCTGTCACGCCCGCACCAATCAATAAAAACTCTCTGCGATTTTGCATCTGGGGCCTCCTGGTATTTGTTGGCTGCTTAACGGCCTGGACTGGTTTGCACCAACTCCATCCAGGTCACCGTTTGGTTTTGCTCTGGAGTGGAAATGGCCAGATGAGTCATCGCGCTGCTGTCGCTGGCGCCATGCCAGTGTTTGGTGTGCGGTGGAATGCTCACGACATCACCGGTTTTGATCGGCTGCGCTTTTTTGCCTTCCTGCTGGACCCAGCCTTCGCCGGAAATGACTATCAGGGTTTGTCCTTGCGGATGGCTGTGCCAGGCAGTGCGGGCACCGGCGGCAAATTCGACCAAAGCACCGCTGTACTGGCCTTGCACCGGCGAGCTAAAGCGCGCACTGATTTTGGCAGTGCCGGTGAATTTATCGGGCTCACCGACACTGACAGTCGCATCACGGCTGACAGTTACAGTCGGTGGCGTTGCCGTTTTCGCAACCGTCACGCTCTGCGCCGCTGCGGATTGTGGTTCCAGCACCGCCAGCACCTGGCTGGCGCTCTCGTGACTGACCTGATGTTCAAGTACAGCGACGAATTCCCGTAATTGCGCGGGGCTGTAGCCCATACGCAAACAAATATTCAGGTGTGATTTGAGCTGCGCTGCGGTGCCCGGCAACACTGCCAGGATGCTGATGGTGACCAGCTCGCGGTCGGCATGACTTAACACGTCGCGGTAAAAAATCGCGGCAAACAAATGCTGGACCAGAAACTCATCAATGACCGGTACCAAAGCGGCGTAGCCTGTGGTGCTGTTGCGCATGTCCCGCCCGGTCAGGCTATTTCGCACCTGATGACCATAAGCATTGGCATCAAAATCCGCCGGCAGTGGAGTTGCTTCTTTTCCCATCACGTCACGAAGCCCTTGTTGCTGACGGGCATCAAGCACGCGAATCAAGGCATTAATGCCGTTTAAGGCGCGGGGAAAACCGGCGTAGGCGTATGACTGCACCAGTATTTCCTTGATTTCATTGATGGTAAGTCCCTGCGTCAGGCCCTGATGCATGGCTTGTTCAAGCTCTGGGATCTTGCCCTGCGCGGTGAATGCGGCAATAGGGATCATCGCCTTTTGCCGCACGGAAAGCGGGGAAATAGCGTCGCCCGCCACTGCAGGTGCAGCTGATGCCAGCAGCAGACACAACCCGGCTATCAGTATGGTGGCTGGTCTGGTAAAAAGTCCTGAAAAGCTCATCGATGTTTCCCTCATAAAACCTGCCTGCGCTGTTAACGTGCCAGTTGTTTATCCCGCAACCAGTCGGCCAGCAACTGCGCGATTTGGCGATTATTCAAATCGGAAAAAGGGAAATGGGTATTGCCATAGATACCGACTTTAGGCAGATGGACCACAGTCGCATCCCCACCATGGCGGTTGATTGCGGCGGCCCATTCCTGCGCCATTTCAAGCCGTACCCGCCAACCATCAAGGCCCGGATAAGGGCTTGGCGTCAGCGGAATGTTGTCGCCGTAATAAATGACGATGGGGATTTGAGTCAGTTTTTTGAATTCGGCCAGTGGCACCGCCGTCGCCGTCAATGCACCGCTGCTGCTGGGTTTTGGCGCCGGAACTTCGCCTGCAGGGAATACAAAATTACTGCCGGGTTCATAAGAGACAATGGCTTTGATCTGCGGATTACGCATCGCAGCTAACCAGCCCATGCCGCCGCTGTGAGAATGTGTGACTAAAATGCCGTCGCCAATTTTATTGAACAACGCATCCACCGCACTGACGTTGACCTGGATATCGATGGGACCGACATCCGGGGTGATTTGCCGGAAGTATTGCTCAAGCGCTGCTGGCTCCTTTGGGAACTGCACCTTGTCGAAATACTGTGGCCATAACCCGACCCGAAAAATGTTAAACCATTTTTGCTCATCAGGTTCAGGCGTATAAGTCCCGGGCAAACTGCCTTTACCGGCATTGCCGCGGCGCGGCTGATCTAACAGATAAACACCATAACCCTGGCGTAAAAACAGGGTTTGAAAGCCTTCCCGGCCATCCGGGGTGGATTCCCATGTTTTTGAGAACTGCCCAATGCCATGCCACATCACCAGCGGATATTGCCGTGCTTTGGCCGGAATTTGATAGAACACATAAGCGTGGTCACTATGCAGGGTTTGGCCGGCACTGCTGAGTTTGATCGGGTCGAATTCGCCGGGTTGTTGAATCACGGTGCCGCCCACCGCAAAGCTCCCCTGCTGCGCAATCACCAAAGGCTCGGGGTTTGACTGGCTAAGCGCCGAATGGCGCGGCAGCTCGCTGCTACAGGAAGTCAGACCTGCCACGACCAGCAGGGAGAACAACGCGTTTATCCGAAGTATATTTTTCATGGTCACTCGTCCTTTTGACTGGCGGCAGCCGGCAGAGGGCCTTGCAATGTGGCGCCAAAAAATTTAGCTAATTCGCGGACCGCCTGACTGACGTACTCAGGCTGCCAATACGTCTCGATATGGGTAGCACCTTCAATCAGATACAGTTGTTTCGATGCAGCCTTACTGGCCAGCTGAAAGGCTTCTTGTGTCATATACAGCGAATCAGCTTTGCTGCCGGCGATCAGCAATAACGGCTGTTGGAGCAAATCCATATTGCTCACAGCATCAAAGTTCATCAGCGACAACAAGCTGCTTTCGGTGTAACGAAAGGTCGAGTTCGGATGCGCGTGCGTTTTCCAATAGTAGTCAAAGCCCTGACGATACAGCTCAAATGGCAGTGCCGCGATTTGCGCATCGCTGAGTTTGGCGTCACCTACATAACGAACTTTCCCGGTGGCTGCTTCTTCGGCGCGCGCAGCGGACGCTGACTGCAGTCGCTGTTGGATAGTCTCAAGCGCAGAATCCATATAGCCGTTGCGCCGCACCCGGCCTGAATTAAACAGACTTAAGGTTGCTACTGCGACAAAACGTTTATCCGTTTGTGCGGCTTTTAGCGCATAACCACCACCGCCACAAATGCCCAACAAGCCGATCCGCGTGTGATCAACCCCGGCAAACTGCGCAATAAAATCGGCCATGCCATGGATGTCTTCAATTCGATGGGCTGGTTTATCGACATTTCGCGGCAAACCGCCACTGGCGCCCTGATACGCGGCATCGGCAGTAATAGCAATAAAACCAAGTTCAGCAAGACGCTGCGCATAAAGCCCGGCCACCTGCTCTTTGACGCCACCATTTGGATGCGCAATGACAATCGCCGGGTATTTGGACTGCGGGTGCTTATTCGTTGCGTTATAGCCAGCCGGGGTATACACATTGGCGGCGATCTCGATGTTGTTGAGCTGGTAACGCACCGGATGAATATTGACCTGCCCGGCCACATTCGCGCTTAGTGCACCTTCATAAGTAAGGGTAAAAGGGTTGTCGCGATAATCGGCGGCGAATACCTGCGCAGATAGCAGCTGCACACTGAGCAGCAGCGCCGCAGTTTTGGGGATGAAATGCATGATCTGACTCACCTCTGGTGTCTGTATCCGGTGCTGATCGCAGAGCATAGTCAACGACCTGTTTACCGCACAGCTTAGCCCTAAACCCTAAAAGCTTATAGGCTATTCCTGTGAGATCATTGCCTATTCCTCTTGGCTGTTTGTCTGCTGCTATATTGCTCTGACAGCAGTCGATATACTCAAAGCCCAACAAAAAGCAGCGCAGGTGGCATCCGATGGAAAATAATCCAATGTTGGACAGCAACATAAAACTCTTGGCTTCAAGTATTTCAAGGCTTACAGCTCAAGAGGACTACTGCCCGACGAAAGTCCCGGGCCTGACTGTATTTAAAAAAACAGTGGCCCACCTGCCGATGGCCGGTTTGTACGAGCCGAGTGTTTGCTTAATTGCCCAGGGGGCGAAACGGGTGCAATTGGGGGATGACAGTTACAACTACGACACCAGGCATTACCTGTTCTCGGGGGTCCATTTACCTGTGGTCGCGCAGGTGACCGATGCCAGTGTGGAAACACCTTATCTCGGCCTGAAACTGACCTTTGATTACCCGGAGATCACCCAGCTGATGGTCGATGGGCAATTATCGCCGCCGAAAGGACAGTTCAGCGGCCGTGGTATGGCGACCGGCACTTTGACACTGGCACTGATCAGCGCTTTTCAACGCCTGATTGATTTGGTCGATGACCCAGCCAGTATTGCGATGCTGGCACCGCTGATTCGCCGGGAAATTTTCTACCGGTTGCTGGTTGGTGAACAAGGCGAAACCCTACGGCAATTGGCGGTGATGGGTACCCAAACCCATCAGGTCGCTAAGGCAATTTCCTGGCTAAAAGCTCATTTTAATCAACAGGTCCGGATTGAAGAGGTTGCCAATATTGCACACATGGGGGTATCGACCTTCCATCACCATTTTCGCAATATGACGGCGATGAGCCCGCTGCAATTTGTCAAGCAGCTCAGATTGCAGGAAGCCCGCCGCCTGATGCTGGTGGAATATCAGGACGCGGCCTCAGCAGCCTTTCAGGTTGGTTATGAAAGCCCGTCACAATTTAGCCGCGAGTACAGCCGTTTCTATGGCAGTTCGCCGGCGAAACATATCAGTGAGCTTAGGGCGAAGCTTGCATCCTGAGTGCACCGGAACAGCGCATTTGGCAGATAAGCGGCGATTCCGCTTATCGATGTGTAGAAAAACGGTCGTCCGCGACTCAACGCATAGCGGACATTTCATGCTTACAAAATGGTCTGGCCGCTATGTCCGTTAATCGCTAAATGCAGTCTTCTCCAAACCCTAACAAAGTCAACACCGGCAGCCGCGGAGTGAGCGATCAAGAGTGAACGCGGGAGGTGCGAACGGGCGAACATGGCGGTGGCGGTGTTGGCTTTGCCGCGAATGGTGGGCTATTCACGCAAAGCAACCATTAGCTTATTACTCGAATCGACCAGTTTTACAAAGCCTGACGTAACTCTCAACGCCAAATAAAACAATCCGCTTACCCAGTTTCATAACGGCCTTGCCGTTCCGTTTTGGCTGAATTTTCAACACACTAACAAGCAGTTTTTGCTATCTGCCAGGGCTTGTGGAGATGTTGATTTTGTCCTCTTTTCGTGTGGTAAAACTGCGGTTTGCGCCGGTTATGTTGCTTGGCGCTGTGCTGCTCAGTAACGCTTATGGTGCTGCTAATGCAGCAGAATCCGCCACGGCAACAACACCAACCCAGTTCAACAACCCCATTATTAAAACCGACAGCAAAGACCCAACCAGCCCAAACGGCCCGCTGATTTACACCGCAGACCCGGCGGCGCTGGTGCATGACGGTACTTTGTTCCTTTACACCACGCACGACGAACAGTCTCTGCAAGGCAAGGACTACCGCATGTATGACTACCGGCTCTGGAGTAGCAGAGACCTTCAAACATGGCAAAACCATGGCGCTGTATTGCGCTACTCCGATTTTGCCTGGGCGCGTGGTGATGCCAAAACCGGCAACGCCTATGCCCATCATGTGATTAAGCGCAAAGATGAGAGCGGCAACAGCAAATTCTATTTTTATGCCGCAGTGGAAGGCGGCCAGACCGGTGCTGTGTTTGGCTTTTCGATTGGGGTGGCGGTGGGGGACAGCCCGGTTGGGCCTTTTACTGACCCTCGTGGCATGCCACTGATTTTGCTGGAAGATACCGCCAAAGATAAAAGCCATAGCTGGCGTAATATCGACCCGGCGGTGTTTGTCGATGACGACGGTCGCGCTTATCTGTATTGGGGCAATCAGCAGTTATGGTGGGCAGAACTGGAAGCTGATTTGGTCCATCTGAAAGGCGAAAAATACAGCCTGAATGCCAAAGGCCGCATGCAAAACCGCGACATCAGCGCCGTGCAAATCCACAAAGTCGACAGCTTACCGAACTTCGAAGAAGGCCCGCATCTGTCGAAACACAACGGGATTTATTACCTGATGTATGCCGCCGGTTTTCCGGAAAGCCTGGCTTATGCCACCAGTACTGCTGCCAGCGGCCCCTGGCAGTATCGCGGCATCATCATGGACCCGCTGCCCGGCACCACCACTATCCATCCGGCGCTGTTTGATTTTAACGGCCAGACCTACCTCGCCTATCACAATGCCGACTTGCCGGGCGGTGGCAATTACCGCCGCTCTGTGGCACTGGACCAGGTGTTTTTTAATCCGGATGGTTCTATCAGGCCCATCATCCGCAGCCGCAAACCCTAGCCACAGACATTACAACCATCAGGGAGAAGGAACCGATGAACACCCCATCTAAGCGCAGCGCTGCCCGCTGGCACTGGCAACAGAGCCTCAGCCAGACGTTACTCGCGCTCTGCTTCAGCGCTTTTCAGGCCACAGCCGCCGATGACCAGATGACGCCGATCGCCACACCGGCACAGCCGCAGGCAATTGAGCTGGGCACGCCAGCCCTGCCCGGCGCCAAAGCGCAAGAATCCTGGCATCAGCAATATGGCAGCCGTTTTGCCCGCAATGTCACGGTCGCAACGCTGACACCTGTACTGCCAGATCCAAAAACAGCCAGTGGCGCTGCGGTGATAGTGGCGCCCGGTGGCGGTTTTCGCACTTTGTCGATGGATAACGAAGGCTGGGATGTGGCCAATGCGCTGGCCAAACAAGGTATTGCCGCTTTTGTGCTGAAATACCGCCTCAACCAGACACCTGCCGATATGGCCGGTTTTCAGCAATCGATGGCTGAGCTGTTTTCAGGTGCTGCGCGCCGCCCGCCCCGGCCCAATCAAGCCACTATGGCCACTGAACTCGCGCCGCAGCTGGAAGATGCCCGCGCCGCTTTTGCCTTGGTGCGTAGCCGCGCCAAAGAATGGCAAGTCGACCCCAAGCGCATCGGCATGATTGGTTTTTCGGCCGGCGCTATGCTGACGATGGCGACCACTTTGGTTGGCAAAGAGGCCAAACCGGCGTTTATTGCCAATATCTATGGGCCACTGGATGTGGTGACAGTACCGGCAGATGCGCCACCGCTGTTTGTGGCGCTGGCCGCCGACGACCCGTTTTTTGCCCAGGGCAAATTTGGTCTG
This sequence comes from uncultured Chromatiaceae bacterium, assembly GCA_946482325.1. Next base: position 20,540 of record CAMLRA010000024.1, on the reverse strand, counting down.
ATAAAAAGCTGGCACCAGGCGAAAAAGCCGGTGGAATTTCATTTTTACGAACAAGGCGGACACGGCTTTGGCATGTATCCAAAAACCACCAGCAGCACCGGCTGGTTTGACGCCTTCAGCCGCTGGCTGACGATGCACGGCATGATCAGGTCAAACGTCTGAGGATTGGTTCAGTGCGGGCAGCTCAGTCAGGATTGTGATAATGCCGGAGTTTGCACTTATTTGATTGTCATTTAGTTTGCATCAGCAGCTTTGTCCGTCATTTTGTTTCTTCGAAAAAAACGCTACAGTCTGTATCAGCTCAGCTTGCGGGGATTGCGATGTTACTGAATCATTCGACGTTACACTGCCATGTTATGCAACGTTTTGTTGAAACCGGCACCGCGCCAACCATTGACGAAATGGCGTCAGCTTTTCAGGTCAGCACCAGCGAACTCACTGCAGCGCTGGAAGCTCTGCAGGATTATCACGGTGTGGTGTTGCACCCCAAAAGCAAAGAAGTCTGGGTGATGCACCCTTTCTCTGCAGCGCCGACCAACTTTTTCATCAAAGCCAATCACTGTTGCTGGTGGGGGAATTGTGCCTGGTGTTCGATGGGCGCCGCCGCATTATTAAAGTGTGACCTCAGCATCACCACCACTGCCGGCGCTGAGTCTAAGCAGCTGGTGATCAACGTCAAAGACGGACAAATCGACCAAAATAATCTGCTGGTGCATTTTCCCATACCGATGCAGCAAGCCTGGGACAATGTCACTTATACCTGCAGCAACATGCTACTGTTTGAATCGGAGCAAGACATTCTCAACTGGTGCCAACGACACCGTATGCCGATTGGCGATATCCAGCCACTACAAAAAATCTGGCAGTTTTCGCAAGTCTGGTATGGCAACCATTTGCGGCAGGATTGGCATAAATGGACTGTCAACGAAGCCAGGGCGCTGTTTCAGCAATTTGGTTTGCAAGGGCGGATTTGGGACTTACCGCTGCAACAAGGCCGGTTTTAAGGTTCAGACACAAACGACTGCTCTGGCTGGCAGACTTCACCAAATATCAACTTACCACGCGACCGAAGCCCATTCGCTTTAATGAGGGTGCAGAAAATTGCAACCATTTGTGTGTATGTTCGAACACAAATCAAAAGCTAGCTTCATAAGCTATGCGCTGTTCAATCCGTGTTTTCAACGCACAAAGTTCCTGCCCTCGGACAGAACAAGGTCTACAGCCCTTTGACTGCAATAGTCAATTCCACCCATTCGCCACTTCTCAAGCCCTGACGCTTGAAAAAAATGCCGCGTTTTAACTTACATTTCAATGACATTCTCCAAACCTGACTGCCTGTGTTTTGACACTTCCGTCTGGTATTTTCTATCTGACCAAATACTTACAATTTTATCGCCATTCATCAACTCGATAAAAGCTTGGGATATATGCCGGCATCGGTCTTTGTGCACAGCATCATCACCTCACAGGAGTTCTGCCAAATGCGTGTTGTTTTTGCTTTCACCGCCTTTTGTCTGTTCACACAACCAGCTAGCGCCGCCGACTGGAAAATTCAGGCCACGGGTTATGGCGTCGCGCCAGGCCAGGCAGCAGATCCGCACCAGAGTGCGGCACAAGCACCGCTGCAACAACAAATCCTGCTCGATGAACAAGGCCGCTATCGGCTGGAGCGGCGCAGCACTTTTCCCGGCGATATCACTTTTCATTTTCTTGAAATCGGCAGCCCGGAAGGGAAACAAACGGTTGACCTCGCCGGCTGGCGCACCGGCACTGAAACCGACCGTCAGGGCCCGGACAGTGCCCGCCTCAGCTATGCCGACTTGCTGTTGCTAAGCCCCGTTTTATTACTGAGACAGGCGCGTGAGCTGTCGGCCGTCGACGCCACAGGCGGCCAAAGCCTCAAAGACCCGGCGGGTCGCAGCGTGCGGCTGCAACTGGACGCGAATCATGACGTGACCGCAGCTGAAGTGGACGGGCAACGTTATCTCTATAGCCACTGGAGCGCAAAAAACGGCCTGCGCCAGCCAGGGACTGTCACCATCAAACGCGGCGAGCGGCTGCAACGCGAATTCACCAAGGTCAGCTTAGAGCCGGGCCAGATCAACCCTGCGGATTTGCAGCTGCCGGAAGGCTACGCCAGCGCCTTTGCCCGCAATGGTTTACGCATCGTGCAGGTCGAGGGCGATTTGTACCGGCTGGAAGGCTCACCGTCGACTTACCAGATGGCCTTTGCGGTTGGCAGCAACGGCATTGTGCTGTTTGATACGCCACGCAGCAAAGAGGAAGGCGAAGCGATGCGCGCACAAATCAGCGCCGCTTTTCCCGGTAAAAATGTGACGGATATTGTCTATTCGCATGGCCATACCGACCATCAGGCCGGTGTAGCCGCCTGGTTAGATATGAAACCACAGATCTGGACTGGCGCCGGCGGTCGTGCTGCGCTGATCCGCAACGTACCGGGCAGCGACACGCTGCAAATTCAGGAATTGACCGCAGAGCGCGATGTGATGTTGGCCGGATTGAACTTCCGGTTACTGCCGGTGCGAAGCGCTCATGCCCACGACATGTTAGTAGCGCTGTTCCCGGCTGCAGGTGCGGTGCTGCAGGGCGACTTGTTTATGGTGCCCAATCAGGGGCCGGTGGCGGCCTACCCGTTAGCTGCGCAGCTGCAACAAGTACTGCGCGATGCCAGCTTCAACGCCCGACACATTATCAGCGTGCATGGCCGGGTCGGTACGGCCGCAGAACTGGCAGACAGTGTCCGGCTAAGCCAGGCGCAGCAGCGATAAAAAACGCCAATAAAAATCGCAATTGCACCAGCAACGGCTCCAGGTTCATAGTGCTTTACCAGTACTTCCACCACCTGAGGCCAATATGCAAATCTCTACCTACCTGTTATTTGACGGCAACTGCGCCGCAGCTTTTGCCTTTTATCAGCAAGTGTTTGGTGGTGAACTGCAGCTGACCACTGTCGGAGATTCGCCGATGCAGCAGGCATTTCCGCCTGCGCTACATCCGCGCGTGGTGCATGCCCGGCTGATCTCCCCTTTGCTGGATATTGCCGCGTCGGACTGGCTACATCCGACCGAGCAGCCACAACCGGGCAATCTGATGTGTTTGTATGTCAGTGGCGGCCGCGCGGAAGAAACTACGCGGCTATTTCAGCAGCTCAGCGAAGGGGCAACTATTACCGACCCGCTGCGCCAACACCCTTTTGGTTTATACGGCGCACTCAACGACGCTTTTGGCGTGCGCTGGATGTTTCATGCCTGAGCGGTTGCAGCCTACTCTTCGCGGCGCAGCAGATAACGGATTTTCGCCACAAAAGGCCGGCCCGGTCGGGTGAAATGAAACGGAAAGCCTTTTTGATTGGGCGAATCCGGGAAAAACTGCGGTTCTAAACAAATACCCTGGCGGGGCCGGAACGGCGCTGGCAGATGCTCGCCGCTGTAGACCTGCAAACCAGGGTAGTCCGAACACACCTCAAGCGTCAGCCGGCCGTCCGGGCTGGTTAGGCGGGCCGCGCTTTGTTGCAGGTCGCCATGCACGACAAAATTATGATCAAGCACTGTCTGGCCCAGTGGCCGGCTCTGGCGAAAATCAAAGGCGCTGTCCTGCACTTTACGCAGCTCGCCGGTTGGGATGGCGGCATCATCCACCACAGTGTAGTGCGCAGCGGCCAGCTGCAGCAGATGCTCGTTCACTGCAGTACTATCGCCGGACAAATTAAAATACGGATGCAAAGTCGGGCCAATCAACGTGGCCCGACTGGCGCTTGCCTCTATCAATACCGATAACTCAGACAATCCCGGCGCTGGCGCACTGAGCTGATAGGTCAGCCGAAACAGTATCGGCCCTGGATAACCGCCTTGTCCGTCCGGCATTTCAGTCATCAGCACTAACTTATCGTGCCCCTGCGGCTGCGCCTGCCACAGCAAATTGTGCAACCCAACCTGGCCACCGTGCAGATGGTGCGGGCCTTCATTTGCTTCTAACTGCACCCGCGTCGCCATTGCGCCATGCCCATCTGGTATCAGGCTAAAACTGCTGTTGGCGATGCGATTGGCATAAGGCCCGACGACAGCGCCGAGATAACCACTGTCGGTCAGATGGTCACTGCTGTGCGGATAATGCAAAATCAGATCGCGCACCGCACCATCCAACAAACAGGTCCAACGCGCCAGCGTGGCACCTTTACTCAGAATGGTCAGCTCGTCGCCATGCTCATTACGCAGCAAATACTGCTTCATTGGTCGCTCTCGTTCATCAGTGGGTCCTAGGGGCTGTTGACGTTTGGTGTTTGTTTTTGCAGCAGTTTGGCGGCTTTTTATGCAAGGCAATGCGAGTGTCGTGTAGTTATTCTACATAAACGAGCATTAACACAGCAGAAAGAGCCGCCAAACGCTGCCCTGCGGGTTCGTTTGGTGGCGTTTTGGGCTTTGTCACTCGTTGCTCGCATAGAATCACTATGCCACGCGCCTCGTTTCGCGCCCAAAACGCCACCAACTCGAACAAAACTTAATCACCAAACGTCAACAGCCCCTAGTTGCAGCAAAATTTAAAGCTAGCGTGGGCACTGCCGTATTTGAATGACTTTTGTTATTGATCTGCTTACGGAATTTGGTTGTGGCATTTTCTTACAAATCAATGTTACCTGCCGTTAACAGCTTGCTTGAAAAACCACCAGCCGCATGGTTTAGTGGAAAGGCGACAAGCCTGGATGTTGCGCCCTTTTGCAGTGGGCCCGCAGCCTGATCTCCAACCACAATCACAAGGACTTTTGCATGTTAAGCCGAAAGTTAAGCCAAAAGTTAAGCCCAATATTCAGCCGCTTGAGCAGCATAGCTCTGGTCGTGCTGCTGGCCGGGTGCGGACCCAAACCAGCCGACACCAGCGCCACCACTGCCGACACTAAACCTCTCGAAGCCGTCGCCAGCCAGCTGGCGCAGCAAGCTGCCGGCAGCACCAGCCCGGTCAGTTTTAATGTACCAGTGCACTACCACACGCTGGAAAATGGCTTGAAAGTGGTGATTTCACCGGACAAAACCGCGCCTTTGGCGGTGATTGGTGTGTACTACAACATCGGTTTTCGCAATGAACCGAAAAACCGCACCGGCTTTGCCCATTTGTTTGAACATATGATGTTTCAGGGCTCTGCCAACCTCGGCAAGATGGAATTTGTTAATCTGGTGCAAAGCAACGGCGGTGTATTAAACGGCTCGACCCGCTTTGATTTCACCAACTATTTTGAGATTGTGCCGGCGCATAAAGTAGAAACCATGCTGTGGGCCGAAGCCGACCGGATGAAAGGCCTCGCCATCACGCAGGACAACCTGACCAACCAGCAGGGCGTGGTGAAAAACGAAGTCAAAGTGAACGTGCTGAACCAGCCCTACGGCGGTTTCCCCTGGCTCGACATGCCGCAATACGCCTTTGACAACTGGTATAACGCGCACAATTTCTATGGCGATTTAGCCCACCTCGACGCCGCCACGCTGGATGACGTTGCGGCCTTTTTCAAAACCTATTACGCGCCGAATAACGCCGTGGTCGTGGTGGTTGGTGACGTCGACGCCGACGCCACACTGGCGATGGTGAAAAAATACTTTGCGGCTATTCCGGCTTCTACTTTGCCTGAAGCGCCGGTGCTGACTGAACTTCGTCAGGAACAGGAAAAACGTTTTGTAAAATACGACAAGCTGGCGCCAAAACCGGCTTTTGCGTTTGCCTACAAAATGCCGCCGCGTAACACACCGGAATATTATGCCATGGGCATTATCGACCAGTTATTGGTACAAGGCAGCGACAGCCTGCTGTATCAGGAACTGGTGAAAAACCGTCAGGTGACCGGCTCGGTCGGCGGCGGTATCAACTATCTGCTGGGCAATATGTTTAACTACAACGGCCCGATGCTGTGGATGAGTTCTTTCACCCACGACGAGCAACACAGCACCGACCAGCTGGTCGCGGCGGTGGACAGCGTGATTGGCAAATTGCAGGAACAGCCGATTGCGCAGGCCGACATTGACCGTGCGCTGGTCAAACTACGCTCCAGTCTTTATGACAACATCGACGAGTTTTATGGCTTCGGCAAACTGGATTTAATGGCAAGCTTTGCGTTATTCGACAATAACCCGGCCCGGATCAACGAGTTAGAAGCCAACTTTAAAGCAGTGACGCCAGAAGTCATCAAAGCCACAGTGCAGGAATACCTGCGTCCCGGCAACAGAACCATCCTGACGCTGCGTCCGGGCGAAGCCCCGGCTGATGCATCTGCGACTCCGGCAACAGGCAAAGAAGGAACCCAGCCATGAGAGCCTTGATTATGTTATTGACGGCGCTGCTATGCGCGCCGGCCATCGCCAAAGAAACGCCACCAGCCGGCGGCGCGCCAAAACCTTTCACGCTGACAGCCCAGCGTAGTATCACACTGGACAATGGCCTCAGCGTTACTTTTGTCCAGTACGGCAACACACCTAAAGTCACGTTGCGGCTTTTAACCGAAACCGGCAATGTCGATGACGGTGATAAAGACGCCGTGTCTGATCTGAGTTATCAGCTGCTGCTGGAAGGCAGCAAAAACCGCGACGCCAAAACCATAGCGCAGCAAGCGGCGCTGATGGGCGGCCAGCTCAATACCTCGGTCGATGTAAACAGCAGCTTTGTTGAAATCGACGTGTTATCTGAGTTTGTCGGTGATGCCGCCGGCTTGCTGGCTGATGTGGTGATTCATCCTAATTTCACCGACGCCGACAAAACCCGGCTGGTGACTAATTTTGTCCGTGAGCTTAAAGTCGACAAATCGCAGGCGCAAAGTCAGGCCGCTGAAGCGTTTTATCAGCATCTGTTTGCCGGTCATCCGTACGGTAAAATCTTTGCTGACGCCGCCAAAGTTGAAGCGCTGACGCTGGCCGACTGCCAGCAGTTTGTGCAGAACCATTTAGTCGCCAGCCGCAGCCATTTGTTTATCTCCGGCCAGTTTGACGAAGCCGCCGCTGAAAAAGCTGTACGCGCCGCGTTCGCCACCATGACCGCAGGCAAAGGCCGCTTGCTGACCACAGTCAACAGCAGCGCCAAACCTGGCCTGGTATTTATCCCACGCGATAAAGCGGTGCAATCCACCATTCGCCTGGGTTTACCGGTAGTCGACCCGTCGCACGCCGATTATGTCGGGCTGGATTTACTCAATACCGTAATTGGCGGCTCGTTTGGCAGCCGGATCACGCGCAATATCCGCGAAGACAAAGGCTATACCTACTCGCCGGGCAGTTCGGTCAGCAGCCGGATCAAAGCCGCCGTCTGGTTTGAACAGGCCGATGTCACCGCAGAATCCACCGCAGCAGCCTTAAGCGAAATCATCAAAGAGATCCGCCTGCTGCAAAGCACGCCGCCGACCGAGCAAGAGCTGAATAGCTTTAAAACGTACAAAGGCGGTATTTATATTCTGCAAAACTCCAGCCGCGGCGCCATTATCAACCAGCTGTGGAACCTGAAAATCCACGGCCTGCCCATGAGTTATCTGGAAAACTATGTGCAGAATATTAACGCCATCACGCCACAGCAGTTGTCAGATTTGGCGAAGAAGTACCTGAATGTCGAACAGATGACGCTGGTGATTGTCGGCGATGCAGCCGCCAAAGCGCAGCTGGCGGCAGATCCGGCACTGAAAGCCCTGTATAAGTTGTAAGCCCCGCCCGACAGTTGCTGCCAGAGTTGACTCCGGCAGCAACTCACTCAGTCAACATGCCTCAAACACAATCAATAAAACTGGAAATGGTCAGCCGGCCTTTTGTTGGGTCCGGCGACAACAGCGTGTCAGGCGTGATGATGCCGTTGTGCAGCAAATGCCGCGGATAAAACACGATGCGGTTAAAACGGCCATGCACAGCGCCGATTTGTTCAAACAATGCGGTGCTGCCCTGCATATAACCGGCGTCGGCTTTGGGTAAGTTGGGGCCGTCATTTTCACGCTCTAACGCTCGGTAATAAGCCAGTTCCCGCTTTGGCGTGATGCGTTCAAAGCCGGTTTTGCGATGGCGGTAAAAGGCTGTACCGCTGGCTCTGTGTTGCGCCAGCGCGTTTTGTGTTGGCGCAAACAGATAATGCACCGCCGCCAACGCATGCTCTGCGGTGGTGTCAAAATGCGGAATGCGCTGCAACAGCTTCAGCTGCTGTGGCGGCGTGGTGATCAGCGAAAAATGACAGACCGACAAGCGCAGCTGACGTGTCGGCAGCTGAAAAAACTCAATCAAAGTCTGCGCCAAAGGCCCAAGCAGCAACTGGCGATACGCCGGCGGTGCCTCGGCCCGTACACCAGGGTAAAACGGCGAGTTAGCGACAAACTGACAACGACAGGCGGCGTCGACCAGTTGCTGCGGTGCGGCGACAAACTGGTCAGCGATGAGCACCGGCGTGCGTTCCGCACCAAAACGTAAGGCGCTGAGCTGCAACGCCGGATGCAGCTGCAGCCCCGATGCATCGAAGCTGTCCTGACGCAGCAGCATTATTGCAACCCGGAAGCGCAGTACTGCGCAATAAACTCACGATGTGACGGCAGCCGCTCCACCGCCATATTGATGGTCTGGCGGATCTGCTGCAAATGGCGGCTTAAATCTGCCGGCGCAATTTGTTGCACCAGCTGATGATAACTCTGCGGTTTTAAACGCTGGCCCAGTAACACATGAGTCCAGGATTCGAGCCGGAACATCTCATCGCCGGTCTGAAACGCCAGCGCGCTGTCGCGGAACAGTTCAATGCGCTGCGCCAGGCTGTCGGGAATCGTCATAGTGCGGCAATAATCCCAAAACGGGCTGTCGCGCCGTTCGGTTTGATGGTAATGCAGGATAATAAAATCGCGGATCTTTTCAATTTCGCGCAGCGACTGCTGGTTATATTCCGCCGCCAGCGCCGGTGTGACGCCGGCAAACGGAAACAGCCGCAATAACCGCACCACACTATTCATAAACAGATAAATGCTGGTTGATTCCAGCGGCTCGATAAAACCACTCGACAACCCCATCGCCACGCAGTTTTTCAGCCAGACCTGTTTACGCCGGCCGGTCTGATAATTAATGACCCGCGGCTCCAGCAACGCCGGCGTTTCCAAACCATCGAGCAAACGCTGCCGGGCCACGTCGTCGGACATATAATCTGCCGCATACACCAGCCCATTGCCCACGCGGTGCTGCAGCGGAATTTTCCACTGCCAGCCCGCGTCGTGTGCGATGGCGCGGGTGTAAGGCGGCAACGTTGCCGCACTTTGGGTCTGCACCACCACGGCTTTATTGCACGGTAGCCAGTGGTCCCAGCGTTCAAAACCGGCCTTCAGCGTTTGTTCAATCAACAGTGCACGAAAGCCGGTGCAGTCGATAAATAAATCGCCGGCCACTTCGCGGCCATCGTCCAGCACCAAACTGCGGATATCGCCATTGCTGTGCTGTGTCACCTGACTGATTTTGCCTTCGATGCGCACACAGCCTAATTTTTCACTGAACTGGCGTAAAAACCGCGCGTAGCGGCCGGCGTCGAGGTGGTACGCGTAACTGAGCAGCGGCGCTTGGCCTTGCCCCTGCGGTTTGGCGAATTTATGCGCGCGGGCGGCCTGCAATTCCAGGCAATAATCGCCAAAAGGCGCATCGATGCCCTGCGTCAGGCCATGCAGATAATAATGCTGAAAATCAGCGAGAAAACTGCCTTTGCCGGTGGTGCCGAACGGGTGAATATACCTATCCCCCAGCTGGCCCCAGTGTTCAAACGAAATGCCGAGTTTAAACGTGGCGTCGGTGGCGCGCATAAACTCTTGTTCATCAATGCCGAGCAGATTATGAAACAAAGTCACAGGCGGAATGGTTGATTCACCAACGCCGACAGTGCCAATTTCTTCCGACTCAACCAGCACCACCTCGACCAGCCCCAGCAGCCGTTTTGACAAGGCCGCAGCCGCTACCCACCCGGCAGTGCCGCCGCCGGCTATCACTACTTTTTTCACTGCACCTGAGATGGACATGGTCGCTCCTATTGTTATTGTTTTAGCGGTTTAAGCGGTGTTGCAGCATGGCGCGCAGTTGCCGCGCCATGCCTTCGTCGAGGTTGCCCAGCACGCCGCGTGCGGCTTCCGGCAAATGCGCGCCGGCCTGCTCTGGGTCGTCAAACACATAATAATTCAGCAGTGCCTGCCAGCCGCGCCGTTCGTGCTCGGGTTTATCACGCAGGCACAGTAGCGCGTGGTACAGCAGATTCATGCCCGAACCGGTATAACGCGGCGCGCTGCTCCACCAATGGTTAATCAGAATATTCAAAGGCCCGGGGGCTTCGACCTGATGCCACCACATTGAAGGCAAATATAAGGCATCACCAGGCGCCAGCTCGGCAATTTGGCCCGCTGCTATCGCCTTGGGAAAATTGGGGTACAAAGCCAGATCCGGCGCAGCAAAATCCACCATGCTGATGGCCTGACCGCCCGGCGTCGGCTCGAGCGGCCCAGGATACAAATTCGCCACCTGCTCCGGCGGGAATAAAGTAAAACGCCGCACGCCGCGTACACAGCAGGCCAAATTGTCGGACGCATCATAATGACAGGCAGCCAGGCTTTGATTACCCAGCCAGATGCTGACGCGTTCTGGCTCAGTCGCAAATACAAAATCCGGTTTTGGGATATTAATGCTATGGCTGTCCTGCAAACCGGGGAAATGGCTTTGCAGCAAGTTAGAGGCGATATAAACCGAAGGCGCTGTCGCCGGATCCGGTAACTGCAGCGCATCAAGTAACTGGTCCAATACGGTATCGACCTGACCGAGCTGCGTGTCGTAATTCAGTGCCGTGACAGTGTCATTGTAGAAATAGCGGCCACGTTGCCCGGCTGCGCCCTGGTACACCTGCGTTGGTCGGCCATTGTAAAAACCAAGCAGATAGTCGGCAGAGGCTTTGGCGCTCTCGACGGATGGGTCCAGCCCCAGTTGCGTTAAAGGCCAGTGACTGACCAGACCGCGTAATATCAGCGGTGCTTCGGCACGGGTACAAATGTCAGCAAAGTCCGCCGGCAATTCACCGGGCCGGCACTGAACTTCAGCGCTGCGGGCGCTGATACTGTCTACAACAGCGCTGGATATAAAGCCCTCAGCCATATCTGCGCCCACGTTTGTGGTTGAAGCTTTCCATCAGGCAACCTGCTGGCGCTGCTGTTGGTTTTTTCGGTCCACCAGCTGCTGCATATTAGACAAGGAACTTAACTGGGCATATATCAGCGGCAAAAATCCAGACTGATTTAACCGTTGCAGGTCGTCGCCGCCTAATGCCGCGAGGCGTGCACTGCTAATGCTGTAATTGCCGGTCAGCCGGTGTTTTTCACCGTTATCGAGCGCAAATTCAATGTTCAGCGGTTCGATTAAATCCAGCTGTTCTAGCGCCTGCAACAGCAGTGGCTCCAGCGCCAGACTGCGCTGAATGTGCTCCAGCCGGCCGGAAATATATTGCAGATAAGGGCTGGCACCGCCCTGGGGTAAAAATAACGGCAGCCCGGCCGCACTCTGGCTGACCCGTGGATGATGGATATCGATATGTACCACGGCGTCGCGTGGATCCGGAGTTTGCCCCGGGGTTTGCTCAGCGCTGAATGCCAAACCGGCCGGGCGCTGAAAGCCGATTAAAAACGGGCCTTTTTCGGCGGCGAGTGGCACATAAGACGCGTCCCAGCCATTGGCCGCAGCCTGACTTAAAAACAAATTCTCGTCCGGCGCCAACCCCAGCAACACCACAGCCTGCCATTGCCCCGCGTCGCGGCGCAGCAGAATCGGATAGTGTTTTTGTAGTTCAGGCCATTCGAGCGCAAAGGCTGGTAACGCAGCAACGGCGTCGCCGAACGCGGCGCCAAACTGATGCAGCACCCGCAGATGCTGATGGTCAATATTATTCAGTAACATATGTCTGGTCATCGGCGGTTCCTGCTTTAACAGCGAAAACAGCAACAGCCTGAGGTGATGTTCAGGCTGTTGTTTATTACCGCCGGCCCAAACAGACCGGCGGTTTTAGGCTTAGAACTCGTAACGCATGCCAACCTGATAACGAGCATCCAGATCAGTTAAATACCACAACATCGCTTCGTTGCGGGCATGCGAACGGCTGTTCTCGCCGGTTAAGTTCAGACCTTCAACAAACACCGTCAGTTTCTCGTTCACATCGTAACTGACGTTAACGTCGAGCTGCCAATAGTCCTCTTCAAAGCGTGGATTGTTCGAACCGCCTTTGTTGACTTCGGCGAGGTATTTGTCACGCCAGTTCCACGCCACCCGTGCCTGCCAGCCGTCTTTTTCGTAGATACCAATCAGGTTGGCAGTATCGCTGAGGCCGATTAAGGCAAACTGCGATTCGGCCGGATTGGCGGTCACGTCAAAACCAACGTCGCCGCGCACTATGGTGTAGTTGGCTTGTACGCCAAAACCAGTTTCACCGAAGAAATGCTGCACCGCTAATTCACTACCGTAAATCTTCGCCGATCTGTTGTTGTCCGGCGTGTTGGTACGGAAGGTCATTTCCGGATCGTCCGCATTGGCGACCAAATCAAAGCCCGGGTTGTTCGCAAGGAAATCAATCTGCGCCTGTGTGGCCAGGAACTGCGGGTTCGGACCGTATTTGGCAATCATGTCCGGATGGGTGCGGAACTGGGTAAACACCATCATTGCATACAGATAAGTGTCATCCTGTGGCAGGCCAGCCGCGCGCAGTGCCTGAATCGCTGACAAGGCGCGTGGACCTGCTGTCACATCACGAATGCCCAGCAGTTTCTGGTCCACCTGTTTACTACCGATAAAGTTCACCACGTCTTTTTGGAACAAACCGGCCGACACATAACTGGCTTCGTTGTAATACCATTCGAGCGATAAGTCGTAGTTGGATGATTCCAGCGGCAATAAACCCGGGTTGGACGCGTTCGCAGTCGGCTGAGCACCAAACAGTGTCGAACCACCGCCGCCGCCAAAGTTCGACGCCGACACGCCTAAGCTGCTTAAACCGGCGCGGGCAATAGTTTTACTGAACGAGAACCGGCTGATTAAGTCGTCGCTCAGATGCAACGTTAAATCCAGGCTGGGTAACAGGTAGTCATAGTCGTTTTTCGCGGCAAAAGGCGCTGCCGGTTTGCTGCCATCGACATAAGACACAATGTCGTTGTTATCTTCCCAGCGGAAATAGACTGAGTTCACCAGCGAGCTGGATTCCGACTCGGTTTTTTCGTAGCGCAGACCGGTTAACACATCAAACGGCATCTTGCCGACTTCGCCGGTCAGCGACAGTTGGAAATAAGCGGCAGTGGTGTCTTCTTTGACGATATTGTCAAACGACAGGCTATTTTCAACGCCGGTCGGAATCCCCGGATACAGTTTCAGCGCCGCATCATATAAAGCGCGCGGGTCGGCAATAAAACCGTAACCACCGGCTTTGGGGCTGTAGTCTTTAAATTCACCCGGTAAATCAAACGGCTGGATCAAAGCACCAAATTCACCCGGATGACCGACGTTCCAGTTGCCGAGCGCAATGTTGTTGCCGGCAGTCTGCATCGACCGTGATTCCATGGCACGGGTTTCTAAACCAAAGTCAAAACGGCCGTCTTCCAGTTCATACAGGAAGTCGAGTTTGACCTGCTGAATATCACTTTCCTGGCTGGCATTACGAATCCGCGCAATCGAAGAACCGACATCGCCAGCGTCAACAGTGCCATTCGCATTCGCACCTTTACCTGGCACTTTGTCGTTATAGACGTTCAGGTAAGTCGGCAGATCCGCGCCCCAGAACCATTCGCGGGAGGTGACAATAGGCGCACCTAAACCAACCGCCAGCTCACCGGAGCCGCGTGGGCCTGTGCCGCGGCTGTACATGTTGGAGTCGTGTGCATCCAAGACAATAGTTAAATCGTCACTGTATTCATAAGCGAAATTCACACCCAACGACTTCAGCGTGTTGGTTTGTTCACGCCATTGTTGCTCATAGCCTTCGTCGACTGCGCCTGAGTATTCTTCTTTGATGTATGTCGGGGTTTTCACCAGATTATTGTCAAATTCAACGATTTTGGTGTTGCTGCCGGTTTGCACCCAGTTGGTGATTTCACCGCGGTGTTCCACCAGATTATTCTCGGCGAAGGTGTAGTCACCGGTCATGCTGAGTTTATCCGACGGCTTAAACTGCAACGTTAACTGCGCATTGTCGCGCTCGCGCTGCGAATCAGAAAAGGCGTAACGGATATCGTTGGGCCGGGCATACAACTGGCCTTGCGCCGGTGCGTTTTTCACTGTGGTTGCAGTGTTGTTCCACAAGCGGTTTAAGTCGGCAACGTCGTCCCAGTAATCGACCTGCCAGTCGTTGACCGTCGCGCCGGTGTAACCGGAGTCACGTTGCTGATGACTGGCAGTGAGGCTGACGCCGAATTTACCGTCGTCGGTAGCCTGACTGAAAATACCGGAAATTTCCGGCGTGATGTCGTCACCGGCGCGGTTGCTGGTGTCATGCGCCGCTTTGACACCGATGCTGGCGATATCCTCTTTACGCTCCAGCGGCCGCGAGGTTTTTACGTTTACTGTCGCACCGATACCGCCGGTGGCGATGCTGGCTTTACTGGTTTTGTACACTTCGACGCCGCTGATACTTTCTGACGCCAGATTAGAGAAGTCAAAAGCACGGGCGCTGCCGCCGCGGGTGGTACCGTCGGCACCAGAGCCGGCGCCGTAAGTCGTCGCTGATGGCATAGTGCGGCCGTTCAGCGTCACCATGTTGTTGTCGCCGCCAAAGCCACGCACTGTGACTTCAGCGCCTTCGCCGTTGGTACGGCTGATAGACACCCCGGTGATACGCTGCAGCGATTCCGCCAGGTTGGTGTCGGGGAATTTACCGATATCTTCGGCAGAGATGGCGTCAACGACACCCATAGATTCGCGTTTGATCGCAGTTGCCTGTTGCAAACTGCCACGCATACCGCGTACCTGAATGACTTCGATGTCGCTGGTTTCCGCTTTTTTGTCAGTTGCCGGCGCTTGCTGGGCATACAGCGGCAGCGCGGCAGTCCCGGTCAGCAGCAGCGAAATCGCCTTCGCCAACGCAGTTCTGGTGAATGGTTTTTTGTTGTGCATTCTATCCGTTCCCTATTGATTTATTGTGAGTCAGTCAACTCAAACCACCGGTCAGTAAGTGTGGATACGACTGTAATTGTTAGGTAATGACCATTGGTTCGGGGTGTGGGACTGCCAATTTCCTGTACAGCTTCACCAGACGGATCTGCCCCACCCAAAGCATTGTAGTGAGACGGCTTGGCTAAAGAAGTTGCCAAAATGCGTTACCTTTTTGCTTTTTTTAATTTATTTCGCCACCGGTAGCAATACGAATTGTGCATTTTTCAAGCAAAAAACCACTGCTGACCTGCTTATTTTTGCGACGAAATTACGCTGCGCCAATTGACCTTTACTGAATTCAGCAATAGTCTTTGAAAGCGCTTTCAGAAAGCGCTTTCAAAATAAAAACAAACTGAGTTAAAGGCACTGCCCGAAGATGCGCTGCCCCAGACGCCAGTTCACCAGTTAACAGGACAAGCACAATGAATAGACGACTTCTGCGGATCACGCCGCAGCAGAGCACTGTAGCAAAAGGTGGCCTGTTCGGCGCCCTGCTCAGCACCGCCCTGCTGACCGGCTGTGGCGGTGAGACTGCCACCCAGACCGACATCGCCAAAACCGACACCAGCAAACCGGCCACTGGCTGGAACCTGGTATGGAGCGATGAATTCGATGGTCAGAGCATCGACAGCAATAAATGGAATTTTGAAGTGAACTGCAGCGGCGGCGGCAATAACGAAAAACAATGTTATACCGCCGATAAAACCAACGCCTTCCTGTCCGCCGGCATGCTGAATATTGTCGCTAAGCCGGCACCGGCCGGTGCGGAAAAGCCGTATACCTCAGCGCGTATCACCACTAGGAAAAAAGCCGACTTTAAATATGGCCGGTTTGAAATGCGCGCCAAATTGCCATCCGGTCAGGGCGCCTGGCCGGCATTTTGGATGATGCCAACAGATTCTGTTTATGGCGACTGGCCGCGCTCCGGTGAAATCGACATCATGGAAGCGGTCAACCTGAAAGTGAAAGACGCCAGCGGCAACGTGGAATCCAACGTACATGGCACTTTGCACTACGGCAAGCCGTGGCCGAACAACAGCAGCTCCGGCAAAAATTATGCGCTGCCCGGCGGCAAAAACCCGGCCGATGACTTCCACACTTACGCTGTCGAATGGCAGCAAGGTGAAATCCGCTGGTACGTCGACGATTACCTGTACGCCACGCAGCGCCAGTCTGAAGTGCGTTACAACAGCAAAGACCAGGCGGTGGGCCTCAAGCACCGTGGCTGGTTTACCGAATATTATGACCAGACCAGTGGCAAGCTGAATACCTATTGGACTTCCGCACCATTTGACCAGAAGTTTTTCCTGATCCTGAACTTCGCCGTTGGCGGTAACTGGCCGGAAAACGTGAATAACAAAGGCATAGACGCCGCCGCTTTTGCCAACGGCCAGAGTTATGTGGTGGATTATGTCCGCGCTTATCAGTGCGCTGCCAATCCGGACACTGGCAAAGGTTGTGAATCTATCCGTCCTGGTTACGACAAAACCACAGATGCTTTAGTGGAAGGCAAAGCGCCAATCCCGGTACCGCCTTCAGATGGCGTGGCCCGTAACCTGACCATTTTTGACAATGCAGTGAATCCAAGCTGGCCTGGCTGGGACTGCTGTGGCGGCAGCACGCCAACAGTGGTCAACGACAACCAACGCGGTGGCGTGATGGAGTTTCGTGTCGGCGGCGCGCCGACCGTGAATGGTTTTATCAGCCGCGCCGAATTTATCAAAGACCCGGCGGGCAGCCCGTCGCCGTTTGACGCTTCGCCACTGGCCAATACCGGCACATTGAGTTTTGCAATGAAGGCCGTATCGCTGCCGAATAACCCGGGCGCGGTGTGGAAACTCAAAGTCGAAAGTAACAATGCCGCAACCGCTGTTGAGCTGGATTTAACAGCCTCGAATGAAGGCAAAGCGCCGGCCGCCGGCGTCTGGCAAACCTATACTTTCCCGCTGAAAAAGCTGGCTGACGCAGGTCTCGATTTATCGGCTATTGATGTGGTGATGATTTTCCCGGCCTGGGGCAGTGGCGAAGGTGCAGTCTATCAGGTTGATGATGTCAAAATCGCCGGCCCCGGCAGCACAGCCCCGTCGCTGACGATTTACAAAGACAGCCAGAACCTGGATTGGCCGATGTGGGATTGTTGCGGTGGCAGCAAACCAACCGAAGAGATGGACGATGCCGCCCATGGTATGACCGCTGAATTCAAAATCGGCGGCGCACCAACGGTGATGGGTTTTATCACCCGCCCTGCCAACAATGGCGGTAACAAACCTTTTGACGCCTCCGCGATTCTGGCCAAAGGCCTGATTAAATTTGACCTCAAAGTCGTGAGCGCCCCAAGCGACCCGGCCGCCGTGTGGAAATTTAAGGTCGAAGCCAATAACGCCGCCAGTGCTGTTGAGTTGAACTTAACCGACAGCGTCGAAGGCAAAGCGCCTGTGACCGGTCAATGGCAGACCTACAGCTTTAAACTCAGCGACTTAGCGGCCAAAGGTTTAGATGTCAGCGCCATCGACGTGTTGATGATGTTCCCGGCCTGGGGCACCGGTAATGGCGCGGTTTATCGTGTCGATAACGTCAGCATTGCTGAACCAGCCACGCCATCCAACAGCGGTTTAACCTTATTTGCCGACGCTGCCGCAGCTAACTGGTCGCTGTGGGATTGTTGTGGCGGCAGTAAACCCACGGTCGAAGATGATGACGCTGCGCACGGCAAAACCGCGCAGTACAAAATCGGTGGCGCACCGACTGTGATGGGTATCTTTGCCGCAGATGGCACTTATTTTGATGCCAGCAGCATCCTCGATACCGCCATCGTCAAATTCGAAATGAAAATCGTCACCCCACCCAATGACAGCAGCGCCGAGTGGCTGTTTAAAATTGAAGCCGATGATGCCGCCAGCGCAGTGCAGCTGAAACTAAGCGAAAGCCTCGAAGGCAAAGCGCCGGTGGTCGGCCAGTGGCAGACCTACAGCTACCGGTTAAAAGATTTGGCGGACAAAGGCCTCGACGTCAGTGCCATCGACATTGTGATGGTCTTCCCGGCCTGGGGCCAGGGTAATGGCGCCGTGTACCGGCTCGACAACGTGCAAATTAAATAAATAAGCAGATTCAACATGTTGCAGATCAGTGTATGGCTAAAAACCCTGATCATAAAACAGCTCACAGCACCAGACCGGCTGTCGTGTCGCCGCCGGATGCCGTGAAAACAGGATTTAATATGAACAAAATAACCTTGAACAAAACCCGGCTTGCCACTGCGATGCTGCTGGCGCTGGGTGCCGGCACGCCGGCTTATGCTGCGCAACAGCAAGCTGCGGCAGCGGACGAAAAAGTAGAAGTAATTGAAATCAAGGGTATTCGCGGCAGCTTAATCCGCTCCATGGATATCAAACGTGAAGCCAATGGCGTGGTGGACGCCATTTCCGCCGAAGAGATGGGCAAATTCCCCGACACTAACCTCGCGGAATCGCTGCAACGCATCACCGGTGTGTCGGTCAGCCGTGCCAATGGTGAAGGCAGCCAAATTACTGTGCGCGGTTTTGGCCCGGATTTTAACCTGGTCACGTTAAACGGCCGGCAGATGCCGGGTACCGGTTATACCCGCTCTTACAATCTGGAAAACTTATCGTCGGAAGGCGTCAGCGCCCTGGAAGTGTATAAAACTGCCCGCGCGTCAAACCCAAGCGGTGGTTTAGGTGCGACGGTCAATATCATCACGACCCGACCGCTGCAAAAGCCGGGGCTACATGCTTCTGCAACGGCCAAAGGCATTTACGACAGCAGCAATGAAATCGGCGATGACGTCACGCCAGAACTGGCCACAGTGCTGAGCTCAACGCTGCTTGACGACAAAGTCGGCCTGTCGTTGTCGCTGTCGCATCAGGAACGCGATTTCCAGAAGCAACAAGCCAACGTGCAAGGCTGGCAGGCGAACGTCGCTTTACCGACGCTGGATGCCAGCAAGGTCAAGGACGCCCGCCCGGTGGGCGCGGATGGCAAACCCTCAGGCAATTATTATTTTGCCAAAGACATGAACTACAGCATCGAAGATGTACAGCGCGAGCGCAGTAACGGTCAGCTGACATTACAAGTGCGGCCGGTTGACGCCTTCACGGCCACTATCGACTACACCGCATCCCGTGCCATTACCGGCAGCCAGAGCATCGGCTGGGGGATTTGGAACGAATTCGGCGGCAATATTAACGGCTATGAATTAGATGCCAACGGCACTGCTGTCTACGCCGATATCAGCGGCAACGACGGATCTTTTACCGCCAGCAAAGGCACTACGGAAGTCAAAGCGGCATCGGTTGGTGTTAATTTCGACTGGCAGGTCTATGACGCGCTGCAACTGACGCTGGATTACCATGATTCAGATAACAAGGCCGACAACGGCGCCGACAAAGGCCTCGGCAGCCAAGGCCAGGTGATTTTGGGTTCAGACCAGCTGCTGCGTAAGGTCTATGACTATCGTAGCGGTGAGATCCCACAAGCGCAGGTGTACTGGAAAAACGGTACCACCACGCTGAACCCGGGCGAAATTGACTCTAACTTCAGCCAGTTTATCCACTCCCCTGGCAAAGCCGAAATTCAGCAGTGGCAGCTCGATGGTAAATGGGACAATGATTTCTTTAGCTTCCCGCTGACTGATGTTGGTTTTGGTATCGCCCGCACGGACCAGACCCTGGGCGGCCAGCAAGGCTGGAGCGGTCTGCGTGGTGGCCCTGGGTTTAATCCGGCTTACCCACAGATTTTCCCGGATGCGATGTTTGTCCGTCACAGCACCGCGAACTTCCTCGACCAATTCGCCGGCGGTGGTACTAATCTGCATCCGAACTACTATTACACCTTCGATTTTGACGAAGCGGTGGCACGCCAGCTGGCATTCCTGACCAAAGGCGTGATGGGTGCGGATGAATACTCGATTGACCCATATTATGATGGCATCGACAGTGAAAGTTATGTCAATGAGGTCACCGACAGCGTGTATGTGCAGGGGCGTTTTGATTTCAGCGTCAAAGATATTCCGCTACAGCTGAATCTGGGCCTGCGCTACGAAGAAACCACAGTCGACAGCACAGTGCGCCAGCGCGTCGAAACTCAGGTCAACTGGGAAAGCCCGTCCGAATGGATCACGCAATACCAGCAAGGTGGCACCGCCAACTTCCTGCAACAGGAAGGCAAACATGATGTGTTGTTGCCAATGTTTGACCTCAAAGCCGAACTGCGTGAAGACCTGGTCGGCCGTTTCTCCTATGGCAAAAGCATCACCCGCGCCCCGCTGGGTATGCTGGCCGGTGGCCGCAGTTTAAGTGGCAGCCCGAAACCAGATGCGCGCAGCGGCAGTCAGGGCAATACCAATCTGTTACCGTTTGAGCCCACCAACCT
>CAMLRA010000023.1 GCA_946482325.1 uncultured Chromatiaceae bacterium | reverse complement strand
CATCTCAGGCATGGGTAGATAATACAGAAGCGCAGTTCAGCCACAGTCAGGTACTACTCAGTCAGCAAACACCTAAAGTTGCTGACGCAGAAAAGCCAAAAGACCCAGAAACCAAGCATCCGGTGCTGATACAGGCGACATCTGTTGTCATTGCCTACTACCCGGATGTTATTGCCTACACCTTCAGCGGACCACGGCCACGCCAGCTGAATTTGCTGCTCGCTGCGCCTCGCGCACCACCTGCCATCGCCTAATCTGTTATTCCGCTGTCAACACAGCATTGCATTCTTTTTTCCAGATTAGATTGGGCCTGCACTGACGGGCTCCTGTGAGGCATGTATGAGAAAGTTAAACGTTTATACCGTTGATAATATTGATCATTTAATCCAACCAACCGAATTTGCCGATACCACATTAAAATCACCGGCACTGCAGATCTTTAATGACTTCCGCCACAGTGCACCGGCCATTCTGGACGCAGAAACCAATGCGCTGGAAGCGCTGGACATGATGACGCATGAACATTGCAGCTTTAAGTTGGTGGTGGATTCACACAAAGAAATGATTGGCCTGATTAGTACTGAGCAGCTGTCATCGCAGAACATCATGCAACATGTCAGTAAAGACTTAAAAGCCAGCGAGCTGCAGGTTGTCGACCTGATGCGTCACCGCGACAACCTGATTGCCCTGTCCTACCAGCAAATTCAACACTGCACTGTGGGTGATGTGTTGAATACGTTGCAGCACAATGGCGAATCGTTTTGTGTGGTGATTGATTTGGAAAACCACCAAATCCGTGGCGTTATCAGTGCCCGTGATATCGCCAGCCGTCTGCATTTACCACCACTGGAAATTGAACGGCAACCTACCTTCCTGAATATTTTCGACCGGTTATACGCATAAGGCGTCGGGTTACACAAATCAGGTTGGGACCGGCTGTTGGGGCCGGACTGGTTGGGACAACAAAGGCGGCTTCGGCCGCCTTTGTTGTTGCTGAGAAAGCAGTACAGGTGCTCAGTAATCGTCCTGCATCCGGTTCATCAGACTGGTCAGATAGGCGATGCCGTTTTCTGCCGACAAGGCATTAATCGGTGCCTGCCCCATAGTGTAAGCATTGGCATTGGTCAGCCACTGCGCAAACAACGCGTCAGAGCCGAAATAGGCCAGACCCTGCTGATAAAACTGTTCTGCTTCCACCGGATCAATCGCATGTGAACGAATCATCCGATATGCATTTTCCGAGATTGTTGCCATAGCATCCCTCCTGCGGTGTTTGCCTGAACCTTTTTACTATAGTCAAGGCTGACAATTCGCCAAGCACAGTACAAAGTTTCGCTGCAGAGCGCGCCACGCCAGCTTTACAGGTGCTGCAATCGTATGCAGCACAGTCTGGCATCAAGATGACCTATATTGCTGACATTGTTCAGTTTTACTAGAGAATGCCAGCATGCGTCTGTCGCTGTTTTTGCTTTGTACCTTCTGGAGTTTTTTTTCTTTGGCGCTGCCACAGGTCAGTCAGGGCAGCCTGCAACGGCTGGAAAATTTCCCGTCCAAGCTGATACCACCGCGGCATATTGATATCTGGTTGCCAGCTGGTTTTAGCCCGGCTCAAAAATACGCCGTGTTATATATGCACGACGGTCAGATGCTGTATGACGCCAGCAGTAGCTGGAATAAACAAGAATGGCGCGTCGACGAAACTGCGCAAGCGCTGATTAGCAGCGGCAAGGTGCGGCCCTTTATTGTGGTCGGCATTCATAATGGCGACCAGAACCGTCACGCTGAATATTTTCCGCAAAAACCTTTTGTAAGCCTGACTCCTGCCACTCAGCAAAGTCTGTATAAGCTGGAACGTCAGCCAGGTCAAAAGCTGTTTCAGCGTGAGGTTTATTCCGACGCTTATCTGAAATTTTTGGTGACTGAACTGAAACCATACATCGACCGCCATTTCCCGGTGCTGACCGACCCCGCCAATACATTTGTGATGGGTTCCAGTATGGGCGGTTTAATCTCGCTGTATGCCATCAGTGAATACCCGCAAGTGTTTGGTGGTGCTGCATGTTTATCCACGCACTGGCCGGGGATCTTTCCAGATAAAGACAATCCGGTGCCGGCGGCATTTTTCGGCTACATGCAACAGCACTTACCCAAAACCGGCCAGCATAAACTGTACTTTGATTATGGCGACCAGACGCTGGATGCTTTGTACCCGCCATTGCAGCGCCAGGCAGACCTGATTATGCAACAACTGCAATATCCGCCGCAGCTGTGGCAAAGCCGCTTTTTCCCCGGTGCAGAGCATTCCGAGCAAGCCTGGGCGAAACGCCTCGATATCCCGCTGCAGTTTTTACTGACGCCAACCCCCTGATCGAAGTACGCGCTGCAACGTAACTGTTGTCAGATAAGCGGCGGAGACAGCAGATGCATGTAGTTATTTTGGGCGGGAATAGTGGGATTGGTGCAGCTTTAACCACTCATTATTTGAGTCGCAGGGCTATGGTGTCGGTGTTTAGCCGCGCTGCAATGTCACTGCAGCATGCCGGCCAGCAGGTTTGGTCACAACAGCAAAGCGCAGACCTTCGGCAGTATCTGTATCAGCCGGAACAATTGGAGCAGAATTCGCCACTGTTGCAAGACGCGCTGGCCGCAGTGTTCAGCCAACCGGTGGACCTGGTGTTTTGTTGCCTCGGTCTGCTGCATCAGGCAGAGCTACAACCAGAGAAAAGCCTGCGTCAACTCAGCGCTGACAACCTACGCCAGGCCTTTGAAGTGAATACCATTTTGCCGGCGTTGTGGCTGCAGGCCATCTGGCCATGGCTGAACAAATCACCACATCTGAAATTATGTTGGTTATCCGCAAAAGTCGGCAGTATTGGCGACAATCAAAGTGGTGGCTGGCACAGTTATCGCGCCAGTAAAGCCGCACTGAATATGTTGGTGCGGGGCGCTGCGATAGAACTAAAACGTCAGCTGCCGCAAGCGACCTTGGTTGCGTTGCACCCGGGCACGACAGACACCGCGATGTCAAAACCCTTCCAGCGTAATTTGCCAGCCGGCCAGTTACAAAGCCCCGCGGCGACTGCACAGCGGCTGGCCGCAACAGTGGCAGATTTAACCCCGGCCCAAAACGGCGCTTTACTCAATTGGGATGGCACAGTGCTGCCGTATTAAGGTGCAGGTGTCTGCTGTGAACTGAGCACGCAGAAGCATCGAAGATCCAGCTGTGGAAATGCACTGCAGACGCTGATATGCCGCAGCGGCGGTCTCAGCACAATACCTTTTTTGAATAACGCCTGTTGCAGTTGCTGTTGCCAGCCTGGCAGTGCCGAGAGCAACCGCTCGCGCTGGTCAGCTGGCGCCAGCACGTGCACTAATAAACTTTGCGGAAAATGCTCAAATTGCAGCTGATAAGCCAGGCCCAAACCGCCCTGTTGTTGCCAGTCAGGCCAAAGTTTTTGCAGCACTTCACGCAGTTTTTGTTCCTGAAGCTGGCAGCGCGCCGATAGTTTACGGCTTAACCAGTCTGCGCCGGGTTTGACGCTGGCCATCAGCAATACTGCCCGGCAACCCAGCCCGAGCTCCACGCCCACTGGAAGTTATAACCACCGAGCCAGCCGGTGACATCCATCACTTCGCCAACAAAATACAAGCCAGGCTGTTTTTTCGCTTCCATGGTTTTAGATGACAACTCGTTGGTATCAACGCCGCCTAATGTTACTTCGGCGGTGCGATACCCTTCAGTACCATTGGGTTTAAAGACATAATGATGCAGCGCCTGACTGATATTGCTGATGGTTTTATGTTGCAGCGCTTTCAGGGGTTGATTGTTGATAAGCCTGATTTCTACCAGTTTTTCAACCAGGCGTTTTGGCAACACTTTGCCCAGGGCCGTTTTCAGCTCCTGCTCCGGATGTTTTTGCTGTTGTTCGCGTAAATACTCTGCGACATCGAGCTGTGGTAGTAAATTGATCAACAAATCATCACCAGGCTGCCAGAACGAGGAAATTTGCAGAATCGCCGGACCACTCAAACCACGATGGGTAAACAACATATCTTCCGGAAACATCACATCATTGGCTTCAGCGGTGACCGGCAATGACACGCCGCTGATTTCTTCAAATACCACTTTGTCAGCCGGTTGCCAGGTCAGTGGTACCAACGCAGCACGTACCGGTAATACGTTCAGGCCAAACTGCTCCGCCAGCTGGTAACCAAAAGCGGTGGCACCTAAATTAGGCAGGCTTAGGCCACCACAGGCCACGACGAGGCTCTGGCAGCTGCGCGTCAGTTCTGGGGTTACCACCTGATACACGCCATCGGCATGTGTGACGCTGCTAATCTGTTGCTGCAGCGCAATCTGCACACCAGCCTTGCGACACTCGCTACTGAGCAGCTCAACAATATCTTTGGCGCTGTCGTCGCAAAACAACTGACCTAAAGTTTTTTCGTGATAAGGGATTTGGTATTGCTGCACCAGACTGATGAAATCCCATTGCGTATAGCGGCTTAACGCCGATTTGCAAAAATGCGGGTTTTGCGACAGGTAATTCTGGTGGCTGGCGTAGATGTTGGTAAAGTTACAACGTCCACCGCCGGACATCAGAATTTTCCGGCCAATTTTTTTGCCGTTGTCCAACACCAGCACACGCCGGCCACGTTTACCGGCTTCAATCGCACAAAACAAACCGGCGGCGCCGGCGCCAATCACAATGACATCCCACTGCTGCATCTGGAATTTACACCTCTGATATTCGGGTTCGGCCACAGCATGAGCAATGATGGGCTGAAAACCGGCTATTGTCCGGCGGATCCGCCAGAAAGGCAAACTTCAGTCCGGCTCTAACAGTCAAACATGACCAAAAATGCAGAAATAACCGCATTTTTTATACCTTTTAAATCTAGCTTATTACCGATAGTAATAAATTCACAGCTGTAACTATTTGTAATAATTCACAGCAATAATGCCTGCTCCAGCACGATCGCCATAGTTAAATTGCACCACACTGGTGCACCGCGATGTTCAAACAGTTCCACTTATATAACCAAATGTTAATTTAGTTATCTTTACAGCATGAATGCATTGATGAAATATTGCCCTTCCCGCATCACAGCACTGCTGCTTTACATGCAGCAGCAAAAATAATAGCGGGCACTGTCCAGGCAATTACAACAAGACGTTATTGAGAACTTACAATGCA
Organism: uncultured Chromatiaceae bacterium; assembly: GCA_946482325.1. The sequence goes on along the minus strand of CAMLRA010000023.1, from coordinate 31,335 downwards.
ACAATTCAAATTACATAAAATCGCCCTTGGAACCCTTACAGCATTGATGCTGGCCCCAGTCACTGCGCAGGAAGTCAGCCTGGCGGATAACAACCAGGCCACCGAAGCCAACACCCAGTTTATTCTGACCTACAAACAAGGTGGCAATGCCACCGGCGACATGCTGTCTGACGCTGATGTGACCACGCAAAGTTTTGTCGATGAACAAATCAACGTACAACAACATGTCGAAGAAACGCTGTCGGTACTGGCCGGTTCTGAACTGGATTATGTGCGCGCCAGCGCCGTCAATGGCCGCCACATTGTGCGCGCAGAGCGTCGTCTGAGTGAAAAAGAAAAAGCAGACATGATCAAAGCGCTGAAAAACGATCCAAGTGTTGGCGAGGTCGAGGAAGACCGCTTGTTGCAAATCATGGCAACGCCAAACGACACCCAATACAACAACCAGTGGCATTACTATGAAAATACCGGTGGTCTGCGCGCACCGGCAGCCTGGGACCAGGCCGATGGCACCGGCGTGGTGGTAGCAGTACTGGACACCGGTTACCGTCCACATGCCGACCTGAATGCCAACATTTTGCCTGGTTATGACATGATCTCTGACTCTTTCATCGGCAATGACGGCAGTGGCCGCGACAGCGATGCCAAAGATCCGGGTGACTGGGTGGCCGTGGGTGCCTGTGGTGGCGGACAGCCAACACAAGCACAGGATTCCAGCTGGCACGGTACTCACGTGGCCGGCACTATCGCTGCAGTAACTAACAACAACAGCGGCGTTGCCGGTGTGGCTTATAAAGCCAAAGTGGTGCCGGTACGGGTATTGGGTAAATGTGGTGGTTACACCTCTGATATCGCGGACGGTATCATCTGGGCCTCAGGCGGCACTGTTTCCGGCGTGCCGGCCAACGCCAACCCGGCAAAGGTCATTAATATGAGTTTAGGTGGTTCCGGCGCCTGTGACTCAACCACGCAAGCAGCCATTAACTCAGCGCGTTCACGCGGCACTGTGGTCGTTATCGCAGCAGGCAACGACAACGATAACGCCAACAATTACAACCCGGGCAACTGCGCCGGCGTAGTCAACGTCGCATCGACCAACCGCAGTGGTGGCCGTGCTTATTATTCCAACTACGGCACTTCAGTGGATGTCGCTGCACCAGGTGGCGCACAGAACTCAGCCAATGACTCGAACGGTGTATTGTCGACCCACAATAGCGGCACCACCACACCGGGTTCAGACATCTACACCTATATGCAAGGCACCTCGATGGCAGCCCCGCATGTCGCAGGCGTCGCGGCATTAGTCCTGCAGAAAAAACCAACGGCCACGCCGGATGAAGTGGAATCAATTCTGAAAACCACTACCCGCGCCTTCCCGGCCACCTGCACCAACTGCGGGACCGGTATTGTTGATGCCGCTGCTGCAGTGACTAAAGCTGCCGGCGGCACTGGCGGCGGTACCACGCCGGTCACTACCACGACACCAAATATCTCAGTTGCGAAAAGCACCTGGAAATATTACACCCTGACAGTGCCTGCCGGTCGCACCACGCTGACCATCAGCACTGCTGGTGGCACAGGTGACGTTGACCTGTACGTACGCCTCGGTTCACAGCCGACGCTGAGCAGCTACACTTGCCGGCCATACAAAACCGGTAGTACAGAAAGCTGCAGCTTCACCAACCCAACTGCCGGCACTTACCATATCGGCTTATACGGTTATGCTGCAGTGACTGGCCTGACGCTTAGCACCAGCCAGCAATAACCGTCTGAGATAAAACTAAAAAAGCCGCTGATGCGGCTTTTTTTATTGGCAGGCTCTGTCCAGCCATCAGTGAACAGTCTCATCGGCCGCCAGTTGTTGCTGATAACCTGCGCTGAGCATCTGCCAATCTGCTGCCGTAAAATGAAAAGCAGCCCGCAGCCCCAGCTCTTTTTGCAAACTGCGCTGCAGGCGCGCCACCGGCTCCGGCCACCAGTCCGTGCCCGACCTTCTGGCACATTTATCAAAGTCGATCAGCCAGAACTGCCCTTTGGCATCAAGCAGAATGTTGTGACAATTTAAATCGGAATGATAAACCCCGGCCTGATGCAACTGTGCCACCACAACCCCAAGCTGCTGCCACTGCGCCTGCGTCAATGCCTGTCGCTGCAGATAATGAAACAAGTCCTGACTCTGCGGGATGCGCTCCAGTAAAATATCGGCGCTATAACCAAAACCACGGCGCTGATAACGCGCGGCCACCGGCGCCGGCACCGGTAACCCGGCCTGACGCATCCACAACAATAAACCGAATTCGGCCAACGCCCGGCTGCGGGCTACCGGCACTGGGGCAAACCAGTCTTTATTCAGTTTGCCAATCAACCCGCCCCGGTAATAATGCCGCAGCACCCAGTCAGTCTCAGCTGAGGCTTCCCGGACAAAATACACGGTATTGCGCCCAACCGAATGCCCGGTCACTGCCTGTTGCGCCTGCCACCAGGCCCGGTCAAATAAAGGCTCATTTTGCAGGTTTGCCGCTAAGACCGGCGCACACCAGCGCAGCTCACCAGGCAGTTGCACGGGCCTCGCCAGCGCCTGTTGGCTGATCTTCGCCAGAATGCGTGCAGTGGCGCCGCCTTGTTGTTGATACAGCTGAAGTCCTGCTAGTGCCAGACGTTGTCGCTGTGCTGGATCGCCCAGCAGCGCCTGCACCTGCTCAGCCAGTGTTGTGGCATCTGACACCCAACGCACTGCGGAATGCTGCTCCAGCAATTGATAAGCCAGCGCAAAATTGAATACATGGGGGCCAGATAACAGTGGCTTCGCCAGACACATGGCTTCGAGTGGATTATGGCCACCGCGCGGGATCAATGAACCGCCGATAAAGACTAAATCAGCCGCCTGATACCACAGCATCAGCTCGCCCATGCTGTCACCGAGCAACACTGCAGTGTCAGGCGTCACGGCCTGATCCCGGCTGCGCCGGACAAACTTCAGACCCTGTGTTTCGATTTGCCGTGCCACGCTGTCAAACCGGTCCGGATGGCGCGGCACCAGAATCAATAACAAGTCGGGGAGCTGCTGGCGCAGTAACTGTAGCGCTGCCAGCAAAATTTCATCTTCGCCGGCATGCGTACTGCCGGCGACCAGTACGGGCCTCGTCCCCCAGTCAGTACGAAGCACCGCAGCGCGCTGCGCTAAATCCGGCGCGATCCGCATATCGTATTTCAGGTTACCGGCACGCACCGCCAAAGGTGAGGCGTTATTGCGGCCAGCCAGCGTATTAAAACGCCGGGCTGTGGCATTATCCTGCGCCAATATAGTGGTTAACTGTTGCAGCATCGGTTTAACCAACCAGGCAAAACGCCGGTAACCACGGGCCGAGCGTTGCGACAAACGCGCATTGACCAAGAATACCGGCACCTGGTGCCGGCTGGCAGTCTGTAACAAGTTCGGCCATAACTCGGTTTCCAGCAACAACACCAGTTGTGGTGCCAGCTTGTGCAGCAAACGGCGGTTAGCACCGGGCGTATCAAACGGCAGATAACAGTGATAGACCCGACCTGCACTGATCTGCGCGGCAAAATGTTGGCAAATACGTGCAGAACCGGTCGGTGTTGTACAAGTGATGGTCAGCGGCAACGCCGAATAATCGTGCAGCAACGCTTCAATCAGCGGGATCGCCGCGACGACTTCCCCCATCGACACCGCGTGTACCAGCAAACCACCTTGTTGTGCCGGCGCTATGGTTTGCAGCGCAAAGCGTTCTGCAAAACGCTGACGGTACGCGGCGTCAGCCCGGCTGCGCCAGACAAACAGCAACAACAGCACAGGCCGCAGCAGATAAATCAGCAGGGTGTAACAGCCCAGAATGAGTCGGGACAACGTGGTTTCCGTCATTTCAGATGAATAACCTTCGATCATACTGGCTGTGTCCCCGCTTTGCCAGTGCACTGGAAATAACCAATGATCGGTCTGGTCGTTTCAGTCGTAAAACAAACGGCATTCTAAATAAGAATGGTTCGTGTTATATTGCGCAGTAAAGAATGGTTAATTCGCCGGAGTTTTCAGATGTCTGCTTTGTTTTCAATTTCCATGTCTCCAGTCGCGACAGCAGTGCGTATCGCGTTTATTTCCGCAGCTTTACCATGCAGCGCCATGGCGGCTGATATGCTCGACGATGAATCAAAAAAAATCGAACATATTGAAGTTAAAGGCGAAGTACAAAGCTACAAAGTCGAAGCCATCAGCACGGCAACAAAAACCAACACGCCGCTGCGGGATATTCCGCAGGCCATTACAGTGCTGACTGAAGAGCAAATCGACGACCAGGCCATGCAAAATATGGCCGACGTGGTGCGTTATGTGCCGGGTGTGCAAATGGCACAAGGTGAAGGCCACCGCGATGCGCCGATTTTCCGCGGCAATACGTCAACCGCAGATTTCTACATTAACGGCATGCGCGATGATGTGCAGTACCTGCGTGATTTATACAACGTGCAGCGCGTGGAAGTATTAAAAGGCCCAAGCGGCATGATCTTCGGCCGTGGCAGTGCCGGTGGTCTGATTAACCGCGTCACTAAACAAGCGAATTGGTCCGATACCGGCGGTATCGATGCATCTGTTGGTTCCTGGCAACAAGCCCGTGTCAGCGGCGATTATAACTATGCCGTCAACGACGAGCTGGCCGTGCGCATCACCGGTATGTATGAAGATTCCGAAGGATATCGCGATTTTTACACGCTGGAACGCTCAGCTATCAACCCAACGCTCACTTACCGCCTGGCCGATCGCACCACACTGGCGCTCAGCTATGAACATTTTGATGACGAGCGCATCACTGACCGAGGTATTCCGTTTGACCCGGCAACCAATAAACCGCTGAATATCAACCGCGCCACTTTTATCGGCAACCCGGATCTGAGCAATTCCACCGCTACAGTGGATGCGGTCTCGGCCACGCTCAGCCATGAGTTTTTAAGCGGTGCTTTGCTGGTGAACCAGACGCGGTATGCCGACTACGACAAGTTTTATGGCAACGTCTTCCCGGGCGCTTATACACCAGCCAATGGCCGGGTTGCAGTCTCTGCTTACAGCAGCAGCACAGCGCGGCAAAACCTGATGAATCAGACTGACCTGACGTTTGAAGCCAAAGCCGGCACTGTGACGCATAAAATGCTGGTGGGTGCCGAGCTGAACCAACAAGACACCGACAACCAGCGCCTGACCGGTTATTTCACTGATATTGGCGCCAATGCCACTTCAGCTTCGGTCACTTTGGCCAATCCGGTTTATCGCGGCAATATCCAGTTCCGCGCCTCAGCCACAGACGCAGACAATACCAGCGACGCCAAAGCCAAAGCCGTCTATGTGCAGGACCAGATTGAGATCACGCCACAGTGGCAGGCCGTGTTGGGTTTACGTTATGACGATTATCAGGTCGAGCTGGAAAACCACCGTAATGGCAGCGTCATTGAGAGCGAGGACGATTTATTGTCGCCACGCGCGGGTCTGATTTACAAACCGGTGGAAGATGTCTCGGTTTACCTCAATTACAGCAAAGCCTATGTTCCGCGCGCCGGTGAGCAAATGGCGTCGCTGACCATCAGCAACGCTGCGCTGGATCCTGAATCCTTTATCAACCACGAATTTGGCGTGAAATGGGACATCAGTGACAGCCTGTCAGTGGCAACCGCGCTTTATCAGCTCGACCGTACTAATGTGGCAGTGACTGATCCGGCCGATCCGACCCGCTCTATTCTGGTCGACGGTCAGCAGGTGAATGGCGTCGAGTTTGAGATGAACGGCAAACTCAGCGCACACTGGGATTTTGTTGCCGGTTATGCCTTCCAGGACAGCGAAATTCTGGCACCTGCTGCACAAAAAGGTAAACAGCTCAGCCAGGTGCCTGAGCACAGTTTCTCGCTGTGGAACCGTTATCAGATCAATGACCAGTGGGGTGCTGGTCTGGGGTTGATTAGTCAGTCTTCAGCTTTTGTAGCCGTCGACAATCTGGTGACTTTGCCAGGTTTCACCCGCGTCGATGCTGCAGTGTTTTACACGCCACTGCCGGCATTGCGCCTGCAGCTGAATCTGGAAAACCTGACCGATAAAACCTATTACGCGTCAGCACACAGCAATAACAACATCACGCCGGCTTCGCCACGCGCAGCGCGCCTCGGCGTCAGTTATAAGTTCTAACGGCTGCAACAACAGCACGATAAGAAAAGCCCGCTTGCGGGCTTTTCTATTATTCAATCCGGGAATATTGTTGGCTTGCTGCACAAAGTGCGCTGTTTGGCCGGTCTTGTCGTATAAGTTAGTAACGATAAAGACCGGAGATCTGTGATGCGCTTGTTGATTGCTGCAATTGTTTCCGCCCTGACCTGCTTGCCCGCCCAGGCAGCAACACCCGCCCCCCCCACACAAGCCAGCATGCAAAGCGACAGCATAGTGTTGGGTGCCGGTTGTTTTTGGGGCGCTGAAAAACGTTATGCTGCCATCCCCGGTGTCACCAATGCGGTATCGGGCTACGCCGATGGTAAGGGTGTAGAACCGACTTACCGTGCCATTACAGCAGTAGCACGCCGGATGGACCCGGATAACCATGCCGAAGTGGTCAAAGTCAGTTTTGACCCTGCTAAAGTATCGCTGCGCCACATCCTGCAAGTGTATTTTGAAAATCACGACCCAACCCAGCTCAATCGCCAGGGCAATGATATCGGCACTCAGTACCGCTCGATCATTCTGGTACAAAATGCCAGTCAGCAGGCGCTTGCTGAAGCAGTCAAAGCGCAGTATCAGCAGCTACTTAGCGCTGCCGGATATGGCGCCATCACCACGCAAATTAAGCCACTGACTGAGTTTTTTCCGGCCGAGGATTATCACCAGGACTATTTAGTGAAAAACCCGGATGGGTATTGCCCGGACCACAGCACTGGCGTACGCTTTGCAATGACAGCTGTCGCAGCAACAGACAACAGCGCGTTACTGAAAGGCAAGCAACTCTTGGTGCTGGAAGCCGAAGGTTATTGCCCCTATTGCGAAAAATTCCGCAAGGACGTGCTGCAGCAGTATCGCGGCACCATCCCGGTCACGACCCGCACCAGCGCCCAGCTGCAAGGTTTGCAGCTGAAAACCCCGACTTTTGCCACCCCGACTTTGTATTTCCTGCAAGATGGCAAAGAAATATTTGGTCATCAGGGTTATTTAACCCCCAAAGAATTTTATCAGGCGCTTGGTGCTTTCCAGCTCGGGGATTCAGAAGCCTTTGAGGTCGCATTCGATAAAGGCACCGACAGCCGCTTTTGCAAACAATATGAAATTTTTAAAAACACGCCGGACGGTGTCTTTATCGACAAACTGAGCGGCCAACCATTGTTTGATACGCGCGACCGCTTTGATTCCGGCAGCGGCTGGTTATCCTTTACCCGTCCTGTGGCCGGCAGTGTGGTGGAATTACCAGACAATAGCTATGGCATGCAGCGGATTGAAATTCGCGCCAAAGTCAGCGGTATTCATCTAGGTCATGTGTTTCCGGATGGTCCGGGCGGCCAACCGCGTTATTGCATCAACGCCACAGTGCTGGATTTTGTGGCAAGGCAACAAATGCGAGTAGCCAACGACTCCGACTGACTTTGCCGAAGTACTAAACGCTGACTAGACTGCGATTAGGTTGCTTAATTGAGAACGGAAGACTGGATGTTGTTGCGTTATTGTTTGCTCTGTCTGTGTTTAGTTTTGTCATGGCAGCTCCGTAGCGCAGAAACGCCAGAGATGCGGATCATCACTGTCGAAGAACCGCCGGCCAGCTTCGCCGGGCCGGCTGGTACACCGGACGGCTTTGTGGTTGATATAGTCAAGGCATTACAACGCCAGCTAAAAGACCAAACTCCGCTGGAATTAATGCCTGAAGGACGGGCAATCTTAACGGCCCAACATGAAGATAACGTGCTGTTGTTCAGTTTTTCCCGCACAGCTGAACGAGAGCAGCAATTCCATTGGGTGTTGCCAGTGCTGCAAAAACGCTGGCAAATTTACCTGCAGGCGCATAGCAAGCTGGAAGTAAAAAGTCTGGCCGATTTACGCAAACTCAGCGCTGTCGGCGTGGTACGCGGGGATGTCCGGGAGAGTTACCTGATCCAGTTGGGTTTTACGAACCTGGTTGCAGTCACCAGCCATCAGCAAAACCTGCAAATGCTCAACAGTAACCGGGTACAAGCTATTGTCAGTGACAGTTTAGAGCTCGCATATGTACTGCGTCAGCAAGCTGATCGGCAAACCGCTCCCAAACTGGCGCTGACACTGCGCAGCAGCAATGTGTATCTCATCATGCCAAAAAATGCCGACGCCAGCCTGGTGGCCCGCTGGCAACAAGCCGCTGAAACTTTGCAACAACGCGGCGAACTGGAGCAAATTGCCGTACAGTGGCAACAACGCATCCAGCAGGAATTACACATCAACGTACAACGCGACGGCCATTTACTGCTGTTTTGAGGTCATGCAACGGCATCGGCTTTCCGTTATACTGGCCGCACTTTTGCCTAAGGTCAGACAAGTATGACAACTGCCGCTCCCCGAATTGTGTTTTTGCCGGTTTCGAGCCCCAAGGGCATCGGTGAATATATGCGTTCGCTGATCATTGCCGAAGCGTTAATTCAGGCAGACCCAACATTGGATATTCAGTTTGTCCTGAACCGACATGCGCCAGCAGCGGCCAGCTGCCCGTTTAAAACGCATCTGTTGAATAACTCAGCCACCAAAGAAAAAGCCGCCGTCAACAACTTACTTGCCGAACTGAAACCGGATGTGGTGATTTTCGATTGTTCCGGCCGGGCGTCGCAGGCGCGCGCGGCGAAAAAAGCTGGCGCCAAAGTGGTGTTTGTCTCCCAGCACAAGAAAAAACGCGCCAAAGGCTTTGCACTGCGCCGGTTAAGTGCGCTCGATGCACACTGGATTGTGCAGTTTAAGTTTGTCGATGGTGATCTGACCGCGCTGGAGCGCTTTAAATTACGCCTGCTGAACAAAGATGAACCGATTTTCACCGGTCCGGTGTTTAGCACGCCGGACACGGTATTACCGGCTGAATACAGCCAGTTTGCCGGCAAAAATTACAGCGTCTGGGCTGCCGGTGGCGGTGGCCATCAGGTCCAGGGCCGCAGTGCAACTGAAGAATTTTATCAGGCGGCGCTGGCTGTCGCGACCATCGAGCAACCGGCACTGCTGGTGGCCGGCGGCAATTTCACCGGTGAGTTGCCCTCGACCGACAGCGTCACCGTGGTTAAATCTTTGCCGAACCAACAACTGATGACCTTGTTAAACCAGGCCGCGCTGATTGTCAGTGGCGGCGGCGATATGATGGGCCAGGCCATAGTGCTGGGCAAAAACATCGTGGCGGTGCCGGTCGCCGGCGACCAGCCGGACCGCGTGTTGGCGTGTGCTGCCGCCGGTTTGATTTATCCGGCGACTTTAGCCAAAGCCGACATCGTGGCACAATGCCGCAAAGCCATGCAAAAACCGCTGCAACCAGAGCAGCAGTTTGAACCGGGCCTGCAGTTGGTACTCAAAGACATTTTCCGCCTGTTAGGCCGCTCTGAAGCAATTTCGAAAGGACAAACCGCATGAACCAGACTGCCAGTTTTCTCGCCGCCCTCGCCCGTCACCGCGAAGTTTTTGCTGTGGCCGAACAATATGCGGCGCAAAGCCAGCAATTGCTGGACGCAGTGGTCACCTGCCTGCAGGCTGGTGGCAAAGTAGTCTGGATGGGCAATGGCGGCAGCGCGGCTGACAGTCAGCATCTGGCCGCCGAATTTATGGTGCGCTATAAAGCCGAACGCGGTCCGCTCGCGTCGATTGCATTAACGACAGATACCTCGATCCTGACCGCGCATGCCAACGACTATCATTTTGACACTGTATTTGAACGTCAGGTGCGTGGCATTGTCCGTCCCGGTGATGTGGTGATTGGCCTGACAACGTCGGGCAAAAGCCCGAATATCAATCTGGCACTGGCCGCCGCCAACGAGCTGGGCGCTTTTACCGTCGCACTGACCGGCCGTGATGGTGGTAAAGTCAAAGACATCGCGCAGCTGCCGATTATCGTCAACTACGACGAAACCGCACGTATTCAGGAAATGCATATGTTTATCGGCCACTGGCTTTGTGAAGCGCTGGACCTGGTGCTGGCAAACTGACAAGAATAAAGAAAAAGAAGAATAAAGATGATTGATATCAGCCGCTTAAATCATTTGTCCCAAGCGCGTATTCTGGTGGTCGGTGACGTGATGCTGGACCGTTATTATCAGGGCGACACCCAGCGCATTTCGCCGGAAGCGCCGGTACCTGTGGTGCGCGTCAGCAAAATTGAAGATAAAGCCGGCGGCGCGGCCAACGTGGCGCGCAACATTGCCCACCTTGATGCCCATGTTGGCTTACTCGGCCTGATCGGCCGCGATGATAACGGCGACAGTCTGAAACAAATTTTGGCGGCGGACGGCATCCGCTCTGAATTACTGGCGCAGGACGAGCATCCGACCATCGCCAAAATGCGGGTAATTTCGCGCCATCAGCAAGTGGTGCGACTCGATATCGAACAAAACTTCAGCCGCCAGCAGGCCGAAGCGCTGGCTGACCAGGTCACGGCTTTATTGCCGGATTATGATTATGTGCTGGTGTCGGATTATGCCAAAGGCTCGCTGGCAGCCGTCGGCCGCATTATCGCTGCGGCCAAAACGGCCGGTAAATATGTGCTGGTCGACCCGAAACAAGCCGATTTAGCCGTCTATCGCGGCGCCGATATCATCACACCCAATCTGTCTGAATTCCGTTTAGCCGGTGGTGATACCAGCTCTGAAGCGGCGATGTTTACATCCGCCCGTGCCTTGCTGGAACGTTGTGGTATCGCGGCCATGCTGCTGACCCGCTCTGAACAGGGCATGACGCTCATTACCGCCAGCGACACGCATCATTTCCCGGCGCAAGTATTGGAAGTCAGTGACGTTACAGGTGCCGGCGATACGGTGATCGCCACTCTCGCTGTCATGTTAGGTGCCGGCATGGCGTTGCCGCAGGCGGTGGAGATGGCCAATCTGGCTGCAGGTCTCGTTGTCGCGAAATTAGGCGCTGCCACTGTGTCGCCACAGGAGCTGGCAGCGAAACTGAATTCGCATTTGTTCTCGCAAGGCGATGTCTACCTGACGCCTTTTGACAAAGCGCTGCAACACATTGAATTTGCCAAACAAAATGGCGAGCGTATCGTCTTTACCAACGGCTGTTTTGACATTCTGCATGCCGGCCACGTGCGTTATCTGGCGCAGGCCAAAGCGCAGGGCGGCCGTTTAGTAGTGGGCTTAAACTCCGACGCGTCGATTAAACGCCTCAAAGGTGAAAGCCGGCCGGTTAATCCGCTGGATGAGCGTGCCACAGTGCTGGCAAGTCTGGCTTCGGTTGACTGGGTGCTGCCGTTTGGCGACGACCCAAGCGAGCAGGACACACCGCTGCAGCTTATCCTGAAGGTGAAACCGGATGTACTGGTCAAAGGCGGTGATTACACTATCGACACTATCGTCGGCGCACGTGAAGTACTGGCTGCCGGTGGTGAAGTCAAAGTGCTGCAGTTTGTCGACGGCTGTTCAACCAGCGCTATTATCAAAAAAATCAAAGGATAAGCGCTGATGTCCGGGCAAAACATGGCAGCGGCCACGCTGAACTCCATCTGTATTCTGCGGTTGTCGGCCATTGGCGATGTCTGCCACGCGGTGGCCGCAGTACAGGCTATTCAGCGTTATTACCCCACAGCGAAAATCAGCTGGATCATCGGTAAAGTTGAAGCGATGTTACTGAAAGACCTGCCGGGCGTTGAGCTGATTGTATTTGATAAAAAACTCGGGCTTGGCGCATACAGCGATTTACGCCGCAAACTGAAAGGTCAGCAGTTTGACGTGCTGTTGCATATGCAGGTGGCGCTGCGCGCCAATCTCGCCTCTTTGTTTATCCCGGCGCGGCGCAAAATCGGCTTCGACTGGTCGCGTGCCAAAGAACTGCATGCGCTTTTTATGCGCGAACGCATTGCCCCGCAGCAACAGCCGCATGTGCTGGATGGTTTTGCCGGTTTTGCCCGCCACCTCGGTGTGCCGTTTTTACAAAATCCGCAGGATAAACCGCAGTGGCAGATGCCTATTACCGATGAACACCGTGACTGGGCCAAAGCTCAGCTCAGCAGCGCCAATTCGCGCCATCTGGTGATTTGCCCGGCCGCGTCCAAAGCCGAGCGCAACTGGCTTCCGGTGCGGTATGCCGCTATTGCCGATTATGCGGCAACGCAGGGTTTCAGTGTGTATCTGTGCGGTGGCCCAACGCCGATGGAACAGCAATTAGCCAGCGACATCAAGGCGCAAGCGCAAACCAACATCATTGATTTGGTTGGTAAAACCAGTCTGAAACAACTGCTGGCGCTGCTGGAGCAAGCCTCAGTAGTGCTGGCGCCGGACACCGGCCCGGCGCATATGGCGGTCACTGTCGGTACGCCAGTGATTGGTTTGTATGGCCACAGCAACCCGGGCCGCACCGGGCCTTATTTGTATCGCCAATATGTGGTGGATGCATATCACGCTGAACTTAAAGCACAAACCGGCAAAACTGCTGCCGAATTGCCCTGGGGCATCCGGGTCAAAGGTGGCCATATTATGGAAAACATCTCTGTGGAAGCAGTCCGGCAGATGCTGGACAACGTGATCCGCCAGGAAGGACTCTGATGAACACAAGCACTTTGACGCCATTACGCAAAGCCGCATTTCTCGACCGCGACGGCGTGATTAATATCGACCACGGCTACACCTTTAAACCCGAACATTTTGATTTTATCGACGGTGTATTTGACGCCTGCCGCCATCTGCAAAACCTCGGTTATTTGCTGATTGTCGTCACGAACCAATCCGGCATTGCCCGTGGTTATTACAACGAGCAGGATTTCGCCGTGCTGACCAGCTGGATGAAACAGCAATTTGCCGCACACGGCGTCAAAATCGACGGCGTCTATTATTGCCCGCACCATCTGGAAAAAGGCCTGGTGCCGTACAATATCGACTGTGACTGCCGTAAACCTAATCCGGGCATGTTGACTCAGGCGATCCGTGAATTCGGCATCGACCCGGCGCTCAGCCTGATGGTCGGCGACAAAGCCGCCGATATGCAGGCAGCAGCTGCCGCTGGCGTAGGCCGGAAAATTCTGGTGCAAAGTGGCCAAGCCTTGTCCGACGAAGATTTACAAAGCGCGGATTTGGTCTGGAATTCTTTGGCGGACGTAAACCAAATCACTGAATAGCAGAAGGGTGTGTTGAAGATGTTACCTTGGTATCTGGCCAGTGCAGTAGTCGCAAAAACCTCGTTATTAGGTTTGGGCTTGGTGACTTTAGCTTGTTGTATTGCGGCTTTACTGGCGCTGCGCTGGTTTGGCAGCGGCTTAAGCCAGCCGCTGCAACAGCGCTTTCGCCAGATTTTCCGCACCGGTTTATATCTGCATCTGGCGACCTATGCACTGTTATTGTTAAAGCTCACGCTGATTGAGGGCTGGCAGGATGTGCCGGCCTTTTTCCTCGGTCATCTGGTCATGCACCACGCCGTATCAGCGCTGATCGCGACCATACTCATCATCATGACTATCCGCATCTACAACCACCGCAGCGCCGGCGTGCTTTAAGTACAACAGCTTAGCCCGCAATGGCGGGAAAGCCGGCATTGCCAGCCAACTGTTAGTTTGACTACTCCCACGCTAATCGTTCATTCAGCTGCTGACGATGCTGGATTTGTTGGAGTTTGAGAAGACAGCTAAGAGCGACAAGCGGTGTTATCGCGGCAAAGCCAACACCGCCACCACTGCGTTCGCCCGTTCGCGCCTCCCGCGCTCACTCTTGATCGCTCACTCCGCGGCTGCCGGCGCTGGCTTTGTTGGGGATTGTAGAAGACTGCTATGAACGAATTGCAGAAATTTACCAGGTTGTGTACGGCGGCGCTGCGCTTGCCGGTACCTACGATCTTAATTAGCCAGTAGGTACGTGCAAGCGAAAGCGTCGCCGTACAAGGCGTTTAATAATCGCCCGCAAGTGGCACAAATTGAAGATTCAATCGAACTATCAAAACGGCCGGATGATTACAAAAGCAGACCCTCTGCGGCATGGGTGAAGGCGGTATTTCAGCAAGTCAGACATCTGACTTGCTGCCGACTGAACGGGTTTTGCTCTGCAAAACCCCGGAACGCCGCAGAGGAGCCTACAGGTCTGCGAGACCCGGGAGTATTCACGGCGTGCGTGTGACGCCCAGTCTTGTGTAATCGTCCGAGCCGTTTGCTGCGGATTCAACCCGAATGTTTATCATTCCCAAAAGCCCGCTATTGGTACGAAGCAACGATTTAAATGAACTCTCAATCCCACCTTCAGCGCCAAACCGTACCCTTTCAACGCCCAAATCTGAAAAAGCAGGCTGATTTTTAAACAAAATCCGGTACAATGAAGAGCGATTTTGTTTTTCATCAGGGATCAGATGCACGTCGTAATCGGGAATAGTACCGCAGTACAGGCCTTTCAGGCCGGTGTTCAGGCCGTCACCGCCGCGTTAAAAGACCTGCCCACTCAGCTCACTCCGAGGCTGGCTTTGGCCTTTTGCAGTGGCGATTTAGACGCTCATGGTTTTTATGCCGGTATCCGGCAGCTGCTCGGCGACTGGGTGCCGGTTGTTGGCGGTTCTGCGATGGGGCTGTGCTGGGCGCAGCAATGTGTTACCGAAGGCCCTTGTGCCGCCGTGGTGATCCTGGCCGGTGACGACTGGGAATGGCAACTGGCGACCAGTCAGGATATTTACCGCGACCCGCATTTATCCGGCGAAGTGTTGGCCGGCCAACTCCCCAGCCTGCCCGACAGCCGTTGCCTGTTAGTGTTATTTGACTCCATCCGTTTTGCCGCCACAGCGCAGAATCCGCCTGTGCTGGTGCCGTCCGGTCCGATGATTTCCGGGGTCCACCATCCGCGTTTAAAACACCTGCCGTTATTTGGTGCCGGTTTAATTGGTGATCCGCAGTTTAATCTGACCTGGCAGTTCAGCGGTGACGGCGTCAGTCGCCATAGTGCCAGCGCCTTGCAGCTGGCCGGGCAATTTCAGGTTGAAAGCTGCATTATGCATGGCTGTGTGCCTTTGTCCGACCGCCGGTTTACCGTGACCGACGTGTTTGGCCAGTATCTGTATCAGTTGGATCAGGAACCGATAGTGCCGCTGCTCGACCGCCTGACCGGCAGTCAGGAATGGCGGCATTTAAAGCACAGCCCGAGCGGTGCACCGCTGCCGGTGACCACGCTGGCCTTAGCAAGGCCACTTGGCGATGACGGCGACGAACAACAGCTGGTGACCCGGCTGATGACGGGTGTGATGCCCGGCGAAGAAGCGGTGATGTTATTTGAAGCTGATTTTATCAAAGGCCAGCAAGTGATGCTGATGCGCCGTGACCCGGCGCTAATGCTGCAATCGGCGCGCGACAACACCACGCGTTTGCTGGCGCAAATCCAAGCCGCCGGACAACAAGGCCGGCTGGCGCTGTATTTTGACTGCGGTGGCCGCATGTCAGCGATCAGCGGCAGTGACGGCGAAGAAGCAGAAATCGTGCGGGATTTATGTGTGGCTGCCGGCATTCCGTTTTTAGCCATTTATACCGGTGTAGAGATCGCACCGCTGCAAGGTGCCAGCTATGGCCTGGACTGGAGCGGCGTTTTGGTGATCCTGACGCAATAAAAAAGACGGCCGCAGCCGTCTTTTTTCTCTGCACAGACTTTAGTCTTTGCGTTTATTTTTTACTTTCAGCTGGTTCTCTTCGCACAAACCAATTAACGGCAATTGCCGCAGGATTTGCATTTCCGGGTCGATTTGCAGTTGGTCAGACGCTTTGAGCACCACCGCACCTTTGCTGAAATCCAGCACGGTTGGCTGACCATTTAATACCACCGGCACCGGCATCGGGAATGGTTTATTCGCCGGCACTTTCCAGCTTAAAGTCCGCACCTGGCCTGCCGTACTGTCAATCAGCTCCGGCAAAGCCGCCTGATACAGATAAACATCAAACAGCCACTGATAATCTTTGCCGGTTAAGCGATTCACAATGGCAATAAAGTCTTCGGTGGTGCGGTATTTTGGCGTGATGGGATAAGGAATAGATGCCGTGTCAGCCGTGCCGTACAGCAATTCGCGGGTGGCCTGCCAGAACACGGTATCACCAACCAGATAGCGTAAAGTGTGCAGCGTCCAGCCGCCTTTACCGTAAATATCTGAATTAAAAGCCTGATCCGAAGTAACTGTACCGGTACGCACCACGGGGTCACAGTTCACCAGCCCCAGATAAGATTTATACAGCTGATGATGATAAGCGGCGATGCCGAGCTTATCTTTGGCATATGCCGGTTGCATGTACAGGCCAAATCCTTCGTGGATCCAGGCATGGTTCAGCGTTTTATGTGTAACCAGATTGCCAAACCATTCGTGTGCCATTTCATGCTGCGCCAACCAGTCATAGCCGTTGTCATCACGTTTATAACCTTTGCCATAGGCGTTGACAGTCTGGTGTTCCATGCCAAGGTGCGGCGTTTCCACAAAACCCAGTTTCTGGTCACCCCAGGGATATGGCCCAAGCACGCGTTCATACCACTGCACTTGTTGCAGTAAATCCTGCTGCCACAAAGCTTCAGCTTTCTGCGCATTTTCTGGCAAGGCCCAGAACTCCACCGGAACTTTGCTGCCGTTGACGCTGGTATAGCTGTGCTGAATCCGCTGATAGGGCCCGATGTTCAACGCAATATTGTAATCGCTGGCCGGTACCGACAATAACCAGTCAAACTGCTGCTTGTCTTTGCCGACCGGCGTGACTTGCTGCAATACGCCGTTGGTCACCGCCGACAGGCCATTGGGCACGGTCAGCCGGATGCGCATCGAGTCGGCTTTGTCAGCAAAATGGTCTTTACAGGGCCAGAACAAATCACAGCCCTCGCCTTGTACTGCGGTGGCTATCCAGGGTTTGCCATCCGGCGTCTTGGCCCAGACTGTACCACCAGCCCAAGGCGCGTTTTTCGCCACATGCGGTTTGCCGGCATAAAACACCGCCACATCCACCGCGCTGCCAGCCGCGTGCTGGCCGCCTAAGTCGATGCTCAGCACCCCACCGTTGCGCTGATAAGTGGCGGTTTTACCACCGACTTCAATTTTTTCGATCACGAAGCGACTATCAAGCTTCAGTTCGACCTGCGCAGAAGGCTGCAGCAAGACAAAACCGGTACGGCCAACGCCGCTGATACTCTGGTTGGCCGGGTCAATCTCCAGCGTTAAATCATAAGTTTTAACATCGGCCGCCTGCGCCACAGCAGACAGCGGCTGTCCGGTATCGCCAATCAGCGGGTCAAGTGGTGTGACGGTTGACTGACAAGCGGTCAGGCCAACAAGAGCCAGGCTCAGTGTGGCAACACGAAAATCAGGGCGGCGCAGCTTTCTCATTAGAATCAGTTCCTTCGGACGACGGCTAAAGATGTTGTGCTTCATAATGCCAGTTGCCGACAGAATGACCAATGCGCCGTGCTGCGGCCTGTCTCCGGTGCCGGGGTTTTGGTCGCGGTGATCTGGTAATCAGTCCAGCTTCGCAGTAGTTTCAGATTCACTAAACTAACGTCAGTCTTGCTCACGGAGTATACGTCGATGCGTTTAACCCCATTATCTCTGTTGATCCCGCTGCTGTTATTACCAGCGGCTTCCAGTCAGGCATATGACCGGGTCACAGGCCAGGAATTTGCCAGCCGCTCTGAAGTCATCGCCACACAAGCCATGGCGGCAACCAGTCAACCATTGGCAACGCAAATTGCGTTAGATGTGATGAAACAAGGCGGTAATGCGATTGATGCCGCCATCGCCGCCAATGCGGCTTTGGGCCTGATGGAACCGACCGGCTGTGGTATCGGCGGCGATTTATACGCCATCGTCTGGTCGGCGAAAGACAAAAAACTCTATGGCCTCAATGCATCTGGCCGCTCGCCGAAAGGCCTGACGCTGGAGCAACTGCAGGCTGAAGTGAAAAAACTCGGCCGCACTGATATTCCGCCACTGGGGATGTTGCCGATCAGCGTACCGGGCGCAGTCGATGGCTGGTTTAGTCTGCATGATAAATTCGGCAAACTGCCGATGAAAAAAGTGCTGGCGCCAGCCATCAGCTATGCCGAAAACGGCTTTCCGGTGACTGAACTGATTGCCTATTACTGGAACGCCTCAGTACCGCGTTTATCCAGCCAACCTGGCGATTTTAAAGGCACTTTCACCATCAATGGCAAAGGGCCGCAAACCGGTGACATCTTCAAAAACCCCGCACTGGCGAATACCTATAAACAGCTGGCGAGCGGCGGCCGTGACGCGTTTTACCAAGGCGACATCGCGAAAAAAATCGATGCCTTTATGCAAAAAGAAGGCGGTTATCTGCGTTATGAGGATTTCGCCAGCCACAGTTCCACCTGGGTGGAACCGGTATCGGTGAACTATCGTGGATATGATGTCTGGGAGCTGCCGCCTAATGGTCAGGGCATTGCCGCGCTACAAATGCTGCAAATTCTGAAAAATTTCGACCTGAAAAGCATGGGGTTTAACAGTCCTGAAAGCCTGCATACCTTAATTGAAGCGAAGAAACTGGCGTTTGAAGACCGCGCCAAATTTTACGCCGATATGGATTTTGCCAAAGTGCCGGTCAAAGAGCTGATCTCCGAAGCCTATGGC
Organism: uncultured Chromatiaceae bacterium; assembly: GCA_946482325.1. The sequence continues at coordinate 12,572 of CAMLRA010000023.1, read as the reverse complement.
AAAGAGCGCGCCAAACTGATTGGACCTAAGGCGGCGCAGCGCGTTGATGCCGGTAATCCGCACCTGTACACCGGCGATACCATTTACCTGACCACAGCCGACAAAGACGGCAACATGGTGTCGTTAATTCAGAGTAATTATCGTGGCATGGGTTCGGGTGTCGTGGTGCCGGGTTTAGGTTTTGGCTTTCAGGACCGCGGTCAGATGTTCTCGCTTGATCCGAAACATCAAAACGCCTATGCACCGGGCAAACGGCCCTTCCAGACCATTATCCCGGCGTTTATCACCAAAGATAATCAGCCCTATATGAGCTTTGGCGTGATGGGCGGCGCGATGCAGCCGCAAGGTCATGTGCAGATCGTCGTTAATATGATCGATTACGGCATGAATCTGCAGGAAGCCGGCGATGCCGCGCGCTGGCAGCATCTGGGGAACACTGAACCCACCGACAACGCCGATATGTACCTGCAAAACGGCGGTTACACCGAAGTTGAACGCGGTATTCCATGGCAAACCGTGCAACAGCTGATGCAAAAAGGTCATGACATCCGTTACGGCTTTGGTGGTTACGGTGGTTATCAGGCAATCAAAAAAGACCCGGTGCGCGGCGTGTATTTTGGCGCTTCAGAGTCGCGCAAGGACGGCCAGGCAGCTGGTTATTAATTCACGCAGTGGCATCTCAACGCCGGCAGTCGCCGGCGTTTTTTATGCGGGTTCTGACGAAGACAGACAAGGCAAGGTGATCTTGCAGAGCGTCCCCAGACCCGGTTCACTCTGAAACTCAATCCAACCTGCATGCTGACGAACTATTGCATAACCAACCGTCAGGCCTAGCCCGCGGCCTGCACCGACATCGCGGGTCGTAAAAAATGGGTCAAATACCCGCGACAGCACTTCAGCGGACATACCTTCTCCATCGTCTTCTATCTCAATGATCACTTGTTGAGCTTCCAAACGCCGGCACCGGATAGCTATTTTTGACGATTTCGCTTTGACTGCATTATCAAAAATATGATTCAGCGCTGTGACCATTTCTGTACAGTGCACTTCAACGAACGCATCACAAATTTGTTGATTGATCTCGATGCCGGCAAGCTGTCCTGCCTGATAATTGTGTATCACTTGAGAGAACAGCTCGGTCAGTGAAATACGCATGGTGGCAGACTGACCAAACGCACTGTAATGGTGTAACTGCGCAACAATTTGTTGAATACGCCCCATACCGGCTTCCAACTCAGTGACAATATCTGCCGAATCAGCTTTCAACCAAGCAACGTTGGCCTGACGGAGTATGGTTTGAGACGCCGGACAGTCCTTTGCTATCAGTTCGAGCAACTCAGCCAGGCGCTGCTGATATCCGGTTAATGTGCGGATATCCGCTATGCAAAATGCCAGAGGATTATTGATTTCATGCGCCAGCCCTGCCGTCAACTGGCCTATTGCCTGCAGTTTTTGTGTCTGCAGCAATTGTTCATGAGCCTGTTCCAGCTCCCTTTTACTGGCCTCTAATTCCAGGACTTTGTCATACAATTCACGGGTCTTGTCCTGCAATAACTGTTCAGCTTGCTGACGTGCCAGCTTTTCCCGTTGCCAGGCACGTGAGTAATCAACAGGTGAGCTCACGATTGACCCGTAAAGGTAACGATCAAAGTACAGCAGTCTGCGCCCTGATGCATACAAACCGGGTGGCTGAGCTGAATTTCAGTATTAAACTGGCGGGCGGCGCCCTGGATCAAACCCTCTGCCGCAAAACACATTTTCCGGCGCGACTGGTAATACATAATCAGTTCCTCTGGCTTACTGTCGTCATAAGTAAAGCTTGGCAAATACGAATCCGGATAAACCCGCTTCACTTCTTTGTGGATAGTCGAATCAATTTTTAGCAGAAATTCACGCAATGTTTGGCAGGATTTCAGATCTGGTGGCAAAGTCGCGTAGAGTTGAGAAAATAAATAGCTGCCGAAACTTCGCACCAGATCAGCCGGTGCTATGCCGGTGTGCTGACTCAATAAGCTAACCAACTGTAATAATTCGGCATCGTCATATCGGGCACCTGCGGTGTAAATACCCTGGCTCGGTAACACTGCCGCATCCAGTATTTGCTCCCATACAGGTAAACCTAACTGCTCAATCACCATGTCTGCCAATGCGGTATATACGACACCTTGCATCACAATCTCCGGCTAGTTCTGACACTTACAAGTGCATAGCTGGAAATACGTTGCGCGGCAATAGCGACATTAAAGAAAATAGCGGCAAATAGAACAACGCCGGCATGCGCCGGCGTTGTTTGCTTGTTCTGATGGAGTAGGCCTGTTAATCGGCACCAATCCGGGCTTTGATATCGTTAATCAGCGGGGACTGGCCCATCCCATTGGCATTGGCCCAGTTCTCCAGATCTTCAGTCTGTAACGATTTGGCAGGCATCTGTTTGACGAAGAATGAACCGACTTCGTAAGCATCACTGCGCATGGCAAATTTAATCAGCGACTCTTTGTTACATTGCACGGCATCATAGATTTTCCGTAAATTCAGTTTGTTATCTGACAACAGTTTCCGGATACGGTTTTTATCGTCAGCTTTGGTGTATTCACACAAAGACACACCCCATTGTTCCTGCGCCTGGGTCAGTGGTGCGGTAAAAGCAGCGACAGCTAAAACGACTGCGGCGGTCAAAAATTTCTTCTGCATAACAACCTCTTGTCAAAATCCATTCAGGGATCAAACCGAAGCATTTCACCAATGCTTTGTGCAAAGTATTGGCCCTTTCAGGCGATTGGCAAGTCAGAACGCAGCAATTTCAGCCATTTCAGGTGTGACTGCAGAAAAAAACTCCACAATTCAGAAATTTACAGCAACAATCAAACATCATGTTTACATTGATTGTTGCTGCCCGGCTTCAGACGCTGAAGGATAAGCTTTGGTTATCTGCCGACTGACTGGCAGTAGCGCCATAAGTTTTCATCAGCTGCATCAGGGTTTGTTGTAAGCGCAGCTGACTACTGTCTTCGGTACTTGCAGTGGTAGCGCTTTCTGTCGATGCCTGACTTTGTTGTTTCAGCGCCTGTGCTTCCTGCATCGTCACTTTGCCATCTTTGTTGGCATCAGCGCTGTCGAACTGGTCAATGATTGATTGCAGCCCGGCAGCGGCTTTGCTGTCGGTGCTGCTGAGTTCTTCCACCATTGCACTCAGCTCATCAACAGTTTTCCCTTCATCTTCACCCGGTGGTGGCCCCATCGGTGGCATGCCTTGTGGACCACCCCCTGGCGCACCAAATTTGCCCTGTGCGTTATACAACTGCTCGGAGACCGACGTACTGAACTCATCGCTGGTTAACTTGCCATCCTGATCGGCATCGAGCTGACTAAACCATTCGGCACTTTGCCCATCGTCAGCCGATTGCTGTAACTGGCTTAACGCCGCACTGAAATCGGCCTGTTCCAGATAGCCTTTTTGCTGTGTATCGAGTTTTTGGAACACAGCCCCGGCATCGGCTTTGATTTGTTCCTGACTGAGCTTTGGCGGCTGCTGCCGGTTGGCCCACAGGCTCTGACTTTGTATTTGCATCTTATAGCTCCTTCGTCACGACGGACCCAGTGTCCGCCGCCAAGTCCTGCAATAGTGCAGCCGGAAGGCGTTCAGATGTGTCAGGGGAAGGTAAAGTTAACGCAGTAACGAGGACCGGCAACGGCCGAATTCAGCCATCATCAGGCGGTTTACCGCAAAATAGCCTTCCTGTGATGCGCTGCCGGCGACAGTCAATACCGGCGGAACGTTACGACGGCAAATCGTTGCCGCAGTGACAAGGGAGACGGATCTCCACCAATAATCCGGCCGCTGCAGCGCCGTCCGGCTGCCACAAATTCTCTGCCCGGATCTGGCCACCGCAGGTATGAACCGCACGTAAGGCGATACTGAGGCCAAGCCCGACACCGTCATTGCTTTTATCTGCACGGAAAAAAGGGTTAAACAACAGTGGTAATAATTCAGGCGCGACACCGGGGCCGTTATCGCTGATCTGCACGACTAATTCAGCACCAAGGCACTGGCTGTCGACCCGGATAAAAGCACCGGTGCCGGCGTATTTGATGGCATTGCGTACCACGTTTTCCAATGCGCGGTACAACAGTTCGGCGTCGGCCTGCACCACGGCGCGCGGATTCTGTACCAGCACCAGCAGTTGCTGCCGGTTTTCTGCCTCAAGCGTGGCATCGGCGCAAATCGAATCCAGCAGTTCATGCACCGGCACGGCTTCGAGCCGCGGCTGCACTTCGCCGCTTTCTAACCGCGAAAACGTCAGGATCTCACCAACCAGCTGGTCGAGCCGTGCCGCTTCCGCTTCGACTTTATCCAGCGCTGCGTCCAAATCGGCCGGTTGTTGCCGCACTAAACCGGTTAGCAACTGCAGGCGCGCCAGCGGTGAGCGTAGTTCATGCGACACATCATGCAGCAGCCGGCGCTGCGAGACGATGGCCTGATACACCTGTTGCGCCATCTGATTAAAACTACGTGCCAGCGCGCCAAATTCATCGCGTCTACCGGTCATTTCGCTGCTGAGCTGTGTCTGCCATTGTCGCTGCGGCAATTCACTCAGTGCCGTTTTGAGCTGCCGCACCGGCGCAGCAAAATACCAGGCAAGGCCAAGACTGGCGGCAATACTGGTGACGATCACTGCCATCAGCAGAAATAACGGATGAAACCAGAACGGCGGTAGCGGCGGCGGACCGCCCCGTTCACGCGGACCGGCATCACGTGGACTCAGGCGTTCCTTCATCGCAAAAGCGCGTTGCTGCCAGAAATTGTCTTTATTCACCAGCACCAGCTGCAACGGCTGACCGGCAGCCTGCACGACCAGATGTTTGGTCCTTGGATTTTGTCCGATATCGGCCGGCACTTCGCGACCCAGCAAGTCAGCGCCGGTCGCATCCAGCACCAGCAGTTGTTCCCGTGCCATGGGGTCGTCCTGCCAGTTTTGCACTAAAGTGCGCAATAGCGGCACACCACCGGCATCAATCAGCTGCTGGGCATTTTGCAGAAAAAACCGGCCTTGTGGACTCAGCAACGCCCGGTTTTGCTCCGGCGACTGACTCAGCTGGTTGAGTGTAAACACAGCACCAAAAGCCAACACCAATGCCAGCCAGAACGCCAGCAGAAATTTCCAGAACAACTGCCCCATCGGAGTTACACCTTATAAACCGTACTCATGCACTGTATTTGAGCCACTGGTAACCTTTGCCGCGTACGGCCTCGATCCAGGGTTGTTGATCTGGCCGCGGCCCAAGTTTGGCGCGGATGTTGGAAATATGCACGTCGATACTGCGGTCATACTGCGACAGCGTTTTGCCAAGGCCCTGCGCCGACAAATCCGCTTTGCTGACAATGCGGCCAGCCTGGCTCACCAGCAACCACAACAGGCTGAATTCGGCACCGGTCAGTTCCAGCGCCCGGCCGTAAACTGACGCACTGCGATTGGCCGGTGTCAGCAATAACGGGCCTTCATGCAATTGTAAATCCGGCTGCTGTTGCAACTGGACCCGGCGTAAAATAGCGCGGATGCGGGCGACCAGCTCGCGTGGCAAACAAGGTTTGGGCACATAATCGTCGGCCCCGAGTTCCAGGCCAACCACCCGGTCGATATCATCACCACGCGCCGTCAGCATCAGTACCGGTTTGTCGCTGACCTGACGTAAGCGTTTCAGTAGCGAGATACCATCTAACTGCGGCATCATCACATCCAGCACCAGTAAGTCGTATTGCTGTGCCAGCGCCATTTGCAGGCCGGTCAGGCCATCATTCGCCACTGCGACGCGAAAACCTTCCCGTTGCAGGTAGGTCGCCAGCATCGTCGTCAGTTCTTTGTCGTCATCGATTAACAATAATTGCGCCACATCGCCACCCAATTTTGCAGAAAACTGCCTGCTATGACTTATTTTAGCGAAAAGGGTGCCCGGCGCCGCAGCAGCTTTACATAACTATACCTTGGGCATTAGAGCCATGACCGGCAGCATTCACTGCGGGTCGGGCTGGGTATGCGGCAACCCGAGGCTATGCACCCGGCGCAGCCAGTTTTCCAGCTCCTCTGCCGGCAGTGGTTTACTGAGTAAATATCCCTGCACATCGTCGACATCGAGCTCACGCAGCTGATGCAACTGGCCCGCCAGCTCCACGCCTTCGGCGACAACGCGTAATCCCAGGCTGTGGCCGAGCACCACCACCGAATGCACGATGGCGCGGTCATCAGGATCGGTCAGCAAATCACGCACAAAAGAGCGGTCGATTTTCAGTTTATCCAGCGGGAAGCTTTTTAAATAAGCCAGACTGGAATAGCCGGTGCCAAAATCATCCAGCGCCAGCGTCACACCAAGGCCACGGATCTGTTGCAGCAGCAACCGGCTTTGTTCGACCTGATCGGCCAATACAGATTCGGTTAACTCCAGTTCGAGCAAGGCCGGCGGTACCCCATGTTGAGTCAGCGCCTGCTGCAGCTGACGCATAAAATCCGGATGACGCAGCTGGACTGTGGAAATGTTCACCGCGACGCGTAAATTCAGGCCTTGTTGCCGCCAGCGTGCCAGCTGTTTTAACGCCTGTTGTAACACCCACTCGCCCAGCTCCACAATAAAACCAGAATGCTCAGCCAGCGGAATAAACCGCGCCGGACTGACAAAACCGAGCTGCGGATGTTGCCAGCGCAGCAGGGCTTCCACGCTGATGATTTGCTCATCTGCCAATGATTGCACCGGCTGATAATGCAGGCTGAACTGACCGGCATACAAACCACTACGCATGCCGTGCTCCAGTTGCAGCCGATCTTGCAGCGACTCGGACATCTGCGGGTTGTACAGGCTATACCTGTTCCGGCCTGAGGCTTTGGCGGCATACAAGGCGATATCAGCCATCCGCTGCAGCTCGGCAAAACTGAGGCCATGTTGTGGAAACAAAGCGATACCAATACTGGGGCTGACCTGCAGCATCCGCTCGTCTACCGCAAAGGCCTCGGCCATCAATAAAATCAGCTGATGCGCCGTTTGCAACACATCGTGTTCGGTGCGGCTTGGTCTTATCAGAATAAATTCATCGCCACCGGGCCGGCCCAGCAGATCCTGTGCTGTCGCCAGCATTTTCAGCCGGTCAGCCACTTGTTTCAGCAAGGCATCGCCGGTGTCGTGCCCCATCGAATCGTTGATATGCTGGAAGTGGTCCAAATCGATGTGATAAACCGCCAGCTGTTGCTGTTGTTGTAAAGCGCCGGCCAGCATTTCTCTGGCTTTGTCCTGTAAGGCCGCCCGGTTTGGCAGGCCGGTCAGTTGGTCGACAAAAGCCAGTTGCAGAATTTGTTGTTCGTACTGGCGATGCTGGGTCATGTCGTCGACAGTACCGATCATGCCGTCAAAGCGGCCTTCTTTGAGCAGCGGTACCAGCCAGCCACTTAAATACAGTTGCCGGCCACCCGGCGTCTGTATCGGCAAAGCTTCAAACCGCACCGGCGTCAGACCATGCATGGCCCGGTAATAAAACGGACGGAAATGCTGCAGTGTTTGTTCCGGAAAATCCGTCAGGATATTTTTTTCCAGCAGCTCTGCTTCGGTCATCGACATCAACCGGCTAAGCCCCAGATTGACGTAAATCAGCTGATGCCGCACATCGCCGACCCAGACACCGGTGACGACTTTACTCAGCACTGTTGCATAAAAATCCTTTAGTTGGCTGACCGCCAAATCGGCCTGTTTCAGCGCGCTGATATCAGCGTTGCTGCCAACCATCCGGCTGGCCCGGCCCTGCGCATCCCGTTCAATCACCCGACCTTGACTGAGCACCCAGACCCAATGCCCCAATTTATGTTTTAAGCGGAATTCGACCTGATACAGCGGGTCTTCGCCTTTTAAATGCCGCACCAGAGCAGTGCGGGCGGCCAGAGCATCGTCGGGGTGGAGCAAATCGGCCCAACTGGCGAAGTTTCTGCCCAGCTCAGCGCTCTGATAGCCCAGCATCATTTCGGCCTGACCAAAAAACTGCACCGAATCCTGCTGTAAATCGAGTTGCCAGATCCCCAGGCCAGAACCTTCTAACGCACTGTTAATATGGTCACGGGTACGGGCGCCGGATTGCTGCAAAAACGCCAATAAATAACTGAACAGGGTCATCACCAGGATATAACTGCTGATGCTGAACAAGGCTTGCATTGGCTCTGGATCAGCAAAAATCCCACGCCCCTGAATAGTCCCAATCACAGCAAGGCTGGTGATCACCGCTACATTGACCGAGGCCGCCCACAGCCCTTGCCGCAGTACTGTCCATAACAACATCAACAGGGGCACAAACAACAAGGTGGGTGACCAGTCGGACACATCGGGTAACCAGAAAACTAACAAGGCGATTAGCGCGGAACAACCCAGCACAGTCCAGAACCGCCAGCCTGAAACCAAATGCCACTGACTGCGCTGGAAACACAGCAACGGAATACCAAATACCAGCACACCAAAGCTGTCACCAAACCACCAGGCCAGCATGGTGGAAAACCACAACGCATCGCTCACGTAACCACTGATCCACAGCTGGCTGGCACCGTTGACTGAAGTAATCAGGGTGCCAATTCCAATAGAGAACAACAAAAACCAAATCAGGTCGCGTGCGTTATCCAGCTGATAACGCAGCTTTTTCGCGGCAAAACAACGCACAGCAAGCGCAGGCCCCAATGCATTACCCAGCCCAAGCGCAATACTGCTGGCGAGCGGCAAGCCCTGGAAAATCGTGAGAATAATGACGCTGACAGCAATCGCGATGCTGTAGGTGTAACCAAGCCGCCAAATCACCGCGATGGTAAAGCCGGTCGCTGGCCAAATCAGGCTGATATGTTCGTTAAAAAACGGGACTTGCAGGCCCAGCCAGCTTAATGCCAGGTGAAAAAGGCAGACCAAAGTCATGGTCAGCAACCGGTGTTGGTTAAACCAGGATAATGCGGGCATGGCGGGTAACAACGGCACTGAATATTTCCCCGGCTGGATCTATAAAAACTCGAGTATAGCCATAGCCGGCGCCGGCGTAAAAGGGAACGGGATCACAGGCTTAATAGCGCGGATCCCGTTGCAGACTAGCGTTGGCGGATTTGCTCCAGCAACACTTCAGCACTGCTGACTTCAAACGTTTTCGGCGCATCCAGATTCAGTATCTGCACCACACCATCGACCACCAACATGCTGTAGCGTAATGACCGGATGCCGCCAAAATCACCGCTGTCAGTCGCCATGCCAATAGCGCTGGCAAATGCTCCGGCGCCGTCGGCGATAAACTGCACATCCCCGGCCTGTTGTTGTTTGCCCCAGGCGTCCAGTACATATGCATCATTGACGGCAGTGCAGAAGATCCGGTCGACACCGGCCTGAAAAAACTGCTCGGTTAAAGCGATAAAACCAGGCAAATGCGCCGCACTACAGGTCGGTGTAAATGCGCCAGGCAGGGCAAACAACGCGACAGTTTCGCCGGCAAACAGCTGTGCTGTGGTTAAAGTCACCAGACCATTGTCGGTCAGGCGCTGAAAGTTGGCCGCCGGTAAGGCCTGGCCAACAGTTATACGATTGTCACTCATCTTTACTCCCAAACATCAACACACCCTAAAAACCGGCGTTGACGTACACATCAAATCTGTTGTTTTTGCCTTCAATACTCATGGTTGGCTTTTGCCCGGCGAGGAAACCGGCATAACCCGGCCTTTTGACCACCACCCGGTGGGTCGCCAGTGCCAGCGCCGGTGCCAGTAACGCATCAGCGTCTTCGTCGGCGCCTACCACGTCATGAAAAGCCCGCATTTCTTTTTTCACCAGTGCCGACTTCTCCCGTGGCGGGAACATCGGGTCGAGAAACACCACATCGGCCGGTGGCAAGCTGCTCAGCGCCTGTAACGCACTCAAATGCACCAACTGCATCCGCGCTGGCAACCAGTCGGCGGTTTGCGCGTCCAGCGCCGCCCGACGCAAGCCATCTGCCAATAACGCCGCCACAGCAGGATTACGTTCCACCAGCGTGACGTGCGCACCTAAACTTGCCAGCACAAAAGCGTCACGGCCGAGACCAGCTGTCGCATCAATCACCCGCAGCTGTGGCTTTTTACCAAGCCCAACCGCTTTGGCAATGCCCTCACCTTTACCACCGCCGAATTTGCGCCGGTAAGTCGAGGCGCCGCTGGCAAAATCGACCAGAATATCGCCTTGTTTTGGCAATTCGGCATTGCGTAGCACCAAAGCACCATCCTGCAGCGTCAGAAACCAGCCCTTCGGCTCTTCAGACTCCACCAGCGCAAAAGGCGCCAGCAAAGCAGTGAGTTCTGCCTGCAGCGGGCCTTCCAGTCCGGCGCGAAATAATGTCGTTTGGCTCTGCATCAATCCGCCTGCGCCCGGCTAAAACCGACACGGTTGTCACCGACACTCAGCGACACAATCTGGCTGATTTGCTGTACTGGCCGGCCGGATTGTTGCTGCCAGTCGTTAAACTGCGCCTGAATTTTCTTCAGGCTGCTCTTGCTGCTGAGGCCCCCGTCAATCACCTGATAAGCGCGCAGATAAGCTTCCACATCCTGACTGAGTAAAAAAGTATCTTTACCCATAGCCCGCAGACTATAAGCACCGGTATTGCCGCCAAGCCTGGCACCGCGTTTTTTTAACAGCGCCCATAACTCAATGATGCGTTCACCCGGCCACTGCGCGATCAATTCGACAAAAGAGCCATGTTCCTGCTCCAGTTCATGGATCATCAAGGCATTGGCCTGAATACTCAGCACTTTACCGGCATTGCGGATAATGCGTGGATCTGCGGCTTTTTCTGCCAGCATCTCATCTGACAACAGCAGGATTTTTTCCGGTGCAAAGTCAAAAAACACTTCGCGAAAACCTGGCCATTTTTGCTCCACGACGCGCCAGACAAAACCACTCTGAAACACTTTTTTGCTAAAGGCACTGAGCCAGTCGGCATTGCTGTAACGCTGTAATTGTGCGGGACTGAGCGGCTGCCCTAATAAGGCCTCCAGCGCCGCGGTACCGCCTTTACGCTCGGCAGCGCGTTGATAAATACTGCTAAATTGTTCGACCATCAGACTCTTATCCTGTCAGGTTTTGCACCGATCCTTCAGAAGGTATCGCCAATGCCGCTGGCGACACAAAAACCACCGACTAACGCCACGCCAGGCTCCGGGACAACAGCGCAGTCCGATACCAGACCGAGCCGCTGCTGTTCAGCCTGCATCAGCTGGTTATAACGCGACACTTTTTGTAGCAACAGGGCTTCATCCAGCCCTTGCGTGGAATAAATCAGGTAAGACGCGGGCCCGCCGCAAGGTTTATGGCCAAAACCAACCTTTTTACACTGCGCTGGCTCGCTCGCCGCAGCGGTGCCGATCATGGCTTTAATCTCAGCAAATAATGCTTCAGATTCAGCGGCATGGCTGGCCGATGCGGCGGGGACCGAAACCGGCGTTGCTTGTGGTGGAATTTCTTGTGGAGGGAGTTGCGCCATCACAGGCTCCTTCGAAGTAGCAGGCGCCGCGGCGCCCGTGTTTGGTGCGGGGCTACAGCCAGCAAGCCACAGCCCGCAGCTCAACCAGGCCGCACAGCGCAACATCCGCTGCGACCTCATGCCGCGATGCCCATATGCCGTAATAACGCGGCATTGGACGGTTCCCGGCCACGGAAGGCTTTAAACAGTTCCATCGGTTCAGCGCTGCCGCCGCGTTCCAGAATGCAATGCAGGAAATCACGGCCGGTGGCGGCGTTAAAAATGCCTTCTTCTTCAAAGCGGCTGAACGCATCGGCCGACAACACTTCGGCCCACAGGTAACTGTAATAACCGGCACCATAACCGCCGGCAAAAATATGGCTGAAGCTATGCTGGAAGCGGTTAAAACGTGGCGGCACAATGACCGACACCTGGCTGCGCACATCGTCCAGCAGCTGCTGCACCCGGCCACCTTGTGCCGGGTCATATTCGGCGTGTAACCGGAAATCAAACAGGGCAAATTCGAGCTGACGGACTAAAAACATCGCACTCTGGAAATTCTTCGCCGCCAGCATTTTATCCAACAGCGCCTGTGGCAACGGTTCGCCAGTTTCATAATGACCGGAAATAATCGCCAGAGCTTCCGGCGACCAGCACCAGTTTTCCATAAACTGGCTCGGCAACTCGACCGCATCCCAAGGCACACCGTTAATGCCGGCCACCGCACTGGCATCAACCTGCGTCAGCATATGATGCAAGCCATGGCCAAACTCATGGAACAAAGTCACCACTTCATCATGGGTAAACAGCGCCGGCTTGCCACCGACCGGTTTGTTGAAATTGCAGGTCAGGTACGCCACCGGATGCTGTAGGCTGCCGTCGGCGCGATGACGGCGGCCCTGACAGTCGTCCATCCAGGCCCCGCCGCGTTTTTTCGCCCGCGCGTATAAATCGAGGTAAAAACTACCGCGCAGCGCGCCGCTTTCATCATGGATATCAAAGAACTGCACATCCGGATGCCAGACATCAACGCCTGCGCGCTCTGTGACTGTGACACCAAAGAGTTTGTTCAGTACGGTAAACAAAC
>CAMLRA010000022.1 GCA_946482325.1 uncultured Chromatiaceae bacterium | reverse complement strand
ACCGCGACCCGGTCAGCGGCTAACCAATACGTTTAAAAATGGTGCGGCATTTTACTCAAAGAGCGACGATAAAGTAAAGCGATTTGGTCGATGACTGGTGCTGATTGGCTAAAACCGTTACAATCCGCGGCTTTGGGCCTGTTGCCAGAGGACATTCATGCGGGTTTTAGGTATTGAAACATCCTGTGATGAGACCGGAATTGCGATCTTTGACACAGAAAAAGGCCTGATGAGCCACATTGTTTACAGCCAGATCCCATTACATGCCGACTATGGCGGTGTAGTCCCTGAGCTGGCGAGTCGTGATCATATCAGAAAAACCCTGCCGCTAGTCAAACAAGCTTTGGCTGAAGCCGGATGTGATGCCAGTTCTATTGATGGTGTTGCGTACACCGCAGGCCCCGGGCTGGCTGGTGCTCTGCTTGTTGGCGCAGCTATAGGCCGCAGTCTGGCATTTGCCTGGGGCAAGCCGGCATTGGCGGTGCATCACATGGAAGGCCATTTGCTGGCGCCGATGCTGGAAGCCAACGCACCGCAGTTTCCGTTCCTGGCTTTATTGGTGTCGGGCGGGCATACACAGCTGGTGCGGGTCGATGGCATAGGCAGATATCAGCTGCTCGGCGAGTCGATCGATGATGCCGCCGGTGAAGCCTTTGATAAAACCGCCAAACTGATGGGGCTGGATTATCCGGGCGGGCCGTTGCTGGCCAAACTCGCGGCTGAGGGTGATGCGAAAAAATATCCGTTTCCGCGACCGATGACCGACAGGCCTGGTCTCGATTTCAGCTTTAGCGGGCTGAAAACAGCTGCGGCCAATGTGATAGCCGCTGAAGGTAAAACGCCACAGGTCCAGGCGGATATCGCAGCGTCATTCCAGCAAGCCGTCGTCGATACGCTGGTGCTGAAATGTCGCCGGGCACTCAAAGAAACTGGCCTGAAACGGTTGGTGGTTGCCGGCGGTGTCAGTGCCAATCAATCGCTCCGGGCGCAACTGGCCGAGCTGATGACATCACAAAAAGGCGAAGTGTTTTATCCGGGCAAAGAATTCTGCACCGATAATGGTGCCATGATTGCGTACGCTGGCTGGCAGCGACTTAGGGCCGGACAAGCGCAGGATTTGTCGATTGGCGTGACACCACGCTGGCCGATGCAGCAATTGCCACCGGTCTGACAAACACCTCGGAATTAAAAAAACGCCTGGTATCACAGGCGTTTTTTGCTTCAGCCGCTGACCGGCGGGTGATGTTCTGTTGTCGTTTTTATTCTTTTGGCCGCTTGGTTTTATCCCAGACTTTGGATTCAGTGCCATGCCACAGTCGCAGTAGATTTTGCCGGTGACGGAACACAATCAGAATACTGAGCATTAATACCGGGATTGTATACAAGGGTTTGATAAACCAAGTAAAAATGGGGGCAAGGCTCACTGTGACTATCGCGGCAAATGAAGAATAGCCGGTCGCACCAATCAAAATGATCCAGGTGGCGATCAATAAACCTGCTAAATCCAGTCCTATCGGCATCATAGTGCCAAAAGCCGTCGCCACCGCTTTACCACCTCTAAAGCCAAAAAACAGCGGATAGATGTGACCGAGACAGGCGCAAATCGCAATCATGCCGAGATAAAAAGCTTCGATTTTCAGGAAATAAGAACCCCAGACCGGAATAGTGCCTTTGAGTACGTCGAACACTAACACCAGCACAGCGGGCAGGGTACCGCCAAGGCGCAGGACGTTGGTTGCTCCGGGATTGCCAGAACCGTGCAGGCGCGGGTCGGGCAAGCGAAATAATTTGCTAACAATCACCGCAGATGACACTGAGCCACAGAGATAGGCTAACAGCATCATCCCGCCAATCAGCGGGGTCATTAATGAAGTTCCTCAGTTATTGATTTTGCGTTAAGATCTGCCTTTACCGGCGGGGCCGGAGGCAAGGCGCTCAGATTATAGACTTTTCATATCTTTGCCTATCCGACCAGCCTGTGAATCTCCAGTCTCTTTATAACAGCGGAATAATCTGATGGATATCGTTTTTGTCAAACAACTGGCGATTGATACTGTGATCGGCGTTTACGAGTGGGAAAAAACCATCCAACAGCGGCTGTTTTTTGATTTAGAACTGACCACCGACATTCGCGCCGCTGCCAACGACGATGATTTGCGCCTGACGCTGGATTACGCGGTGGTGTGCCAGCGCGTGACGGCGCTGGTTCAGGCTGAACCAGTTGAATTGATTGAAACACTGGCTGAACGCATCGCCGCCATGTTGTTGCAGGAATTTGCCACCAGCCGGGTGCAGGTTCAGGTCGACAAGCCCGGTGCAGTCCCTGCGGCGCAAACAGTCGGTGTCCGCATTGTCCGGAGCCGTCACTGATGGCCAGAATTTACATCAGTGTTGGCAGTAACATCGAGCGCGAAACTAATATCCGTGGTGCAGTCCGCGAGTTGGCACAAGCCTTTGGGCCGTTGTTATTGTCTTCAGTGTACGAAAGTGAAGCCGTCGGATTTGTTGGCGACGCATTTTTTAATCTGGTGGTTGGCGCTGACACGCATCTGGATGTCGCCGCAGTTGTCAGTTTGTGTAAGCAAATTGAGGACAATTATGGCCGGGTGCGGGATGGCGTGAAGTATTGTGGCCGCAGTCTGGATCTGGATCTGTTGACCTATGACCAGCTGATTTGCAGCGAACCTGTTGAATTGCCACGTGCTGAGATTCTGTACAACGCTTTTGTACTGCAACCTTTGGCTGAATTGGCGCCTGACACTCTACATCCGGTGCTGCAGCAGCGTTACG
Organism: uncultured Chromatiaceae bacterium; assembly: GCA_946482325.1. Next base: position 35,250 of record CAMLRA010000022.1, on the reverse strand, counting down.
CTGACTTATGGCAAGCCTACCGGGTGCCACAAAAGCTATGGATTGTGCCCTTTGCATTCTGATGCTGTGCTGGTCCGTCCTGCCTGCTGTTGCTGAATTCGCGACGTCATTAACAGCTTTTTACATTTCTGTGCCGACTTTTTGCGCGTTTCTCTGTCGTGGAGTCGGACAAACCGTGTTATTTTATACAGGTGTTTTTCGGTGGTTTCCTAAGGAGTCCTGAAATCACCTGACACATCCCCCTTATAACGCAACCTTGGCTCTTAATATGAAAATCCTGAAACCTGTGTTGATGTCTCTTGTGATCACCGCTGTGCTGGTCGGCACCGTCGTGGCCGTCAAAATGGACCAGTTTAGTGTGATGGCTGCAGGTGGTGGCCAGGTCCAACCACCGGAAACCGTCTCTGTCTTTGTTGCTGCTGAGCAACAATGGCCTAATACCTACACCGCTATTGGCACTGTGGAAGCGGATGAAGGCATCATGATTTCTGCGCAGGTACCGGGCAAAGTGAAGCGGATTACCTTTCAGTCTGGCGCTGAAGTTAAAGCGGGCGATGTACTGATTGAGCAGGAATCGATTAACGAAGCTGCACAGTTAAATGCGGCGCAAGCCCGCTTAAAACTTGCCAAAACCAGCTACCAGCGCATCAAAGAGCTCAAAACCAACAAACTGGCCAGTCAGAGTGAGCTGGATACCGCCTTGCAACAAGTCGAATCGGCGCAGGGCGATGTTGACGATTTAAACGCTACATTACAGAAAAAACTGATCCGCGCGCCATTTGATGGCCGGGTTGGTATCCGCCAGGTGGACCTCGGCACTGATTTGCAGGTTGGTACCGCCATTGTGTCGCTGCAGGCCACAAACCGCGTGCGGGTCAATTTCCCGGTCCCGCAGGACTGGCTGAGTCAGATGAATACCGGTTTACCGGTTGAAGTGGCAACTGGTGGTCGTGATAATCAGGTAGTCAAAGGTCTTGTTACCGCTATCGGTACAGAGATCCACCCGGAAACCCGTAACGTTACAGTGCAGTCATCGCTGGATAACGCCAGCAAATCACTGGTACCAGGCATGGCGGTAACTACCACTGTGACCCTCAGTGACCCACATGCTGTCCTTGCTGTACCGGCTGCTGCCATCATTTATGCGCCTTATGGCGATACCTTGTTCGTTGTCGATGAAAAGGACGGCAAACTGGTAGCGCGTCAGCAGTTTATCCAGACGGGCAAAGCGCTCGGTGACTTTATTGAGGTGACCAAAGGCTTAAAGGCCGGTGAGAAAGTGGTCAGTGCCGGCGCCTTTAAGTTGTTTAATAACCAGGCTGTGGTGATTGGCAGTAAACCAACACCGGAATTCAAAGCCAATCCAACGCCCACTGACAGTTAAGGCGCCACAGGCAGGTTTTTATGAAATTTACCGATATTTTTATTAAGAAACCGGTACTGGCCATCGTCGTCAGTCTGCTGATCCTGCTGGCTGGTATTCAGTCGCTCAGCAGCTTATCTGTGCGGCAGTATCCACGCAGCGATATCGCGGTGATCAAAATCACCACAGTGTATATCGGTGCCAACTCTGATGTGATCCGCGGTTTTATTACCTCGCCGATTGAACGGGCCATCTCGTCAGCAGGCGGCATCGACTACATCGAATCACAAAGTAGTATGGGCGTGTCGACTATTACGGCGCACCTGCTGTTGAATTATGATCCGTTAAAGGCAATGACTGAAATCAGTGCCAAAGTGAATCAGGTAAGGGGCGAATTACCACCAGAAGCGGAAGTGCCGTCTTTGGTGATTGAAGCTGCTGACAGCCAGTTTGCGCAGGCGTATTTAAGTTTCAGCTCTGACATTCTCGAGCAAAACCAAATCACCGAGTTTTTGACCCGTTCAGTACAACCACGATTAATTGCAGTGAATGGTGTACAAAAAGCAGAGATCCTCGGTGGCCGTACTTTTGCGATGCGGATTTGGCTGAAGACGGAAAAGATGGCAGCGGTTGGCGTGACGCCGGCTGAAATCCGTGCAGCACTACAAGCACAGAACGTGCAGGCTGCTATCGGTCAGACCAAAGGCAGTTACACTCAGGTCAATCTGAATGCCAATGCAGGTTTGACCAATGTCGAAGATTTTCGCCGTATTGTCGTGCGGCAAAACGCCGACGGCGTGATCCGGCTATCTGATGTCGCCGATGTCGTGTTGGGGGCCGATGATTACAGTGTCGAAGTGAATTACTCTGGTCAGACTGCGGTATTTATGGGCGTGTTTGTGGCGCCGAATGCCAACAGTCTGGAAGTTATTCGCAATGTCACCGCTGAGATGGAGAAAATCAAAGCGGATTTACCGGCTGGTTTATCAGGTGAAGTCTCTTACGACGCCACCAAGTATATTGATGCCGCTATTCAGGACGTCATTAAAACCCTGGCTGAAACGCTGATTATCATCATTATCGTAATTTTCCTGTTCCTGGGCTTCAGCCGGTCGGTATTGATTCCGCTGGTCGCGATCCCATTATCGTTAATCGGTGCTGTGTTTATCATGCAGCTTTGCGGCTTCTCTTTGAATCTGCTGACTTTGTTGTCGATTGTGTTGTCAGTGGGTTTGGTGGTCGATGACGCCATTGTGATGGTGGAAAACATCGAGCGGCATATTCAGGAAGGCTTAAAACCCTTTCATGCATCGCTGGTGGCCGCACGCGAACTCGCAGGCCCAATCCTCGCGATGACAGTGACTTTAATGTCGGTGTATATCCCAATCGGTCTGCAAGGTGGCTTAACCGGGACTTTATTCCGTGAGTTCGCCATTACGCTGGCCGGCGCTGTGACAATCTCGGCTATCGTCGCTGTGACTTTATCGCCGATGATGGCATCGCGGATGTTGTCTCCACACCGCGAAATCAAAGCACCACTGTCGAAGATTTTTGACCGCTTTTCGGCATTTTACAGCCGCAAACTCAATGCTACGCTGGAAAATCGTGTCGGCGTTTACCTGTTCTGGGGCTTCATTTCGCTCTGTGTGGTACCGCTGTATGTGATGTCTAGTAAAGAGCTGGCGCCTACGGAAGATCAGGGCGTTATCTTTGGTATTGTCGACACGCCGGCAAATTCGACCATTGATCAGGCATCGTTTTACGGTAAGCAAGTTAATGAAGTCTTTATGAGCGTGCCAGAGACTGACTTCACTTTCCAGATCACGTTCCCGACTGGTGGCTTTAGTGGCATGGTGACTAAACCATGGGCAGAGCGTGATCGCACCACGACGGAAATTCTGCCGGACGTGCAGCAGAAGCTCAGCGAAATTGCCGGGGTGCGGATCCTGCCGATCACGCCGCCTTCATTGCCTGGCGGTGGGCAGTTCCCGATTGAATTTGTCATTGCGTCAACTGCGGACAGTCGGGAAATCTATGACTACGCCTTAAAATTGCAGCAGACGTTCACTGCGAGCGGTAAGTTTTTCTTCCCGCCGATGCTGGACATGAAAATTGACCAGCCGGAATATCAGCTCAATATCGATCGCGAAAAAGTTGCCGACCTGGGGCTCGATATGCGGACCGTGACGCAGGATTTAGGCATCCTGCTTGGCGGTGGCTGGGTCAACCGGTTTAACAAAGACGGCCTGAGTTATAAAGTGATCCCGCAAGTAAAGCGGATTGAACGCTTAACGCCGGACGATTTGACCAAACTGTATATCACCGGGCCTGACAACAGCATGATCCGGCTTGATCAGATTGCCACTTTGACGCACTCGACTGTGCCGCGTTCGATTAACCGGATGCAGCAGCTGAACGCAGTGAAAATCTCTGGTGTTGGCGCGGGCTCGCTGGATGAGATGCTGAAGTACATGGAAACCGAAGCACGCAAGATTTTGCCTGCGACTTATACCATCGATTACACCGGTGAATCCCGGCAGCTGAAGCGTGAAGGCAACACTTTCCTGCCAGCGTTCCTGACCGCACTAACGATGATTTTCCTGGTGCTGGCGGCGCAATACAACAGCTTCCGTGACCCTATTGTGATTCTGGCGGGTTCGGTGCCGCTGGCGATGTTTGGTGCTTTGATTTTCACCTTCTGGAAAATGTATGCACCTATTCCACATTGGACCGATGCTATCAGCAGCACGCTGAATATCTATTCGCAGGTTGGGTTGGTGACGCTGGTGGGCCTGATTGCCCGTAATGGTATCTTGGTGGTTGAGTTCGCTAACAAGCTGCAGGAAGAGGGCCGCGCCAAAATTGATGCTATTCGTGAAGCCTCGGTACTGCGGTTACGGCCGGTGTTGATGACCAGTATCGCGACGATTGCCGGTCATACGCCGCTGATCTTCGCGGAAGGGGCTGGTGCCGAAGCGCGCAATTCGATTGGTATAGTTCTGGTGTTCGGTATGACCATTGGTACTATCTTCACCTTGTTTGTGCTGCCGTCGATTTATGTGTTACTGGCGAAAGATCACCAGAAAGACATGATCCGTCAGGCGGAACTCGAAGCGGTTTAATCCGTGTGATAAAACTAAAAGGGCAGCTTTGGCTGCCCTTTGTTTTTGGCGTAGTTTAAGCTGAGAAAAGCCGGTTTCCTGCTATGAGGGCCGGTTTAAACCACCGTAATTTGACTCAGGTGCTGGCGGATATGCAGCTGATGGGCCGCTTGAAAATCAGCATGGCTCAGCATGCCATAAGCAAAATGCGGCGCCAGCGTCGTAGCCGCGGCAAATTCATCCAGCGCTTTTAACAGGTCGGTCAACGCGGCTTGCGGATCTAAAGCCGCATCTAAATCCGGCATACCGGGGATGGCTTCATCGAGCGGATGACGCATGGCCCCGGCGGCTTTAAAGCCTTGCAATGCCAACGGGCCAATACTGTGCTGAAACCACCAGCTGCGCTGTTGCGGATAACCCTGATAAGAGCCGCGCACACTTTGTGCCAGATGCTGAAAAATTTGACTGGCATTCCAGCTACCGCTGCTGTGCAGGGTTTTACCGGTCATTTGCCGCAGTTCAGATTGTAAAACTGCCAGATCCGCGACAAAGCGGCTGCCGGCCAAATAAAGTCCCGCCACACTGGCGGCGGTCACTGCAGTACCGGCCAGCAAAAATTTACGCCTGTTCATTGGCTATTTTCCTTAAAGAAGAAATCTGTTGTTGCACTGCATCCAGCCGTGCTGCGGCTACTGCTTGTTTCATCGCTTCGCCTTTATGGCCGGCAGCGACCAGCACTTTAATATCCACAGCGCGCGCTGCTGCGGCTAAGCTGCGCAGATATTCTGCTTGCGGATAGGCCGCCTGCTCAAAACCGGTACGACCGCGTAAATCGGCGATGCAACAAGTCAGCAGCAATTCCAGCCGCTCAGGTTTACGCCACAGGTCGATACCATCAAACAGTTTCAATATTGTCACCGCCCGCAGTTCTAATGCTTTATGCAGCAGCTGATGATATTCACAGGCGAGCAAGGCTAAATCTCGGCAATCATTCGGAATGCGCAGTCGCTGACACATCGCTTCGATGAGTGGCAAGCCGCTGTGTTCGTGGCCGTGATGCGAGGGCCAGAGCTCAGGTGCCGTCAGGCCTTTACCGACATCATGACAGAGCGCGGCAAAGCGCACGTCCAGCCGTGGTGATAACACTGCGGCTTGCTGCAACACCAACATACAATGTACGCCGGTATCAATCTCCGGATGCCAGCGCGGCGGATTGGGCACGCCCCATAATACTGATAACTCGGGCATCAGCACTTCGAGTGCGCCCACTTGTTGTAGCAATTCGAAATATGCAGCGGGTGTAGTTTCCAGTAAAGCGCGGGCGGTTTCCTGCCAGACGCGTTCGGCGGTCAGGTGCTGCAATTCGCCGCTGCGGCTGAGCTCACACATCAACGCCAGCGTTTCCGGCGCGACAGTAAAACCACGGTCGGCAAAGCGGGCGTAAAACCGCGCCACTCTTAATACCCGCAGTGGGTCTTCAACAAAAGCAGCAGAGACATGGCGTAGTACTTTGCCAGCTAAATCCCGCTGGCCGCCATAAGGGTCGGTGATGACACCGGTTTGCGGGTCCTGTGCCATCGCATTAATGGTCAAATCCCGGCGCAGCAGGTCTTCTTCTAAGGTCACATCCGGCGCGTAATAACAGGCAAAGCCGGTATAACCCTGGCCTTGTTTGCGCTCGGTGCGCGCTAAGGCGTATTCCTGTTTGGTGGTGGGGTGGATAAACACCGGGAAATCTTTGCCTACCGCCTGGTAACCTGCGGCCAGCATTTGCTCCGGTGTGGTGCCAACCACCATAAAATCCTGGTCCTGACACGGCAGTCCCAATAAGGCATCACGCACGGCGCCGCCGACAAGATAAATCTTCACACGCTTTCCTGACAGGTGATTTTTTGCCATTATAACGCTCCAGCAACAATTGCGCTCCAGGTCTGAGCAGGAAGCCATGTACACCGCATTTTTTGGTCTGAACAGCCAGCCGTTTTCCATTGCGCCGAATCCTGAATTTATGTATCTGGGCAGTCGCCACACTGAGGCGCTGGCGCATTTGCGTTATGGGCTGGGCGAGGCCGGCGGTTTTGTCCTGCTGACCGGTGAGGTCGGCACCGGTAAAACGACTGTATCGCGTTGTTTGCTGGCGGAGTTGCCGGCCAATACTCAGGTTGCTTTTATCCTCAATCCGACTTTGTCGGAACTGGAACTGCTGGCAGCGATCTGCGATGAGCTGAAGATCCGCTACAAAAAAACAGACGCCAGTCTGAAATTGTTGACCGATAAAATCACCGGCAAACTGCAAAAAAACCATCAGGCAGGTATCAATACCATTCTCATTATCGATGAAGCCCAGCATTTGCAACCTGCTGTACTGGAACAGCTGCGTTTGCTGACCAACCTGGAGACCAATACCAAGAAATTGCTGCAGGTGATTTTAATTGGTCAGCCGGAGCTGCAGCAGTTATTGCAACGCCAGGATTTACGTCAGCTGGCACAGCGCATTACGGCGCGATACCACTTAATGCCACTGACCTTGCCTGAAGTGAAGTATTATGTTGAACACCGGTTGCAGGTCGCCGGTTGCAGCAGACCGGTGTTTACCGAAGCGGCGCTGAAAAAATTATTTGAATTTTCCGGTGGTATTCCGCGTCTGTTAAACCTGCTATGCGACCGCGCTTTGCTCGGCGGCTACAGTCAGCAAAAAGCTCAGGTTGATGGCCGGCTGATTGAATTGGCCGCCGCTGAAATTCTGGCTATTAAGCCGGCAGCCAGCAAAGCGGCGTTGCCGGTCTGGCTTTGGCCATTATTGTTTGTGTTGTGTCTGGCGCTTGGCGTCAGTCTGTCGTTGTTATGGTTACAAACCTCAGTTTAACCGGAGTCCGGGTTTTTTATGTCGTTATTAATGGATGCGCTGAAACAGCAAAATCAGACCGTTGTGGACACCGCCGCAGTGCAGGCTGCGCCGGGGCGCGGCTGGCAGTATCTGGCCATCGCTTTATTGGTGCTGTGCGGGTTGGGGCTTGGCTTTGCGCTGGCATTTTGGCTGACGCAGCAACCTGCCGCTGAACCCAAGCCCGTTATCGCGCCAGCCCCTGTTGTTGCGGTCAGCACTCCTGCTTTGCCGCCGGCAAATCCTGGCCTTATTCTCAGTGATTTGACCGCGGTGCCGACTGCAGAAGCGCAAGAGGAGCAGCTGGTGATTTCCGCCGAACGTGGCGAATCGCAAGGGCAGAGCCTGGACGAACAAGTCGCAGTGCTGGAGCAGTTTGACGAGGGCACACCGATGCAGGAAGCAGATCCTGATGCACCGGTTGCAGAGCTTGCACCACAACAGCCTGAACTCAGTGCCGATGACGTGCCGCAGGAATTAAAAGATAAATTCCAATATGCGCTGGAGGCCGCTAATGGCACAACCCGTCAGGCCAAAGTGACTGAACATGCCGCGCCGGCCCGCGACATTCGTACTCTCGATGACACTTTGCAACGTCAGATAGCGCCGCTGCGTTTTGAAGCGCATGTCTATGCTACTGAACCCAAGCAACGCTGGGTCAAAGTCAATGGTAAAGATTTGCAGGAAGGTCAGTGGATCACCGCGGATATTCAAATCAAAGAAATCACACCGAACTATGTGCTGCTGCAAACTGGCCGGCAGCTGTTTAGTATGGAAGCTTTGTCGGAATGGTCTTACCGCTTAAAGTCAATGCCTTAAAAGTACTGCCGCAGGTCGAGAGCGAATTCACTCAGATCGGCGGCTCCGATAATCTGCTCTTCCGGCAGTTTGGCCAAGTCCAACACTTTGGCTGGCAGATGATGCCGGTGCACGCTGTGATAAAACAATTTCACTTTGGGTTTGTCGGCATACTTCGGATGATTCTCCAGCACCAACGCCAGTTTACCGGATTTCAGCCTTACCGCTGAGCCTGGCGGATACAGACCAATCCCTAGTAAAAACTGCTGTGTAAGCTTCGCATCTAAGCTTTGTCCGGCTGATTTCAGCAGCTGAGCGCTGAGTTGCTGGCCACTGAGTTTATTTTGTTCCACCAGCTCTTGTAAGTTGGCGTAGCGATTGACGATGGCCAGCAGTTGCGCACCGGCAGACTGTTCAGCTAAAGGCGACAAATGACCAGAAACTGTTTCCATAACTTCAGCAGTGCAGGCCGATTGTTCCAATAGCGCCAGACTATAAGGCAAAGCGGCCAGATCTGTGGTTTGTTCCTGTGGAAACAGCTGTTTTAGCTGCGCTTTGCCGGCGTCATGCAATAAAGCGGCAAGCGTGTATTGCTGTGCTGTAGTGTCCGGCAGTTGCAGCGTCTGACAAAATGCAGCCATCAGACAGGCACAGCGTATTGCATGACGCAGCAGCGCATCGTCTTCTTGTAACACTTGTTGCAGGTATAACAATGCCTGTGGATTGCGACTGCTGCTTTCCAGCAGTTTGTCGCAGTTTTGACTGGGTTGGGACAGGTCGACACTGTCCGCCTGCGCCATTTTCTCAAATGTGGCAGCAGTTTGCTGACGGGTACTTTGCAACGTCAGTTCAGTGCGGGCACATTCCTGGGTAAAATCGGTTCTGGGCCTGATGAGCGGTGTTGTGCTCTCTGCGGGGGCGGCCGGCAGTTCTTTCGGTGGCGGCAGTTGCTGCTCAGGGTCAATAAACACTGCCGAAACGCCTTTTTGTTTTAAAGTTGCTATCAGCAGTTCACTGCGCACCCAGCCGGCATGTTTGATCACCACATCACCAGTCTGGCTGGCCACCCCGGTGACATAACTGCCAAGCTGTAGTTCGTCGATTGGAACCAGCTGTTTTGCCATCAAATCTGTCCTTCGCGCTCGAGTTTAAAGCATGTCACTGAACATTAAGCAAAACTTTGCCAAATTGCAAAAGCAGCCTGCCGTGGCAGGTTTTTCTGCGCTCTGAAGCATACGAATTGCAGAAATAACAAGGCCCGCACGCGGCGGGCCTTAGTGTATGCGACAAGGAATTAAACCGCGTTGTCGCTCATCGTCATCAGCGAGGCGTTGCCGCCGGCCGCGGTGGTATTGATAGTAACAGTTTTTTCTGTGACCAGACGGTGCAGCAGGCGCTCATCGGCTGGCGTGGTCACCAGTGGTGAAATCGCACCATCGCGGGCGGCAATCAATTCACCGGTCAGCGCTTTGACCGCGCTGCCGGCTTCAATCACGGCGGCGGCGACTAGTGGGTTGCTGATCAGCGCTCTGAGCTGGGTCAGTTTAGCGACGACAAACAGTGCCGGCTGCAGATTGGCGTTCAGCAGCACTTTGCGCACAGCTTCAGCTTCGGCAAAGTCTTTGTCTTCCACCACCGCAACCACTGCGTTACCTGCTGCTAGAGCGGTCAGTACCGACAAAATCCAGTACTTAAAGCAGGCTGATTCATCGCGGATGCAAGCCACCACGCCACGGGCTTCCAGATGCAGCTGGTTCGATTCACCGGTAGGTCCCGGCAGCTGAATTGGCGCTGCCAGTTCTTTTTCGATATGACCAATCAGACCACGCGCACTGGCCAGCACTTGCGCCAGATCGGCTTCCTGTTTCACCACCACGGCATTGGATGCCAGCTGTGCCAGGAACTGGCGCATCACTGAGCTGCGCGCCGTGATGTCTTTTTTCTGCCAGTCGACCTGCGCTTTGGCGGCCAGTTGCAGGCTTTGCTGCAGCGCATTGTCATGGCCAGACGCCGCCAGCAGGCTGGCTTTTTTGTCGTCGGACAATGGTGCTTCGGTCACCTGCAGATTGTCTTTAATCAGCCGCGTTAAGTAGAACGGACCACCGGCTTTCGGGCCTGTGCCAGACAGACCACGGCCGCCGAATGGCTGCACACCAACGACAGCACCAATCATATTGCGGTTAATGTAGATGTTGCCGGCTTTGACTTCACGCGCTACCTGTGCAGTCACTTCCGCAATACGGCTGTGCACACCCATCGTCAGACCGTAACCGGTCGCGTTGATTTGCGCGATGACATCATCAAGCTGCTCGGCTTTAAAGCGGATGATATGCACCACTGGGCCAAACACTTCGCGTTGTAGTACGGCCAGATTGGCAATTTCATACAGACGAGGCGCAAAGAAGAAATGACCTTCGCCGGCCGGAATTGGGCACTCGTAATGCAGTTTGGCTTTGCCTTCCAGATATTTGACGTGCGCAGTGAGGCCGGTCAGCGCTTTCTGGTCAATGACCGGGCCGACATCGGTGAATAACAACGACGGGTCACCGACGTGTAATTCTTTCATTGCGCCTTTGATCATATGGATGATTTTATCGGCTACATCTTCCTGCAGGAACAACACACGCAGCGCAGAGCAACGCTGCCCCGCGCTCTGGAAACCGGAAGAGACTACGTCATCAACCACTTGCTCAGGCAGCGCGGTAGAGTCGACGATCATACAGTTCTGGCCACCGGTTTCGGCAATTAAAGGCACTGGCTCGCCACCGCGTTCTGCCAGTTTACGCGCGATCCAGCTACCGGTTTCGGTTGAACCGGTGAACATCACCGCCTGAATGCGTGAGTCTGGTACCACGTGTTCACCAATGATACGACCCGGTGCAATCGTCAGTTCGACCACGCCTGCTGGCAAGCCGGCGGCGCGCCATAGTTCAATAGCACGAATAGCAATTAACGAGGTTTGTTCGGCTGGCTTGGCAATCACAGTGTTGCCTGCGGCAACCGCTGCGGTCACCTGACCTAAGAAAATCGCCAGCGGGAAGTTCCATGGGCTGATACACAGCACCACACCACGGCTTTGCACCGGTGTGCCGGTGAACATGGCTTCGGCACGGGCCGCGTAGTAACGGCAGAAGTCCACGGCTTCGCGAATTTCCGCCACGCTGTCCGGCACCGTTTTACCGGCTTCTTTAACACAAATCGCCATCAGTTCGTCGCGGTTAGCTTCAAGTGCGTCACCCAAAGCACGCAGCAGGCGCGCACGTTCGGCCACCGGGGTGCTGCTCCACGCTGGGAACGCGGCTTCGGCGCGGTCAATTGCCGCTTTCATCTGCTCAGGGGTGTGGTGTGCAACATACCCTATCACCTGTGCATGGTTCGCCGGGTTACGTACCGCTTTGGCGCCTTCTACCGGAACCGCCTGAGTTGCAGCGTTCAGCCATTGCTGCATGTTGTTGCGCAGCGGAGTGATAGCATCCACTTCAGTTAAATCAATACCTTTGGAGTTTTTACGCTCGTCGCCATACAGGTTTGCTGACAGCGGGATTTGCGTATTGCGTTTGTGTTTCCAGCTGCGTACCAGCTCCACCGGATCCGTCAGCAGGCTTTCGACCGGAATGCTTTCGTCGACGATATTGTTCACGAATGAACTGTTGGCGCCGTTTTCCAGCAGACGACGTACTAAATAAGCCAGCAGGTCTGAATGCTCGCCAACCGGTGCATAAATCCGGCATGGTACTTTGTCTTCAGCAACGATTTGGTCATACAGCGCATCGCCCATACCGTGCAGGCGCTGGAATTCGTAACCGGTGCGGTCCGGGGCCATTTCCAGAATAGTGGCGGCGGTGTAGGCGTTGTGCGTGGCGAACATTGGGTAAATGCTGTCGCGGTAGTCCAGTAGTTTGCGCGCACAAGCCTGGTAAGACACGTCGGTCGACGGTTTGCGGCTGAATACCGGAAAGTCGGTATGGCCTTCAATCTGGCTGATTTTGACTTCGCTGTCCCAGTACGCGCCTTTGACCAGACGCACCATCAGCTTGCGGCCAACCCGGACTGTCAGTTCACGCAGCCACTCGATTAATGGCAGACAACGTTTGGAATATGCCTGAATAGCCAGGCCAAAACCTTCCCAGCCAGCTAAATCTTTGTCGGCAAACACTGCCTCGATGACGTCCATCGACAGTTCTAAGCGGTCGGCTTCTTCGGCGTCGACGGTGAAGCTGATGTCATAACCTTTGGCGGCCAGGGCCAGAGTTTTTAAACGCGGTACCAGTTCAGACATCACACGGTCACGGTGCGAGAAACGGTATTTCGGGTGGATCGCAGATAACTTGACGGAAATGCCCGGGCTTTTCAGCGGGCCACGTTTTTTTGCGGCGGTGCCAATGGCATTGATGGCCATCATGTAACTCTGGAAGTAGCGGTCGGCGTCTTCCATCGTGCGGGCGCCTTCGCCCAGCATGTCGTAAGAATAAGTGAAGCCTTTGGCTTCCAGTTCAGTGGCGCGTTCTACCGCTTTGTCGATAGTGGTGCCCATCACAAACTGGGTGCCCATGATTTGCATGGCATAACGTACGGCCTGACGGATCACCGGCTCGCCGAGGCGGCCACAAGTGCGTTTTAACAGACCAAACTGGTCTTTTTTGTGCTCGTCGCTGTAGTTCACCAGCTTACCGGTCAGCAGCAGGCCCCAGGCAGAGACGTTCACAAATAAGGATTCGCTGTTGCCTAAGTGCGAACTCCAGTCACCATTGGATAATTTGTCGCGGATTAAACGGTCAGCGGTATGTTTATCCGGCACCCGCAGCAGCGCTTCAGCCAGACACATCAGCACCAGACCTTCTTCGGTCGACAAGGAAAATTCATTTAACAGCGCATCCACACCGCCTTTGCCAATTTGCGCCTGGCGGATATTGACCACCAGCTGGCGGGCGCGTTCCCAGGCGCGGGAGCGGGCCTGATCGCCGATATCGGCCAGCGGTAACAGCGTGTCCAGCACTTGGGCTTCGTCGGCACGATAAAACTGACGCAGGGTCTGACGTAAAGGACTTGGAGCAGGGAGGTCGCCGTGAAATAGCATAATTTTTATCCCGGTTGATTTAAAATAAATGCTGCATTTTAGTGAAAGCACTACCGTATTTGGTGGCTAAATTTCGATTTAAACCATATATAATTTGGTTTTATAATGCGTTTACCAGAAAAAATACGGATTCCGCTATGAATGCCAAAGGTCGGCAGTTAGACCGCATCGACAGAACCATTTTAGACACTCTGCAAAAGGATGGCCGGATTTCCAATGTGGAGCTGGCCAAACGCGTCAACTTAAGCGCCAGCCCTTGTATTGACCGGGTGCGCAAGCTGGAACAGGAAGGCTTTATCGAAGGGTATGGCGCCAAGTTGTCGGCGTCGAAACTGGGCCTGGGCACTGCAGCTTTTATTCAGGTCACACTGGACCGCACCACAGGCGCCATTTTTGACCAGTTCCGCGATGCGGTGGTGCAGATCGCCGAAGTGGCCGAATGCCATATGGTCGCCGGCGGTTTTGACTATCTGCTGAAACTGCGTTTATCCAGTATGGAAGCCTATCGCGCTGTGCTGGGGCGGATTGTTGATTTGCCGGGCGTGCTGCAGACGCACACTTATGTGGTGATTGAACAGGTGAAACAGGATTCCGGCTTGCCGCTCGACGACAAAACCACCGACAAAACCTGACAAGTGTTGGATGCAGTCCATGACAAATGTCATGGCTTTTGATGACAAAGCACACTGCCGCAACGTACGCATCTCCGTGATACTGAGTTCATCAAATCACGGAGGTGTGCCATGCAAGCCAATAAATCTTTAGAACAACAACTGATTGAGTTTCGCAGCAAACGTTTTCTGGCGATGCCGCTGTCCGGCGCCATTATCTGGGCGTTGATCGGGATGTCGTCTTTTGTATTAAGCCCGTCCCAGCAAGTACTGGCGACCTTTATCGGCACTGGTTCTATCGTTTATCTGGCGATGGCGATTTCCCGCCTGACCGGTGAAAACATCAGCTTTCAGCAGAACACTGAGCGCAACTGGTTTGATTCGATTTTTCTGGCGGGCGTTGGCATGAGTTTTCTGGTTTTTGCCATCAGTATTCCGTTGTTTATGGAAAACTATCAGGCGCTGCCTTTTGCCTTAGCGGTGCAGACCGGGCTGATGTGGCTGGTGTTTGGTGTATTAGCCAAAGCGCCGGTAGCTTATGTGCATACTGTGGTGCGGACCGTGGCTTGTGTCGCGGCTTATCTGACCATGCCACAACATAGTTTTTGGTTACAACCACTAATTGTGGTGATCTGTTACGGCTTCACCATTCCGGTGTTGGAGCTGCGGTATCGGGCATTACAACCACAAGGCGCTGCGGCTTTGGTGTAAAGGCCAATCAATAATAAAAAAGGGAGCTAAGCTCCCTTTTTTATATTCTATTTCAGTCTCTTACATCCAGCGATCATTGCGCCGGCGTTTTGGTGTGATCAATGGCAAAATCAGGCCAAATAAAATGCCGCCTAATAAAATACCGCCGCCAATCACCATCTTGTTTTGTAATAATTCCGGGTTTTCCTCGGCCAGGCGGGTGGTCAGTTGAGCGGCAGTTTGTTTGGCAAGTTCTGCTGCTTTTACGGCTTCGTCACGTTCCGACTGCGCTTTGCTGACTTCGGCCTGCAGTGTCTGGCGTTCCTGCTCAAACTGTGCGGCAATCATTTCCTGCTGGCTAAGCTGTTGTTTTAACGCTTCTAAATTGGCTTTTGGACTGGCGTTATAGGTAACGTAATCGCCACTGAGCCAGCCTTCGGCGCCGGTATTATCGCGCACTTTAACAAATCCATTGGCCGGATTGTCGCCGATAAAAGTCACAGACTCGCCAGCACGGACTGTAGAAATCGTGCGGTATTCAGTGCCGGGGCCGGACCGTAACGGTGTACTTAAGCTATCAATAATAAAAGCTGGTTTTTCTGCAACTGCAGGTTTTGTGGTGCTGTCTGCCGCCGGCTGAGCGGCTGCGGGTGTGTTGGCCGCTGTGGTGGTTTGCTCCACCGCAGCCTGCTGGGCTGAGACAACAAAACTGGCCAGCAAAGTGGCGGCAATCGCAGATTTCAGAGTAGACATAACAAATCCCGGTGGGCTGAAGCAGCAACAAGCAATAATGCGCCCGATCATAGGGAGTTGTGCCGAGGATGACAAGCAAAAACACTTGCAGCATCAAAGGGGCTGGCTTAGTGTGCCTGACAATTACTACTGCCAAGAGTATCGAGCGTCATGTCACTGGAAGTGGAACTGAAATTATTGTTACCGGCACAACATGCTGCCGCCGTTTTTGCAGCTGTTTCTGACTATTGCCGTCAGGCGCTGGCCGCCGTGACACCCGCCGGCAGCAAGACGCTGCTGAACGCTTATTTTGATACTGCCGACCGCTGGTTTCGTCGTCATGACAGCGGTCTGCGCACCCGGCAGAAACAAGGTCAGTTTGAGCAAACGCTGAAGCTCGCTGGTCAGCAACATGGCGCTGCGCATATCCGGCCTGAATATAATGTCCCGGTCAGCGGTGTAATACCTGTGCTGAGCACTTTCCCGGCAGAAGTTTGGCCTGCAGGCACTGACGTAGCCGCGCTGCAACAGCAGTTGGTTGAATTATTCCGCACCGATTTTGTCCGTGAAACTTTGTTGTTGCAGACCAAAGCCGGTGCCCGGATCGAACTGGTGTTTGATCAGGGCTTCGTCGCCGGCGGTGGTGCGCAGGAGAGCATTTGTGAACTGGAGCTGGAATTACAAACCGGTGCAGTCAGTGAAATTTTTGCGCTGTGCGCGCAGCTGCTACAGCGCTTTCCGTTAAGCCTCGGTGTCCAGTCCAAAGCAGAGCGGGGTTATTTGCTATCCGAGCAAACACCGCTGCGCTGGCAAGAATTTTCACCAGCCGACTCGACCGCAGATCTGCTCAGCAAATTTTTACGCAATCAATTGCTGGTAAGCCGACAGCTCGCCTCTGAAAAGCAGCTCTCGACGCAATGGCTGCAGTGGCAGGCACGGTTGACTGCGGAACCTGCAGCTGCCGCTTTAGCACAAGCTGCGGCAGTGCTTGGTCCTGTGCCGCAGCCACAAGCGTTGCAGCTATGGTTGCTGCAATACAGTATCTGGTTGCTCGACCCTGCCACTGTTCAGAGTACGTTGATCTAACCTTGTCCGGAGTGAAGCGATGGAACCCGTATCATCAGCCGCATTAACAACCTTCGTTGCAGAATTGCAGGCGCCGCTGACGCTGCAACGTGCACAGCTTGATTTTGTGCTGCCGGTCGCGCAGGAAGGCCAACTGCAGCAGTTGTTGGCCGCGAGCCCTTTTATTGGTCGTTGTCTGAAGTTACAGCCACAGTTACTGGAAGGTTTGCTCAGCGGGCAAGCAAACTTCAGCGCACCGGATTGGACACAGCCCCACACTGAAACGCAGGCGATGGCAGCGCTACGGCGTTACCGTAACGCCAGTTTGTGTCAGTGTCTGGCTGACGATTTGTTGCGTGGTCAGCCGATACCACAGGCGCTGCAACGGGTGTCGCAGCTGGCGGACCAACTGATTAATCTGGCCTATCAATGGGCCTGGCAGGAACTGACGCCGCAATGGGGGCAGCCGCTGGATGCTGCCGGACGCGCCATGCCGTTATTGATCCTCGGTATGGGCAAACTCGGTGGTGGCGAACTGAATTTATCCTCCGACATCGACCTGATTTTTGTTTATCCGGAAAACGGCGACACCAGCGGTGGCCGGCGCAGCACTGAAAACCAGCAGTTTTACACCAAACTTGGGCAAAAAATCATTCTGTTGCTCAATCAAACTACCGCGGACGGTTTTGTTTACCGGGTCGATATGCGGCTGCGGCCCTTTGGTGACAGCGGCCCGCTGGTGCTGAGTTTTGCCGCTTTTGAGGATTATTATCAGGCGCAGGGCCGTGACTGGGAACGTTACGCCATGCTGAAGGCGCGAATTTTAAACCCGGTGGCGCCTTTTGCCGCTGAACTGCAGGCGATGCTGAAGCCTTTTGTCTACCGGCGTTATATCGACTTTTCGGCGATTGAATCACTGCGCCGGATGAAGCAGCTGATTGAACAGGAAAACCGCCGGCGCAATCGTGTGGACAATATTAAACTGGGTGCCGGTGGCATCCGTGAAGTCGAATTTATCATTCAGACGCTGCAGCTGATTCGTGGTGGCCGCATTCCGGCCATTCAGCAGCCATCGATTTTTGCCGCGATGCAGGCACTGTGTCAGGAAGGCTTGCTGGATGCTGAAGCCGAGCTGATGTTGCGCAGCGATTACCTCTTACTACGCCGGGTTGAACACTGGTTACAGGGCATGGATGACCAGCAAACCCAAACTTTACCGGCCGATGCGCTGAGCCGGCAACGACTGGTACTGGCATTGGGGGCCGCGGACTGGCCGGCTTTACAGCAGCAAATAAATACTGCGATGGCGCGTATTCATCAGCAATTCCGTCAGGTGATTGCGCAGGAAGACAATGCTGAACCGCAGGAGTTATTGTTGGGTCGCTTGCTGTGGGACAGTGAGCAAAGTGCCGCTGAGCTGGCGGAGCACCTGGACTGGCTGGATTTCGCCGCCGCTGAGTTGTTAATTCAGCAAGTGCAGCAATTTAAAGCCGACAGCCAAAAACGTCAGGTCGGGCCGCGTGGCCGTGAATTACTGGCCAAGCTGCTGCCGTTGTTGCTGCATGTGGTGGCGCAGGAGCAAGCCGGGCCGCAAGTGCTGGAACGGGTGCTCGGCGTGTTGCGGCAAATTGTCTCGCGCACCGCGTACCTCGAGCTGTTATTTGAAAATCCACCGGCGCTGCAGCAACTGGTGCGGCTCTGTGGTCGCAGCGGCTGGCTGGCCGAGCATCTGGCGCGGTATCCGATGTTGCTGGATGAACTGATTGACCCAGAGCAGTTGTATCAGGTGGCGACTGGCGCCGACTATCGTGACCGGCTGCGTCAACAAATGATGCGGGTGCCGGAAGATGATTTGGAACTGGTGATGGAAAGCCTGCGCCAGTATAAACAGGCACAAACGTTGCGTATCGCTGCAGCGGACATCACCGGGATTTTGCCGCTGATGAAAGTGTCTGACCATCTGACCTGGCTGGCTGAAGCGCTGATCGATAAAGTTGTGGAACTGGCCTGGCAGCAGATGACGGAAAAATACGGATATCCGGCCGGGCTGGATGCGCACAGTGCCAAAGCGTTTGCGGTGGTGGCCTATGGCAAATTGGGTGGGCTAGAGCTTGGTTATGGTTCGGATCTGGATCTGGTGTTTTTGCATCAGTGTGATTCGCTGGCATCAACCAGCGGTGAACGCGGCATTGATTCGCGCCAGTTCTATTTAAAACTGGTACAACGCATTTTGCATTTGTGCACCACCCGCACCGCCAGTGGCTTGCTCTATGAAGTGGATACCCGATTAAGACCGTCCGGCAATGCCGGGCTGCTCACTGTACATGTCGACACTTATGGTGATTATCTGCGTCAGGATGCCTGGACCTGGGAACATCAGGCTTTAGTGCGCACCCGGTTGATTTACGGTGACCCGGCTATCGCCGGGCGTTTTGAGCAGATCCGCGCAGAAATTCTGGGAAAACCTCGTGATTTGCTCGCTTTACGCGCTGAAGTGCGTGAGATGCGGCAGAAGCTGCGCGAACATCATGGCGCGACTTCGACTGAGGTCAAGCATAAAGCCGGCGGCATCGTGGACTTGGAATTTATCAGTCAGTTTCTGGTATTGGGCTATGCGGCACAGTATCCGGCACTTTACCAATACAGCGATAATATTCGCATTCTGGACGCAGCTGCTGCAGTTGGCTTAATGTCGCTGCAACAGGCGCAGCAGCTGCAGCAGGCTTATCAGCAACTACGCGGCATCAGTCATCGCCAGACGCTGGCACCGGCGCAAGGCGGGGTGGAAGAGGATTTATCGCAGGCTGAACAGCAGGTTCGGGATGCCTGGCAGCAGTTTGTTGCACAGGATTAAGACTCAGCGTTTCACCTCTTCTGCGTTCAGATGCTGGCAGTTTTGTTCCAGAAACAGATTCGGTTTATCAGTCAGTATCGCGGCGCGTTGTTTGGGGCAAAAATAAGCACGCACCGGATTTTCAAAATCCGGTGCTATCGCTTTGGCAATATCTTTTAATGTTTTCAGATAGTCACCTTCGCTCTGGAAATAATGTTTCACCACGTAATCGCGCGGTAAAGTCCAGTACAGCTCCATGTCTTCTTGCCGGGCAAACTCAATCATATGCTCACGCACTTTACTGCCGGGTTCAAATTTGCGGTTGGCCTGACTACCGCTCCAGTTTTGCGGCATTTCCGGCACTGTATTGGTGCGACTTTCCAGCGTGGTGGTCAGCTGGTCACTGGTGTCATTGAGTTTGACAATAAATTCTTTTGATTTATCGACGCTGGTATCCAGTGAATAACGCAGTTGCTCGTAAAAGTTGGTGAATTCCATCGCCGCAGCGGTTTTGATCTGTACTTTGGCGGGCTCAGATTTTGGTAGCAATAAATCAGGATAGAACAGCAGAACGGCCGCCAGACCTAACAAAAATACCAATGCCACTATATGCTTAAACCAAAATCCCATCACAACTGCCTTGTAAAGTGCCGACACCTCATACTAAACCTTGTGTCGGCCGGATTCCAGCTTGAAATCGTACTGTTCTGTTAAGCAGAACCCTTTGACTGATACAACGAAGGTGCATCTGGATCTGGTCTGGTTTTAAAGCGGCGGTGTACCCACATATATTGTTCCGGATGTTTCAGGATGGCTTGCTCAACCCACTGATTGACCCTGCAAATCGCCTGATAATCGTCGTTGCCTGGAAAATTCTCCAGCGCTGGCAGCGCTTCAATCTGATAGCCCTGCCGGCCGGGTAATTTACTGGTGTAAATCGGGATCACCACACAATTGGCTGAGCGGGCAAACAGCAGTGTGCCGTTGGTACAGGCGGTATCCGGTACGGCAAAAAACGGTGCAAAAATGGCCCGGTTACGGCCATAGTCCTGATCCGGTAAATAAAAGCAGACTTCGCCATCGTTCAGCGCCTTCAACAGCGCTTTGACGTCGCGTTTACCGATCATAAATTTGTTGCCGCGACTGCGGCCGCGGTACATAAAAAATTCCATCAACGCATTGTTGTGTGGCCGGTAAAAACCGACGCTTGGATGCGTCAGGCCAAACACCCGACAGGCGGCTTCCAGATGCAACATGTGTGAAGCCAACAACAATACACCTTTGCCCTGAGCCAAGGCAGCTTGAATATGCTCATAGCCTTTAAAATGGGCAATGCGGCGGATACGCCAGGTTGGCCACCACCAGCCGATGAGTGTTTCAATGGCGGCACAGCCGGTTTCTTCAGCGTTGCGCCAGACCAGCTGCTCGCGCTCACCAGCAGGCATATCAGGGAAACAGAGTTCAAGGTTGCGCCGGGCTATACGGCCACGTGATTTCAGCAATTTAAAACTGAGCCGGCCCAAACCGCGGCCCAGCGCCATCAGCCAGGAATAAGGCAACCAGCTGATAAGATAGGCAATGCCAAGAGCCAGCCACAGTAACCAATAACGCGGGTGTAATAACGACAAAGTGAAAGGTGGCGCCTGATACACAAAAAGCCCTCGGAGCGGAAAACGCCGTATTGTAACCAAAAGCGGCAGGAAACAAAGCCTGCAAACAAAAAGGCCACACTGGTCTGTCCGGTGTGGCCTGTTTTAGTACGTGATTACGAGGTGATTATGCGCCAAGCGCGGCATTGACTGTGGCAAGGTCGGCTTCTGTCAGTGTACCGGCAGCTTGTTTCAGCGATAACACGGCCAGGATGTAATCATACCGTTGTTTGGTCAGATTCCGGCGCGCATCAAACAGATTGCGGGTGCTGATCAGCACGTCGACGATAGTCCGGGTACCCACTTCAAAACCAGCTTCAGTGGCTTTTAACGCACTTTCTGCCGAAACTACGGCTTGTTCCAACGCTTTAATACCAGCGATAGCTGCGCCGACGTTGTTGTAGTTGACGCGGACCTGACGCACCACAGAGCGGTGACCCAGTTCTAAATCTTCACTGGTGGCCACGTAGTTGGCGCGTTGTTGGTCAGTGGAAGCTACAATCGCACCCCCTGAATAGATAGGTACGTTTAAGGTCAGACCGACACTTTCAGAATCCTGCTGAGGAATGTTGCGGTTATCCTGCAGTGTTTTCGATGCATTCAGACCAACGGTCGGATAATGACCTGCTTCAGCCAAATCGATGTTGTTTTGTGCGATCTCAACGGCCAGCTTACGGGCCTGTAAATCCAGGCTGCTGCCTTCGGCCACTGCGACCCATTCCATCACATTGGCTGGTTTTGGTGCTGTTGGCTTGAACTGAGCGGTATTGAGCGGGCTAAGCTGCGAATGGTATTCGCCGGTAATTTCCTGCAAAGATTCACGGGCATTTTCCAGTGCATTGGTCGCCGCGATTTCTCGGGCTACCACGCTGTCGAACTGTGCCTGTGCTTCGTGTACGTCAGTGATCGCAGTCAGACCGACAGCAAAACGTTGTTTGGTTTGTTCCAGCTGACGTTCTACAGCGCGTTTTTCTGCCACCACAAAAGTTAAGTCGTCGTTCGCACTTAATACACTGAAATACGCCTGAGAGACCCGGACAATTAAGCCCTGTAGTGCGGCATTGTAATAAATCTGACCCTGCAGCGCTGATTTCTCAGCATTGGATAAGCGCTCCCAGTCGCCCCAATTAAACACGGTTTGATTCAGACTGAGCTTGTTGGTATAGCCGGTGCCAGTTGCACTCATACCATTGCCATTGTCTTCGCGGCCTTTGCCTAACGAGGATGAAAAGCTGATATCAGGCAGGAAATTCGCTTTGCTGATATCAATTCCCGCTTTGGCAGCGTCGCGCTGGGCGGCTGATTTTAACACTTGCGGATCTTTCTTCAGTGCCAGCTGATAAACGTTTTGCAGGTTCTCCGCGCTGGCTTGCAGGCTGAACAAGCCGAGGGCCGCGCACACCAATGAACATAAAGCAGTTTTTTTCATAACCAGGTTCCATGGAAAACAAAATTGAACGGATATTAACGTGTTCGCGTACACTAAGTCGAACCGATAGCGTAAAAGTTGTCGCCCCAAGTGTAACAGAATGTGAGTCCTGATATGCCTGAAATCAAGGAGATAAATTATCCGACATTCACTGCTGCGGATGTCGAAATTAGCGGTGAACACACCGTTTTTCAGGGTTTTTTCACAATGAAATCCTATCAGTTCCGCCATCGGTTATTTCGTGGTGGCTGGAGTGAGACTGTTACAAGGGAAATGTTCGAACGCGGGCATGCGGTGGTGGTTTTACCTTTTAACCCGCAGACCGACGAAGTAGTGCTGATTGAGCAAATTCGTTTAGGCGCATTGCCGAGCTCTGCCTCGCCCTGGTTGCTGGAAGCCGTCGCTGGCATGTTTGGTCCAGCTGAAGATGCGGAACAAGTGGCGCGGCGGGAAGCGGAAGAAGAAGCGGGACTGATCCTTGGCCGTCTGCTGCCGATGTTGAGTTACCTGAGTAGCCCGGGCGGCACCACAGAACGCATTCATCTGTATTTGGGCGAGTTGTGTGGCCCTGTTCCGGGCGGTGTGTTTGGCCTGGCCGAAGAGCATGAAGACATCCAGGTCCATGTCATGCAACGGCAACAGGCTGACGCTTTACTGAATGCCGGGAAAATCGACAATGCCGCGACGGTCATTGCGTTACAATGGTTATCTTTGCACCTGGAGTCGGTACGTCAGCAATGGGCGGTATCGGCGGCACAGCCATGAGAGGATAAAAATCAGCGATGAATTTGGCAAAACCGCGCCGTTATCAGCCTTATGTGCCGGACTTTCTCAGTCTGTGCGAGCGCAACTATGCCCAGCTCAGGCATTTGTTGCCGCGCGAGGGGCAGGTTGGTGATGCGGTACAAATTCAGGTCAGTGCGCTGGATAAGTATGAAGTGAGATTGCAGGAACTTTGCAAATTCACCAGCACAGTGCGGATTGAACATATTCAGACGCCGGCGCTGACTGAGCGGCTGACCGGCTGGTTAAGACCACAATTTGAGGTGCGGCTCTATCATGACGCGCGCCTCGCCGAAGTGGTGGCCTGTCAGCATGTGCGGCAATTTAAAGCGGTCTATGACTACCCAAATACCGACATGCTGCAGCCCGATGAAAAACGCCAGATTAATTTGTTGCTACGCGACTGGCTGAATCTCTGCCGGGCGCAGGGCCTGTGCAGTGCAGTGGTGCTGCTGTGACCAATGCAGTCTTTCAGTGGACCGCAACTCAGGTGGTACAAATCACCGATTGTCATTTGTTGGCCACGCCGGACGCTGAGTATCAGGGCATCCGGCCTTACCGGCATTTGCAGCGGGTGCTGGACGGCCTGCGTACGGAGGCGCCGCTGTTAATTCTGACCGGTGACCTGACCGAAGATCACAGTCCGGCTTCTTACCTGTTGTTACAAAAGTTGCTGGCCGACTGGCCGGCGCCGGTGTTTTTATTACCCGGCAATCATGATGAGCGTGCTGCGCTGCAGGCACTTAGTCAGTTACCACCCTTTCGGCCTGAGCGCCGGTTGCAGTTGCCGCTCTGGCAATTGTGGTTATTGGACAGCAAAGGCGACACGCCGGCCGGCAGTTTTCCGCCTGAACGACTGGCGGAGCTGGAGCAGTGGCTTGGCGAGAGCTGCCATCAGCAGGTCTTCTGGTTTTGCCATCATCACCTGCTGCCGATCGGCAGCTTTATCGACCGCTTTGACCAGCAGGACAAAGCTGGTTTACTGGCGTTATTAGAGCGGGAGCCGCGTCTGCGGGGTCTGGCGCATGGC
This sequence comes from uncultured Chromatiaceae bacterium, assembly GCA_946482325.1. The sequence goes on along the minus strand of CAMLRA010000022.1, from coordinate 11,205 downwards.
CATTGTCATCATGCCTACCAGTTTGTCCGTGAGCATTTTGTTCAGGTCGGCTGCCCGGCCAGTTCAGTGCAATTTTTACAGACACCAGACTGGCAAACTGAAGATCAGGGCCCGCGGGCCTGCCGCTGGACTTTCCACGCCAGCGGCGAACTGCAATGGGAGTTTTTAACCTTTTGACGTCCAAACATATTGTTTATTTACACGGCTTTGCCAGCTCATCGCAGTCGGAAAAAGCCGTGCTGGTGCGTGATTATTTTCAGCAGCATCTGCCGCAACATCAGTTATCGGTGCCAGATTTACCCTACACACCGGCGGAAGCCTGGCAGGAATTACAACAGCTGTGTCTGCAGCGCCAGCCGGACCTGCTGATTGGCAGCTCGCTTGGCGGCTTTTTAGCTACGGCGCTGGCCGAACAGTTCGGCTGCCGCGCAGTGCTGATTAATCCGGCGGTACGGCCGCATTTGTTGTTAAAGCAGCATCTGGGCCGGTATTACCATCCGGTGCGAATGCGACATTACGAAGTGCAGGCTGAACATCTGCCGCAGCTCGAAGCGTTACAGGTCCGGCAGCTGCGTCAACCCGCGCATTATCTGGTGTTGTTACAAAGCGGTGATGAAGTGCTTGACTATCGCCAGTCGCTGGATTTTTACCAGCAATGTCAGTTAGATGTACAAGAAGGCGGCGATCACAGCTATCAGAACCTGCAAAGCCGGCTGGCGGATATTGTCAATTTCGGCCAATTAGCGTAAAACACTGTGGATTGATACAGCTGCGGGCACAGTCCCGCGCGACCCACGCTTGAATCGCATTTCAGACTCCGGAACCTATGCATGACAGAACAACAATATAATGCCGATTCCATTGAGGTCCTGACGGGCCTTGAGCCGGTGCAACGTCGCCCGGGGATGTATACCGATACCACTCGGCCCAACCATCTGGCGCAGGAAGTCATCGACAACAGCGTCGACGAGGCTTTAGCCGGTCATGCCGATACGGTGCAGGTGATTCTGCATGCCGACCAGTCGATTGAAGTCATCGACAATGGCCGTGGTATGCCGGTGGACATTCACCCGGAAGAAGGCGTCAGCGGGGTTGAGCTGATTTTGTGCCGGTTACATGCCGGCGGTAAATTTTCCAATAAAAACTACCAGTTCTCCGGCGGCTTACACGGCGTCGGTATTTCGGTGGTAAACGCCTTATCGACCCGGGTTGAAGTGTCAGTCCGTCGCGACGGCAACGTCTATGACATGGCGTTTGAACATGGCCAGAAAGTCAGTGAACTGGCCATCACTGGCACTGTCGGCAAACGCAATACCGGTACCCGGGTGCGATTCTGGCCTGATGCCAAGTATTTTGATTCAGCGAAGTTTTCAGTCAGCCGGCTGTTACATGTGCTCAAAGCCAAAGCAGTGTTGTGTCCGGGCCTTACTGTTAAATTCGACGACAAAGTTAATGAACAAAGCTACAGCTGGTGTTATATCGCCGGCATCCGCGATTATCTGGTTGATGCGGTCAAAGACTGCATCACGTTGCCGGAACAACCTTTTGTCGGCAGTTTCAGCGCCAGTACCGAAGCGGTGGATTGGGCGGTGTTATGGCTGCCGGAAGGTGGCGAACTGTTAACCGAAAGCTACGTGAACCTGATCCCGACCGCGCAGGGCGGCACCCACGCCAATGGTTTACGTCAGGGGTTGCTGGAAGCGCTGCGTGAATTCTGTGAATTCCGCAATTTGCTGCCGCGTGGCATTAAACTGACGCCGGAAGATGTCTGGGACCGCTGCGCTTATATCCTGTCGCTGAAAATGCAGGAACCGCAATTCGCCGGTCAGACCAAAGAACGGCTGTCGAGCCGTCAAGCCTCCAGTTTTGTCAGTGGTGTAGTCAAAGACAGCTTCAGCCTGTGGCTGAACGAGCATACCGACATCGCGCAAACACTGGCAGAATTCTGCATCAATAACGCACAAAAACGTTTACGCGCTGAAAAGAAAATCGTGCGGAAAAAGGTCACCGCCGGCCCGGCGTTGCCTGGCAAACTGGCCGATTGCAGCGGCTCCGATGTCAGCCGCTCCGAACTGTTTCTGGTGGAAGGGGATTCAGCCGGTGGTTCCGCCAAACAAGCGCGCGACCGTGAATATCAGGCGGTGATGCCGCTGCGCGGTAAAATTTTGAATACCTGGGAAGTCGAATCCGAACAAATTCTGGCGTCGCAGGAAGTGCATGATATTTCAGTGGCGGTCGGGCTGGACCCGAACTCTGCCGACCTGTCACAACTGCGCTACGGTAAGGTGTGTATTCTGGCTGATGCCGATTCTGATGGTCTGCATATCGCCACTTTGTTGTGCGCGTTGTTTGTCCGCCACTTCCGTGCTTTGGTCGAAGCTGGCCATGTGTTTGTGGCGATGCCACCGCTGTATCGCATCGACATCGGCAAAGATGTGTATTACGCACTGGATGAAGATGAGAAAAACGGCATTCTCGACCGACTGGAAGCCGAGAAAAAACGTGGGAAAATCAACGTGCAACGTTTTAAAGGTCTGGGCGAGATGAATCCGCTGCAGCTGCGTGAAACCACGATGGATCCGAATACCCGCCGTCTGGTGCAACTGACCATTGACGATGAACGTCAGACGCTGGAGATGATGGATATGTTATTGGCGAAGAAACGCGCGAATGACCGCAAGGACTGGCTGGAGCACAAAGGCGATCGCGCTATCCTGGCCTGAGGATTGTCAGCGAGCGCCGGTCGTTATACTCTGGGCTGCGGATTTATGCACTTTGGATGAATTATTATTATTATGAAAATCTGTGCAGTGTTTTTGTTCACTACCTTATGGCTCAGTGCTGCAGCGGTTCATGCGGCCGATCAGACGCAGACCGCGTACCCGGAGTGGCTGTTACAAATTCAGCAGCAAAAAAATATCCGGCCGGAAGCCATGCTGCAACTGGCGAAAAGCCACGAAGCGGAGTTCGGCAACTGGAGTCTGGCACAACAAGCCAGCTGGCTCAGTGAACTGTCGTTGATTTATGAAGCACTGGGGCGCCACCGGGATCAGCTTGCTGCAGCGGAGCGGGGTCTGGCACTGGTGCCGGACCAGCTCAGCAAAACCCACATCGAATTGCTGTACAGCATGGGTTATGCGCTGGAAATGCACCGGGAGTATGCCCAGGCCAATGAATATTATAAAAAAGGCATGGCGCTGGCGACTGAGCTGAAAGACGAAAAACTGATGATTCAGGGGCAACTGAATCTGGCGGCGATGCTGGCGGAAGAAAATCAGGATCAGGAAGCGCTGCAAACCTTAAAACAAGCCTACGAACGCGCCGTCAAGCTCAATGACAAAGAGACACTGGCCAGCGTCAATGCTGAGCTTGGTCTGATGTATACCATGCTGATGAGCGATGAAGAAGCACGCAAGTTGCTGGAAGAATCCTACCGGCTGTTTGACGAACTGGGCTGGGAAAAAAGTAAAATATCGGTCTGGTATAACCTGGCCATGACCTACCACTACCAGAGCAAACCGGAACTGGCGCTGGAGATCTTCGACAAGATGCTCAAAGCCAGTTTGCAGGCGGAAGATCCGGTACAGACTTATTATGCCTACCTCGGTCTTGCGACCACCAATCGCGGCATGAAAAAGTACGATGCAGCAGTGTCTTACATGGAGCAGGCCGATGCTTATCTGCCGCATTTGCAGTCCACTTACCAGCTCAGTGAGCATCATTTTGAAAAAGCACTGATTTATCGTGCCTTGGGCCAGACTAGTCTGGCGTTTCAGGAAGTTGATTTAGCGGCAGAGCAACTGGGCAATCAACGCAACGTCTCAGATAAGTTTTATGCCTTGCATTTCGATCGGCTTAAAGCCCGTTTGTATGCGGACAATGGCGATTTTGAAAAAGCCTATAACCTGTTTGATCAGTTCTTCAAAAATTACGTCAGTTTGCAGGATGATAAAAGAGACTTGCAGGTGCAAAAGCTGCGGCTGAGTTTTGATGCCGAGCGGCAACAGGCGCAAAACGAATTACTGCAAAAAGATAACGAGCTGCAGGCGCTGCGCCTGCTGGAAATTGAACACAAACGACAAATGCAGTGGCTGTGGATTGGTTTGTTTGCCAGTACCAGCTTGATTCTGTTGATTTTATTATTATGGCAATGGCGACGCCGTCGTCAGAGCGCTGCAGCAACGGCGCAACGCTGAATGCTGGCGAAGAAGGGTAACGCATGACGGATATCATCATCAGTGCCGACGGGATAGAACAGCGCCCGATGCGGCACTTCACTGAAGAAGCTTATCTCAATTATTCGATGTACGTCATCATGGATCGGGCCTTGCCGCATATCGGCGACGGATTAAAACCGGTACAACGGCGTATTGTCTATGCGATGTCCGAACTCGGGCTGTCGCATGTGGCGAAATATAAAAAATCTGCCCGCACCGTCGGTGATGTGTTAGGTAAATTCCACCCGCATGGCGACAGCGCCTGTTATGAAGCTATGGTGCTGATGGCGCAGCCATTTTCATACCGGTATCCGCTGGTCGACGGTCAGGGCAACTGGGGCGCGCCGGATGACCCGAAGTCTTTTGCGGCGATGCGTTATACCGAAGCCAAATTATCCCGCTTCAGTGAGTTGCTGCTGAGTGAACTAGGGCAGGGCACAGTCGACTGGATCCCAAACTTTGACGGCACGCTGGACGAACCGAAAGTGTTGCCGGCGCGGCTGCCACATATTCTGCTCAACGGCGTCACCGGCATTGCCGTCGGGATGGCCACCGACATTCCGCCGCATAATGTGCGCGAAATTACCGACGCCGCCTGTCACTTACTGGACCATCCGCAGGCCTCAGTGCCTGATTTATTGCAGTATGTGAAAGGGCCGGATTACCCGACCGATGCGGAGATCATCACGCCGCAGCATGAATTGCAGGCTATGTATGAAACCGGCCGTGGCAGCGTGCGGATGCGGGCAATTTACACGGTCGAAGATGGTGATATCGTCATTACCGCCTTGCCGCATCAGACTTCCGGCGCCAAAGTGCTGGAACAAATCGCCGCACAGATGAATGCGAAAAAGCTGCCGATGGTGTCGGATTTACGCGACGAATCTGACCATGAAAGCCCAACCCGGATTGTGGTGGTACCACGTTCCAACCGCATCGACGTTGAACAGCTGATGCAGCATTTGTTTGCCACCACAGATTTGGAAAAATCCTACCGGGTGAACCTGAACATTCTTGGGCTGGACCAGCGGCCACGGGTGAAAAACCTGCTGGAGATCCTCAGTGAATGGCTGGTATTTCGTCGTGACACGGTGCGCCGGCGTTTGCAGCATCGCCTCGACAAAGTATTGGACCGCTTGCATGTGCTGGAAGCTTTGCTGATTGCGTTCCTCAATATCGACGAAGTGATCAAAATCATCCGTGAAAATGACGAACCCAAGCCAGTGTTGATCGAACGCTTTATGCTGACCGATCGTCAGGCCGAAGCCATCCTCGAGCTGAAATTACGACACCTCGCCAAGCTGGAAGAAATGAAAATTCGCGGCGAACAGGATGAATTAAATAAAGAACGCGAATATTTGCAGGGCATTCTTGGCAGCGAAAGCAAGCTCACTAAGCTTATTCGTGCGGAATTACAGGCCGATGCGAAGAAATATGGCGATGAACGCCGTAGCCCGATAGTGCAGCGTGAAGAAGCCAAAGCACTCAGTGAAAAGGAATTGCTGCCGAGCGAGCCGGTCACTGTCATCCTGTCGGAAAAAGGCTGGGTGCGCTGTGCCAAAGGCCATGATGTTGATGGTAACAGTCTGCAGTACAAGGCCGGCGACGGCTTTAAGTCGGCAGCCAGCGGCCGTAGTAATCAGTATGCTGCTTTTATTGATTCCAGCGGCCGCAGTTTTGCCGCAGAAGCGCATGACCTGCCTTCAGCGCGCGGTCAGGGGGAGCCACTGACCACAAGGTTTGCCTTAGTCGCCGGTGAAAACTTTGAGCATGTGTTGATGGCCGATAATCAGGTTCAGCTGCTCATCGCCAGTGATGCCGGTTATGGTTTTGTCGCAAGCTTTGAAGATCTGATCAGCCGCAATAAAGCCGGTAAAGCTTTGCTGAGTTTACCGACGGCAGCCAAGGTCATGACGCCGCAGGTGATTAAAGATCCGGCGACTGATCAAGTGGTAGCAATTTCCAACGAAGGCCGGATGTTGGTATTCCCGGTCTCTGAGCTGCCGCAGCTGTCCAAAGGCAAAGGCAATAAGATTTTGAGTATCGCTTCTGCCCGCGCCGCGAGTCGTGAGGAATATTTAAAAATCCTCGCCGTAGTGCCGGCAGAAAGTGGCATCACGCTGGTAGCTGGCAAGCGCAAGATGACCATCAAAGCGTCTGACCTGGCGCATTACGTCGGCGAACGTGGCCGACGTGGTAACAAATTACCGCGTGGTTTACAGCGCATCGACGAGTTGCTGGTCGGTGAAGTGGGAGATTAACTTCGCGGTTTCTTGATAAAAGCCACCTGCGGGTGGCTTTTGTTTGTGCAATCCGCAGCCAGATAAATGAGGGGTACACAGGACTTCAGTGCACAGTTGTGCACCCGACAGGCAGTGGTTTCACTGCAGTTGTGATAAAAATGGCTTCAATCCGCTTATTCAACACAGATCAAACCAGCGTACAGCTGTAAACAGTTTATACTGCCGACCTGATAAAAATGAGGTTGTGCCGTGTTAGCTCTGATCCGAATTCTGTTACTGGCTGGTTTTGTTGTGCTGACGACTGTCGCTGGTTTGTTGTTATGTCTGGTGCGGCCATTTCACCGCGAAAATGTCGGGGTGGTGTCGGCCTGGTATGGGAAAGCCAGCCGGTTATTGGGCGTGACTGTAGAGATCCGCCGTCACCCGGCTGTGACTGCGGCTATGCCATGTGTCTTCCTGGCCAATCACCAGAACAACTACGACTTGTTTACCATTAGCGGCGCTTTAGTGCCGGGTACTGTCACCATCGGCAAAAAAAGCCTGAAATGGATCCCGTTTTTTGGCCAGTTATATTGGTTTCTCGGCAATATCCTGATTGACCGCAATAACAAAAGTAAAGCAGTTGGCACTATGCAGGGCGCAGTGGAACGCATCAGCCGTGACCAGTTATCCGTTTGGGTGTTCCCGGAAGGCACCCGCAGCCGTGGCCGCGGCTTGCTGCCATTTAAAACCGGAGCTTTTCATATCGCCCAACAGGCGCAGGTTGGCATAGTGCCGATTTGTATGAGCAGCACGTCATCACAGATTAAATTAAACCGCTGGAACAATGGCCGGGTCATTATCGAATTTCTGCCGCCTTTGAGCCCGGCTGAGCTGCATGCGCCGGTCCGTGAACTGGCAACCCGGGTGCGTGAAATGATGGCTGATAAAATTACCCAGCTTGATAGCGAGTTAAGCAGCGATTACACTGCGCAGACTACAACTGTCACAGGATGATCCAGATGTCTGAAAACTGGCAAGAATTTACCGAAGAGACTGTTAATGCACTGCTGGAAGACGGCAGTGATCCGGATGCAGAGTACACAGTCGAGCACCATTTTTATCACGCAGATTTTGCGCAGCTGGAGAAGCTGGCGGTTGAAGTGTTTAAATTAGGCTTTGAAGTCACAGACGCCGAGGAAGTCGAATTTGAAGACGGCGGCAGTGCCTGGGTATTTGACGCCATTCGTGAGCAATCGTTGGTTGCAACAGAAATCACTGCGGATGCCATCAAACTGGAAAAGCTGGCACAGAAATTCGGCATCGAATATGACGGCTGGGGCACCTACTTTGAAGGTGACGAAGGATTTGACGAAGATGACGAAGAGTAATTACTTTTCAGTTCAAGTTTGAAAGAGCCTCCGGGCTCTTTTTTTATGACTCCCCCTTGGGAAATTGCGATGAATCATTTCTGCATTGGACATAGATAGGGGGGGGAAGCCGTCCTCAATGTCCGATTGTCGGTTATTGCCATGTGTAACTTATTTCATATCGTCAATAAAGTTTACACAAGGTGTTTGCCTTATATTCTAAATATATGAATTAGAAAGATCTTTAATTTTGGTCTGGTTCATGCTTGTTTTTTGCTCAGGACACCGAAGCCGTACCTTGATGTCTAAAGTCTTGTACTCAGCTCTCAAGGAGAAGATTATGAAAAAATTACTTAAAACGACAGCGCTGGCTTGTGCCATGATGTTGCCTCAGTTGGCGCATGCTGGTTTAGTAACACAATGGGAATATGAAATCGCCTCGGAGTGGACCGGTGCGACATACGAAGCTTCAGGTTTAGGCACAACGAGTACCACCAGCTCAGTATTAAGCTGGGGCGCTACTGGGGGTAGTTATGATACTGCTCCAAAAGACCGAAGCGCCTTGGTGATTAGTAACAGTCCGGCTGTCGGTAACGATCTGGTGACCAACAGCATGGCTTACGTGCTGACCAACGTCATTACACACTTTAACAACGTGCTGGCTGGCGGCACTATGAGCTTGGAAACCGCGCTGTTAAAAACTACTTTAAAACTAAAACCGTTTTTACCGGTACCTGGACCAGCACTACCAACAAAAGAACTAGATTTCACTATCCGTTTCACTGAAACCGCCAATGATGCAAACTGTGGCTTTGACAGTGATTCAAACTGTGACGACATTTTTGTGATCGAAATCGGTAATCTGGTCAACTCCTTTACTTATGATGGTTTCAAGTACACCACAACCATTATTGAAACCACTGCCAGTCTGACCGGCCTGAGCCCGGCCGCTTGTATTGAAGCCGGAGCACTACCGGGTTGTCTTGGTTTTAAAACTATTGAAAAGGCTGCAACTGACGCGCAGTTTGGTTTGCTGATTGACGCTGTTGAAGTATCAGAGCCTGCTGGTACTGCCGCATTAGGTCTTGGCTTGTTATCGCTGTTTATGTACGGCCGCCGCCGTGCCGGCAAATAATATTGATAGTGAGGGAAAAGCCTGCAGTTGCAGGCTTTTTTTTGATTAAAAGTTACTTGGAGTCGTAATAAAAAAGGCGCCGAAGCGCCTTTAAATCTGCAAACCGATTACTTGGAACGGCGAGCTGATAAACGTAAAGCTAAAACAGAGAAGGCCAGCAAACCCAGTGTAGCTGGTGCTGGAACTGTGATTTTTTCACCTTCAATAGTAAAGCCAAATTGTGCCGTGGTGTTTTGACCTTCAACTGTCTGGAAACCAACACAGCCAACAGGAGCATTGGCAACAGCACAAGCTGCGGCAGTCAGGGCGGTCAGTGATTGTGTGGTCTCGATCAGCTTCACGGTATATTTGTAGCCGTCGTAGACGAAATTAGTGACCAGACTCGCCGGGTTGTCGATAACAAAAATGTCGTCGCAGGCGCCAACACTGCTAAAACCGCAACTTGCAGCTGATCCGGTATTCGATGTTTCTTTAAAACGGATGTCGAAATTCAGTACTTTTGGCGGAAACAGTGGACCTACGGCCGGTGCCCATGGCTGTAAAGTCAGGGACGTTGTTAACACTGCGCTGGTCAGTGTTGAGTAGCCATTCAGTACATTGTTGTAGTGGGTGATTGAGTTAGTTAACGCTGCTTGAGTATCGTTGGTATTTGCAGTAGCGGGCGCTGCCATACCACCGATTTCCAGCGCACTGCGGTTTTTGGTGCCAGCGCCTTTGTAATTGCCACCAGTGGCGCCCCAGCTGATCACATCGTTTGACACTGACGTTGTACCGTTGCCTGAGGCGGTAAATACAACAGGTTGAGACCAGTTAGAAGCTGCCAGATATTGCCATTGGGTTACCAGGCTGGCTGATGCTGTCATTGGAACTGTTGCGGCAGCCAGTACAGAAACCGCGATTAAATTACGCATAAGACTCTCCATGAGTATTTTGTTTTAGCCTTTAGACTTACTACATGTCCATAAAGCTACACGCAAATTTCGGGCCAAACAGTAACCTATTGAATATAATGAAGAATTAGATTTATTTAATGAGCGATGTGTATAAGAACTGGACATTTGTTAAACAATGTAAGGGCCGATACTGCCTTTGTGGATATTGTTTACTACAGCCCACCACAATGGGGCTGAGAAATCAGTTCAGTTCTCTGCCGGAGGTGGTGTTTGTTGGCTGTACCTTATGGTGTAATTGCCGGTGTCTTGAGTTTCATGCTGAACATCAAAAAAAGGTAATCTGGCATGCAGAGTGAGCTGTTCCTGACCATCTTGGACAGGGGACATTGTCGTGCTTAACTGCTGACGAAACAGCGCGTTACGGCGTAGCATGAGCTTTTTCTGTGGTGACATAATGCTGGTCCTGAACATGTACACGATCAGCCTAGTCATAATTGATGGCAAATTTATGACAAAAAAAGGCGACCCTTAGGTCGCCTTCTGCATGACTGATACCTCGTGATACCGTTACAGCGCAGCGATTTGTGCCTGTTGCGCCAATAACTTGGCAACAGCGGCTTCGGCGTCTGCCAGTTTTTCGCGCTCTTTCGCCAATACCGCTTCCGGCGCTTTAGCGACAAAACCTTCGTTGGCCAGCTTGCCGGCGACACGGCTGACTTCCTGCTGCATCTTCTCCAGTTGCTTGGCAATGCGTGATAGCTCAGCATCTTTGTCGATAAGGCCTGCCATCGGGATTAACAGGTCCATTGCGCCTAACAGCTGTGTAGCGCTCGCTGGCGCTGTATCGGCATCAGTTAATACCGTGATGCTGTCCAATTTGGCTAAGTTCAGCAGCAGGGCGCGGTTTTGTTCTAAGCGACGGCTGTCTTCGGGAGATAAATTGCGCAGCAATACCGGCAATGGCTTGGTTGGGGCAATATCCATTTCACCACGAATGTTACGAATCGCCAGGATAAAGCCTTTGACCCACTCGATATCAGCTTGCGCAGCAGTATTGACCAGCGTGCTGTCCGCTTCTGGATAGGGCTGGTTCATAATGCTGATACCGACGCTGAAATCTTTAGAGGCCAGTGGCGCAACCCGTTGCCAAATCTCTTCAGTGATAAATGGCATGATCGGGTGCATCAGACGCAGCAGCGATTCCAGCACTGTGACCAGTGTTTGGCGGGTGCCGCGTTGTTGCGCTTCAGTGCCTTTGAACAGCACCGGTTTGGTCAACTCCAGATACCAGTCACAGAACTGGTTCCAGGTGAATTCGTACAGCGTATTGGCCGCCATATCAAAGCGGTAGCTGTCGAGATACTGGCG
>CAMLRA010000021.1 GCA_946482325.1 uncultured Chromatiaceae bacterium | reverse complement strand
GTAATGAGCAGAGACAACAGAACAGGGCAATAGATTGCCAGCGGATGATATTCAACAGGATGGGCTCAGTCTTGTTCAATCCATGGGGTTTGCGGTAACAAATCCAGATGTGCTTCATAACGCGGCAAATTAAATTCCTGCGCCAGTTCAACCACCGCAAACATTTCAGGTGCTAAGGCACAGGCTATGAGTTCTAAGGCGTCTTCGCGGCTATGACCGGTCATACACAGCCGCATCAGCGTGGCTTTGACTTTCAGCGGATATCCATCTGCCAGTTGATTTTCGATGACTTCAAATAACAGTTGTTGATCAAGCTGATCACCATGATCCTGACTCATTGTTCCCGGTTTCCTGCCACAGACTGAAGATGTCCAGCATGCCAGATTTCGCTTGCCCTGCCCAGTCAATATTCATCAAAGGCACCGGGTTTGCAGTGCTTTGCACCGGAGCTTGTGCTGAGATAAAGCCCGATACTTTTGTTCAAATGCAAATCAAGCAGTTGTCGTGCTGCACAAATCTACGGCTTGCACCGTACAAAACGCTTCTGTATGTTGGTAACAAAACTACAGCTGGCACTCAAGCCGGCGAACAAACCGACAACACCGCTCACACTACCATTTTATCAAAAGTTGTTAATAAAGAGATAATATACAATGAGTTATGTCGATTTGGCTTTGGCGTTCCTGCCTCAGTTGGCGCTGATAATTGTCGCCGCTCAAATATTTGGTTATCTGGCAAAATTTATCGGACAACCCAAAGTCGTCGGCGAAATGATCGCCGGTGTAGTGTTAGGGCCATCATTATTCGGTTTGTTCTGGCCAGAGCTGCAAAAAAGTATTTTTGTCGCGGAAACCATGTCGATTTTATATTTCGGTGCTCAGCTCGGTGTTGGCTTATATATGTTTCTGGTTGGCCTCGAGTTTAATACCCAGCTGTTTCGCAAAAATGCCCGCAGCGCTATCGGGGTCAGCCTGGCGGGTATGATAGTGCCTTTTGGTGTCGGCGCATTATTGTGTCTGTGGTTACTGGAAACGCCAGGCTTGTTTGCTGCCAATATTTCTTACGCGAATGCGGCTTTGTTTATGGGCGCTGCTATTGCGATCACAGCCTTTCCGATGCTGGCACGGATTATTTATGAACGTGGTTTGGCGGGTACTGCATTAGGGACGCTGGCGTTAGCTGCCGGAGCAATTGATGACGCTGCAGCCTGGGTGGTACTGGCTGTTGTATTAGCCAGCTTTGGCGGCGGTACTATTCTGGCCATTAAAGCCGTGGTCGGCGGCGTGATATACGCCAGTCTGATGCTGACCAAAGTGCGTGGTTGGTTGCAGCCACTGGCAGATAAAGTCGAGAAAACCGGCGTGCTGACTGCTGCCCAGTTATTGCTGGTGTTTGTGCTGTTCTCCATTTCAGCTTATGCGATGGAATGGGTTGGTTTACATGCTGTGTTTGGCGGTTTCCTGCTCGGTATTGCCATGCCGCGTGGCAAATTGACCGAGCTGGTGACAGCCCGGCTGCAAAAAGTCACAGTTTTTGTGTTGTTGCCGATGTTTTTTACTTATTCCGGGCTGAAAACACAGTTAAACGTATTGGCGTCTTTTGAGGTGATGTTTATTGCGCTGACGATTCTGGCCGCCTCGATTTTTGCCAAAGGCGTGGCTTGCTGGGCTGCCGCCCGGCTGGGCGGCGCGGATAACCGTACTGCCATGGCGGTGGGGGCACTGATGAATGCCCGCGGTCTGATGGAACTGATTATTATCAATATCGCGCTGAAATTTGGTGTGATAGAACAGGGTTTGTTTTCAATTATGGTGCTGATGGCGATTGTCACTACACTGATGGCGTCACCGCTGTTCCATCTGGTCTACGGCCGCCATATGAGCAAACCAGACGATCAGCCGCCGGTGCCACCATTCAACGCGGCAATGAAGGTGTAACGTTTTGCTGAGACAAAAAAGCCGGCGAGTGTGCCGGCTTTTTTATTTGCAGTCTGACTACTAAAAAGTATTTTGCTTTAGAGTGATAACGCTTTTTCGCCGCGGGAAATACCTGAGACACCGCTACGTACGGTTTCCAGAATTTGTGTGCCTTCCAGCGCTTCGATAAAAGCTTCCAGTTTCTCCGAGGTGCCGACCACCTGAATGGTATAGGTGGTGGGTGACACATCGATGATCTGGCCGCGGAAAATGTCGGCGTTGCGTTTGACTTCTTCGCGTTGTGCGCCGCTGGCTTTGACTTTCACCATCATCAGCTCACGTTCGATGTGTGCACTTTCACTTAAGTCAGTCAGTTTTACTACTTCAATCAGCTTATGCAGCTGTTTGGTGATTTGTTCGATGACCTGATCGTCGCCACGGGTCACCAGCGTCAACCGCGACATGGTCGGGTCTTCTGTCGCTGCAACCGTCAGCGAATCAATGTTGTAACCGCGCTGGGCAAATAAACCCACGACACGGGCTAAGGCGCCGGATTCGTTTTCCAGCAGTACTGCAATAATATGGCGCATGTTAAGTCCGCTCCGTTTTGCTCAGGAACATGTCATTCATGGCACCACCAGGTACCTGCATCGGATAAACGTGTTCTTTCGGGTCGACGTGAATATCGAGGAACACCAGTTTATCTTTCAGCGCGAATGCTCTCTCCAGTGCAGGTTCCAGTTCTTCCGGGCTGGTGACACGGATGCCAACATGGCCGTAGGCTTCAGCCAGTTTGACGAAATCTGGCAGTGAATCCATATAAGAGCTGGAGTAGCGCGAGTCATAGTTCATGTCCTGCCACTGCTTCACCATGCCCAAATAACCGTTATTCAGATTGATGATTTTGACACCAAGGCCATATTGTTTGCAGGTCGACAGCTCCTGGATATTCATCTGGATGGAGCCTTCGCCGGTAACACAGACCACTTCAGCGTCCGGATAATGTAACTTCACACCCATCGCTGCCGGCAGACCAAAACCCATAGTGCCGAGGCCACCGGAGTTGATCCAGCGGTTCGGTTTATCGAATTTGTAGTATTGCGCAGCGAACATCTGGTGCTGGCCTACGTCGGACGTGACATAAGCGTCGCCTTGAGTGTGGCGCCAGACCGCTTCAATCACCGCCTGCGGTTTGAGCAGGTCGGTGCGGTGTTCAAAACGACCACCGTGCACTTCACGCCATTGATGAATTTGATTCCACCACTGTCCCAGCGCCGCCTGGTCCAGCGTATTGCCGTGTTTTTCCAGTTGATGCAGCATTTCCTGCAGCACTGGTTTCACTAAACCAACAATCGGTACATGGGCTGTGATGGTTTTAGAAATGCTGGCCGGGTCGATGTCGATATGAATGATGGTCGCGTTGGGACAGAATTTCTTGGTGGCGTTAGTGACCCGATCATCAAAACGCGCGCCAACGGCAAAAATCACGTCGGCGTTATGCATGGCCTGGTTGGCCTCATAACTGCCGTGCATGCCGAGCATACCGATAAACTGTGGATCAGTCGCTGGGTAAGCGCCAAGGCCCATCAAGGTATTGGTCACCGGTAAATTCAGTTTACGCGCCAGTTCAGTCAGTTCTGCCGAGGCCTGACCTAAAATCACGCCACCACCGGAATACAGCACAGGTTTTTTCGCAGCCAATAAAGTCTGCAGTGCTTTTTTGATTTGGCCCGGATGGCCTTTGGCGTTCGGATTGTACGAGCGCAGCTTGATATCTTTTGGATATTCGTATGGGAACTTCTGGTTCGGCATCGTCATATCTTTCGGAATATCCAGCACCACAGGGCCTGGCCGGCCGCTTTGGGCGATATAAAAGGCTTTTTTCACCATATACGGAATATCGGCCGGGTTACGCACCGACATATTGTGTTTGACGATGGGGCGCGAGATACCGAGCATGTCGGTTTCCTGGAAAGCGTCATCGCCAATCAGATGGCTCATGACCTGACCACAGATCACCACCATCGGAATCGAATCCATGTAAGCAGTGGCAATGCCGGTGACAGCATTCGTAGCGCCGGGGCCTGAGGTGACGAGCACCACGCCGGCTTTTCCGCTGGCACGGGCATAGGCATCCGCCATGTGGGTGGCGGCTTGCTCATGACGGACCAGCACATGTTTTACCTCGGTTTGCTGAAACAGCGCATCGTAGATATGTAACACGGCGCCGCCGGGGTAACCATAAACGAATTCGACTCCTTCATCACGAAGGGCCCGAATCAGCATGGCGCCGCCAGACAGCATTTCTGGTTGGTGTTGTTGGCTCATTTTTACTCAGGTCTCATAGTTTGCGTAGGCACAGGTGTACCGGTCAGCCTTTGGGCATGCCGGTTGGGTTCTTGTCTGAAGACAAGCAATTCTGCTTACGTGGAGAATTCACAGGGGTAAGACTGTGAAAAAATCAAACTACGGCCTTTATCGTTGGATCCGCCTCCGCTGCAGCGCAGTCAGGGCGGGTTTATAGGCAGGCTCGCTACGCCGTACTTTACGGGATCTGGTCCGGCCTTGCCAGCTCTTTTTTACAGGAACAGACGCAACTTTTTTGCCGGATTTCAAGGCATATAATCAGCACAACGCCTTGCAAATCAAGGGGCGCAGCCACATAGTAGGCAGAGTTTCATTCGCGCAGAGATTTTATCGGTGTTAAGCAATCAGATTGATGTCAGTTTTGACAATGTACGTGAATTACTGGAGCTGTCGCAGCAAAAGCTGGTGATTTTTGATTTTTGGGTTCAGCAGCATGAGCCTTGTCAGCAAATTCTGTTGGTGCTGGAAAAAATCGCCGGCGATTATCCGGAGCATTTAGTGCTGGCCAAGGTCAATTGCGACACTGAACAACAACTGGCGATGCAGTTTGGTGTGCGCTCCTTGCCCACAGTACTATTTATCCGCAACGGTCAGCCGGTCGATGGTTTTGCCGGTGTGGAAACTGAAAGCCAAATCCGTGCACGGCTGGAGCCGTTTTTACCCAAACCGGAAGATTTATTGCTGCAACAGGCGTTGCCATTGTTAGAAGCGCAGCAATGGCAAGAAGCCTATCCACTGCTGAAAAACGCCCATCAGCTGGCACCACAGCGCACTGATGCGCGGCTGCAGCTGGCCTATTGTGCCGCCTCGCTTGGCCAGGTTGCGTTGGCGGAAGAGCTGATAGCGCCGGTGCTGCTGGCCGATCAGGATGCTTTGTATCATCAGGTCAAAGCGCTGATTGAACTGGCCCAGCAAGCGGCAGAAAGCCCGGAGATCCGGGCGCTGGAACAACAGCTGGCGGCTGACCCAACCAATCTACAGCTAAAACAGCAACTGGCGGTGCAATATCAGCAGGTACAGCGCTTTGCCGACGCTTTGGCGTTATTATTCAGCATTCTGCAGCAGGACTTAAACTTTGGCGACAGTAAGAAGCTAATGTTAGATATGCTGGCAGTGTTACCAAAAGGTGACGCATTGGCCGGTGAGTACCGGCGCAAACTCTATAGTTTGTTGTATTAATCATTCAGACTGTATTGTCTGATCACTTGAACCCGGCGTAGTCGGGGGTAATCACAAGGAAATTCAATGCGCTTGCAGACTTATTACTGCGCTTTGTTGTCAGTGCTGTTGTTGTTCAGCAGTGCCCAGGGCCGGGCCGATTCCGCTGAACAATTATTTGCCCGTTTTGAGCCGGCATTATTGCAGGTGCGGGTGCTGGAACAGGCTTCCGGGGCCA
The DNA here is from genome assembly GCA_946482325.1 of uncultured Chromatiaceae bacterium. Next base: position 32,394 of record CAMLRA010000021.1, on the reverse strand, counting down.
AAGCCGCAATAGGCACCGGCTTTGTACTGGAAGATCCGGCGCTGGTGGTAACCAATTATCATGTGGTGTCCGAAGCGGTGTTATCGCCCGAGAAGTACCAGCTGGAATACCTCAATGCCAGAGCGCAAAAAGGTGCCTTGCAAGTGCTGGCGGTGGATGTGATCAATGATTTGGCGCTGGTCAGCACCGATTACCGCGCGCCGCAGCCATTTAAAATTCAGACGACCAAACCGGTGCAGGGCGCCACGATTTATTCGCTCGGCAACCCGCATGACCTTGGCATGATCCTGGTGCCGGGTACCTACAATGGTCTGCAGAAATACAGTTATTACCCACGCATTCATTTTACCGGCGCCGTCAATTCCGGCATGAGTGGTGGCCCTGCTGTTGACGCCAGTGGTCAGGTGGTTGGCATTAATGTCGCATCGGCTGGTAATCAGCTGGGGTTTCTGGTGCCGGCGGATGCGTTGCAACAGTTATTAAAGCGTTATCAGCGCGAAGGCCAAAGCAAAGACTTAAAAGCCGATATCGAACGGCAGCTGCTCAGCAGCCAGCAGGCGATGTTCAGCCAAATTCTGAATGCCGACTGGAAACTCAAAGACTTTGGCACCGGCAAAGTGCCGGATGAAGTGGTGCCTTTTGTGCGCTGCTGGGGCGAGTCGAATGTGGAAAAAGACAAAGAAACGCTGAAAAAAGTCACAGCTTTTTGTAGCCAGAGTGAAGAGATTTTCCTGTCGCAGCATTTTACTTCTGGCCGGGTGGAGATGCAGTTTGAGTGGCTGGAAGCCAAAGACTTACATCCGCTGCAGTTTTTCAGTCTGTATGAGCAAAACATTTCCCGCGCCAATGCCGACAATCAGGCGTTAAAAGAGGACGTGACGGCGTTTGAATGCCAGCACCGCGTTGTCCGTCAGGCGGGTGGCCATCATGCCAAAATGATCTATTGCGTACGGGCTTATCGTGACTATGCCGGTTTATATGACGTGTTGTATCTGGCCGCTTCGCTGGATCAGCAGCAACAGGGACTGGTCAGCCATTACACCTTGTCGGGCGTCAGTCAGGAAACTGCCCGGGCCTTTAGTCAGAAATTCAATGGGGCTGTGTCATGGCAATAATTATTGAAGTGCTGAATAAACAGCACAAAGTGACAGAGCGTCATCGTTTTACCCAGCCGCGGATTGCACTGGGACGGGCCTATAACAATGATCTGATCCTGTATGACAAACATGTGAGTCCGCATCATGCAGAACTGGTGTTGGCCGATGATGGTCGCTGGCAACTGGTTGATTTGGCCTCGCTCAACGGTAGCTTTGTCGAGCCGTCAGTGGCTGTTACGCACAGTACTGAGTTGCAAAGTGGTCAGTTATGCTGGCTGGGTGAGCAGGCCATTCGCGTTTATGACGAACACCATCCGGTGCCGCCGGCTTTGCCTTTTAACAATATTGAGCAGCGTTTACGCCGGTTTGGTCATCCTGCTCTGATTGTCTTGCTGGCGTTGTTTTTGATTGCCGAAGAATTATTTGGCCTCTGGCTCACAGCGCCGGAACCAGGGCAGGGGCGCTGGTCTCGTAATCTGCTGAATCTGCCATTGTTGATGCTGGGACTGGCGTTATGGCCGGCGTTGCTGGCGCTATGGGCCAAAATTAACCAGCATGAAGCGCGGTTTCTGCCGCAGCTTGGCATCACTTTCTGTGTGGTGGTGTTGATGGAATGCTGGCAGGCTTTGATGACCGTGTTGAATTTCAGTCTGGACGGTGCTGCCGCTGTGGTCTGGCTGGGAGATATCGGTCAAGCCGCTTTGGTGATTTTGTTGTTGTCGGCCAACTTTTATCTGGCGCTGCAGCTGTCGGTCGTGAAAAAAGTGGCATTAGCCACCGGTCTTGGTTTATTGCTGAGTCTGCAGGGTGTGGCGGTGTCGGTGTTGTTTGAAGATCAGGGGCAGTTGGCCCCGCAGTTTGATAACAGCCTGATGCCATTGACATTTTACCTGAATAAGCCGATGGACAGTGCCGATTTTGACAAGGAGAGTGCCGAGTTATTCCGGCTGACTGAAGAAGCCCGGCTGGAACCTGCCGAATAACAAAGGGCGCAGGCGGGGCATCAGCCCTGCCGGCGCTGCCAGATTTGGCGAATTTGGCTCGGTAAAGTCATGGGGTCAAAGGGTTTAACCACCACATCGCTGGCCCCAAGTGCTTTGTAGGATTCGATTTCACTGGATTGGACCTTGGCGGTCATAAACACCACCGGCACGTCGCTTAAATCGAATTGTTGCTGCAGCTGTTTTAAGGTGCTGGGGCCGTCCATGCCGGGCATCATCACATCCAACAGAATCAGCTGAGGCAGAAATTGCGGATATTGTTCCAGCGCCTGTACACCGCCATTACAGGTACAGACTTCAAAGTGGCCAACGGCTTCAAGTGCCACCCGAGCCACCATCTGGATCGAAGGATCATCTTCCACATGCATGATTTTTTTCAGTTCTGTCATCTTTTATCCTTCAAACTCAGCTGCCTGTTCAGTCTGTCACAAGCCTGCCGGGATTGCCAGTTTCAGTCAGAAGGCTTGTGTTGATGTCTTTGTTTTCAAAGCTGTTTATCACGCTGGATGCCTTGTTGTTGCAACACAGGCCACTATGGCAATTTCAGCCGATGCAGGCGGAGTGGCCAGCTGAACTGGACCCGGCGTTAACCAGCCTGCTGCAGAGCTTCAGCCTGGAAGACTGCGCCCGCATTGATGCTAGTCCAGAGCTGCAACAGCAGTATTTTCTGTGCTGGTTTCCGCAGTTGTTTGCGGCCTTACCACTGTTGCCAATGGAACTGGCTGAACTGCAGCAGCCGTTGCCGTTTTGGCTCAGTACCGATATCAATGGCCGCAAATGGCAGCAAATCACCCGACTGGCGGCTTGCGCGGGTCAACCTGGCCGGCCGGTGCTGGAGTGGTGTGCCGGTAAGGGGCACCTCGGCAAAGTAATGAGTTATCTGTATCAGGCTGATGTCACCAGTCTCGAGTGGCAACAAAGCTTGTGTGATAGTGGCCAGCGGCGTGCCGGCCAGCTCGGTTTGACGCAACACTTTGTTTGTGTCGATGTATTAAAGCAATCGGTCGCTGCATATCTGCAGCCACAGCAACAGCTGCTTGCGCTACATGCTTGTGGGGATTTACACCGGGTGGCCGCGCGGGAAGCCGTTGGTGCCGGTTGTCAGGCGTTGGCGCTGGTGCCTTGTTGTTATCATTTGCAACAAGCTGCTGTGTACCAGCCGATGTCTGGTCAGGGGCTGCAAAGTCCACTGCAGCTCACTAAAGCTGATTTGCGGCTGGCGGTGCAGCAAAGTTGTACTGGTGGTGAGCGGGTGGCGCGTTTGTCTCAGACCGAAATGTTGTGGCGACAGTTATGGCGGGTCTGGCGGCAGCAACAGGGTCTTGGTTATCAGCCACTGCGTTCAGTCGGCAAACATTGGTTTAGTGGGGAATTGGCCGATTTTCTGGCTTTTGCCGGCACTGAACATCAACTACCGCCGCCTGAAGCAGGTATGTTGTCGGGTTTACTTGTGCAGGCCGAACAGGCACTGTTGCAACAACGTCAATTAGAGCTGGTGCAGCATCTGTTTCGCCGGCCACTGGAATTATGGCTGGTAGCAGATTTGGCGCTGTATCTGCAGGCGCAAGGCTATCAGGTGCAGCTGAGCGAACTCTGCCACGCCAGCCTGACGCCGCGTAATCTGCTATTGCAGGCAGTGAAAAACAGTTAAGAAGTGCTGGTGCAATCCAGTTGCCGTTTTAGCTCGTTATCTGGTGCCGCCAGATAAGTGGCGATACGCAGATCTTTGTCGACCCAACGTTGATTCAGCCACAGTTGGAATTGCTGGCGGAACGCTTCATTTTGGAAATAATCGCCGATGATTTGCCCGTCGACCGGCAACACATCGACCTGGATCACCACCCGTTTTAACCGGCCCAGTAACATAGCGACCAGCACATGACGCGGGTTGTCCGGGTAAATCAGTGTCACATCCAGCACTGCATCAAACAATGAGCCCATGCTGGCCAGCGTGAAGGCGATACCACCGGCTTTAGCCGGCAGCAAAAAGCGGAACGGGCTGTTTTTTAAGCGGTGTTTGGCCGCAGTGAACCGGGTGCCTTCAACAAAGTTGATGATTGTGGTCGGCTGCTCGCGGAATTTTTCACAAGACTTCCGGGTGGTTTCGATATCTTTACCCTGCAGCGCAGGATTGTTGCGGATCTGCGCCTGGCTGTAGCGCTTCATAAAAGGCATATCGAGCGCCCAGGACGCCGAGCCGATAAAAGGCACCCACTTCAGTTCTTCTTTTAAAAAGAACTTCGGTTCCGGGATGCGGTCCAGTGCAAACTGGCTCAGCACCGGGATATCCAGCCAGCTACGGTGATTCGAAATCAGCAGATACCAACGCTGCGGCGACAAACGCGCTTCGCCTTCGATTTGCCATTCCACTTTGTTAAACAGTTCAATCAGCTGACGATTGTGCAAAGACCAATGCCGGTAGGCCCAATGTGCAATTTTGGATACCCTTTGCCGGGCGGATGGCATCGGCAGCAGCAATTTCACCACGCCGCATAAGGTGACAATCAGCCCCCACACCGTCAGGTTCAGCGTAAACAGCGGCAGCGATAACAGCAAAATCAACGGCGCAGGGAGAAAAGCCAGCATCAGCGGGACTCCTGTTGTAATAAAGCGATTTGCCGGTCTTTATCCAGCCATAACTGGTTGACCCAGTGCTGGAATTGCTGGCGGAACTGCGCGTCTTCATAATCACCAATCAGCGCTGGTTCAATCGGTAATACGCGCACCCGCACTTTGATGTCATGCACTTTACCACTGATATAGTCCCAAAAACTCGGTGAGCCTTTCGGATAATAAATCGTCACATCCAGTAATTTATGCAGATGTTCGCCCATGGCGTTTAACACAAAAGAAATACCACCTGCTTTGGGTTTGAGTAAATGGGTAAAAGGTGTCTGTTGTTTGGCGTGTTTTTCTGGGGTAAACCGCGTGCCTTCGAGGAAATTCATCACCGACACCGGCTTATACCGAAATTTTTCACAGGCTTTGCGGGTAGTTTCCACATCTTTGCCTTTTAATTCCGGGTGCTTGGCCAGAAATGCAGCGCTGTAACGTTTCATAAATGGAAAATCCAGCGCCCACCAACACAGCCCAATCACCGGCACATAAATCAGCTCTTTTTTCAGAAAGAATTTCAGAAACGGAATTTGCCGGTTAAAGACCTTTTGCAGTACCAGAATATCGACCCAGCTCTGATGATTGGCAACCACCAGATACCAGTCTTTCAGGCTCAGTGTTTCCAGGCCTTTAATGTCCCAGCGAATACGGGTAAACAGTGCAGTGGTACAGTTATTGATGGAGATCCAGGCGCTGGCGCAGGCGTCTAACAGCCAGGTCATCCAGGTTTGCCAACGTTGCACCGGCGGCAGCTTTAACAACGCCAGGCACAGAATTGGTACGGCCCAGAATAAGGTATTGCCGATATATAACAAGAAAGAAACCAAGCCAATCAGTGGTTTAGGCAAGAAATGCAGCATCAGTTCTCTCCGTGTGAAACTTCGGTCATAGCAAGCAAAAAAAAGAGCAAGTCTGGCCTGCTCTTTTATATACGTCAGCCGGAGCCACTAAACTGCTCCGACCTGTACAGTCTACCTTAATCTTCGAAGTAGGTGTAGCCGTAGACGCCTGCTTTCAGCTCTTCCAGCATCGCCTGCTGTGTTTCAGTGCTGAAGCTGCTGCGAGCTAACTGATTGGAGTAGGAGTTAATCAGTTTTTCCGCATCAAAGGCGACGTAGCGCAACACATCCGCGACGGTATCGCCTTTGATGGCGTTGGCCAGCGAGTAAGTGCCATCCGGGTTCAGCTCGACATGGACTGAATCGGTGTCGCCAAACAGGTTGTGTAAATCACCAAGAATTTCCTGATAGGCGCCAACCATGAACATACCAATCAGGTATTGTTCGTCTTCTTTATATTCCGGCAGCGGCAGGCTGCTTTCGATGCCGTTGCCGTCGGCATAGCTCTTCAGCGCGCCGTCCGAGTCACAGGTGATGTCCTGAATGATGGCGCGGCGGTCCAGCGCTTCATTCATCCGTTCCAGCGGCATCACCGGGAACAGCTGGTCAATACCCCAGGCGTCTGGCATCGACTGGAACAACGAGAAGTTGACGAACAGTTTGTCTGCCAGTTTCTCGTTCAGTTCGTCGTGAATTTCCCGGTGCGAACGTGAGCTTAAATCCAGCATGTCCTTCACTTTGTTGATGGTGGCAAAGTAAATTTGCTCCAGCAAAGACCAGTCTTTTAACGTCAGCAGGCCATGTACGTATTGTGCATGGGCATCGGTAAAATAGTGCACGGCATCGTGATAGGCTTCCACGGCAGACCGTGGTGTGACGTTCTGATACGAATCCCACAGCGCCCACACCACTTGCGGTGAATCTTCTGAAGGTTCCGGCAGGTAACGCAGACCTGGCGCGCGTTCCACGTCGATTGCATCGGTTACCAGCACGGCGTGGTGTGCAGTCATGGCACGGCCGGATTCGGTGATGATGTTTGGATGCGGCAAGTCGTATTCGTCACAGACTTCTTTTAAGCCAAACACCACGTTGCGGGCATATTCATACATGGTGTAGTTCATCGAACAGGCGGAACGTGAGTTCGAACCTTCGTAATCCACACCTAAACCACCACCGACGTCGACTGTGGTGATAGGCACACCCAGCGTGCGCAGTTCGGCATAATGCCGCGCACATTCGCGGATGGCGTTGTGAATATCGCGGATATTGGCAATTTGTGAGCCGATATGGAAATGTACCAGCTGCAGCAGGTCGAGCTTGCCGGCTTCTTTTAAGATATCAATGGCTTGCAGTACTTGGGTGGCGGTTAAGCCAAATTTGCCTTTTTCGCCACCGGTGTTTTGCCATTTGCCTTTGCCGACTGAGTTCAGCTTGATACGGATGCCGATTAATGGCGCTGCACCTAAGCTGTCGATTTCGCGCAGCAAGGTTTTTAATTCAGTCAGTTTTTCTACGACCACGTAAACCGTGTGGCCCATCATCTGGCCGATAGTCGCCAGGCGCAGGAATTCGCTGTCTTTATAACCGTTACAAACGATTTTCAGTGGTTTTTCAGTGACGCCGAGAATGGCCATCAGTTCAGGTTTTGAACCGGCTTCCAGACCGACTTTATTGCTGGAATGCACCAGTTTTTTTACCACTGAATATTGCTGGTTCACTTTAATTGGGTAAACAGCGGTGTATTCGCCCTGATATTCGCGCTCGGCTTTGGCCTTGGCGAAAGAGCTGATTAAGGTTTCAACCCGGTGCTGCAGGATGTCGGTAAACCGCACCAGCACTGGTAAAGTCAGACCTTCTTGTTTAAAACGTGCTGTCAGTTCCGGGAAACTAATACCCGGTTTGCTGTGATCCTGATCCGGATAAGCAACGAGATCGCCATTGGCGTTGACGTCAAAGTAGCCTTCGCTCCAGACTGCAACGTTATAAATAGATCTTGCTTTGTCGATACCCCATTCTGCCATTGTCGTGCCCTTAGAAAAAATAGGCCGCCATTTTATTCGTATCGGCGGCAAAAAAACATGAAAAGTTTGTCTCAGGCAGGCTTCACTGGCAAAATATTTGGCCCCTGAATCAGTACCCGGAGCGATACTATGTCAGAACTCAATTCACAACAGTGGTTTACCGAGATCTTCGCGCCAAGTGGCAGTGCGTTTTCCTTAAGAACCGAGCAAAAATTAGCTGAAGTTCAGTCGCCTTTCCAGCACATCGAAATCTATAAAACCACCGATTTTGGCAATCTGATGGTGATCGACGGTGTGATTATGCTCAGTACCCGTGACAATTTTCTGTATCACGAGATGTTGAGCCACCCGGTGCTGTTCACTCACCCTGACCCTAAAAACGTCATTATCATCGGCGGCGGTGATTGCGGCACATTACGTGAAGTGCTGAAACACAGATCAATTCAGCAGGTCACGCAGATTGATATTGACGAACAAGTAACCCGGATGGCCGAGCGTTATTTTCCGGAACTCTGTGCGTCAAATCAGGACCCACGTGCCACGCTGTTATTTGCCGACGGCATTCAGTTTATGCGCGACGCGGCGCCAGCCAGCGTGGATGTAGTGATTGTCGACTCGACAGACCCGATAGGCCCTGGCGAAGGTTTGTTTAACCGGGCTTTTTACCAAAGCTGTTTTGCCGCGTTAAAACCAGGCGGCATTCTGGTGCAGCAAAGCGAATCACCGCTAATCCATCTGGAACTGCTGAATGATATGCGGGTCGCAATGAAAGACGCCGGTTTTGCCGAGCTGCAAACACTGCAGTTCCCGCAAATGGTCTATCCAAGCGGCTGGTGGACCTGTACCCTGGCCCGCAAAGAACAAGGCTTTGACGGTTTCCGCCGTGACGCGGCAGCGAATCCGGGCTTTGATACTGAGTATTACAATGCTGACATTCATCAGGCATCGATGGCGCTGCCGAACTTTATGCGCCGGCAGTTAAAGCCCTGATAGTGAGTGGGAACGACGGCGGCCAGACATTGGTAATGCCAGTCAGGTAAGCTGACTGGCATTATTTTTAAATAAAAAAGGGATGCATAAAACAACCTGCACCCCTGGGGACAAAAAGTTAGCCGCGTTTATTGACTAATCAGCGGCTCAATCTGGATTTCTACGCGGCGGTTTTTCGCCCGGTTCGCTTCTGAAGTATTGGCTACCAGCGGCTGGTCCGGGCCTGCGCCTTGCGTGACTAAACGGCGATCGTCGATACGCTGGGCACTCAAATAATTCTTCACTGTGTCGGCACGTTGTTGCGACAGCCGCATATTCAGTTCACGACCGCCGGTGTCATCAGTATGGCCGGTGATCACCAGCAGGGTTTTGTCATATTCAGCCAGTACTTTGGCGATGTCGTTCAGCACCGGATACAGTTCAGCGCGAATGTCACTGCGACCGGAAGCAAAGGTAATTTGCGACGGAATTTCCAGTTTCAGCACGTCACCTTCGCGTTTAACCTGCACACCGGAACCAGCCAGCTGTTCTTCCAGCGCCTGCTCCTGGTTGTCCATATAACGACCGATCGCCGCGCCGCTGAGCGCACCTAACACAGCACCTAAAGCTACGCGCTTGTTTTTGTGATTGCCAGTGGCTTTGCCGGCGACACCGCCAACCACTGCACCAATAGCGGCGCCCCGGGTAGTATTGTCTTGCGGGAACTGGGCACAACCGGCCAGCGTCAGGCTGGCAGCGGCGGCAAGGGCCGTCAGGCGGGATGCAGTCTGGCGAAATGAAGTCATGAGAGATCCTGTGTTTCTGAATAAGAGAAAATGCATATGCGACCGAGTCTGACGTCGCCGGGCTGAATTATGGCTGAATCAGCAAGCGACCCGCAGCCGTTTAACCTGTGGTCGGTGCTGTTGGTCGAAAGAGCACCACTATTCCTTCGCCGTGTCGCCTTGCCTGAGGCAATTTCAGGCTGCTCTGCTGTTCGCTTATTAAACTATATGGTGCTCTAGACATTTATACGGCTAAACAGTTAAGCTGCCGCTTAATTAATCAAAGGCGGAGATGTGGGCAAATGGCGGGGTTGAGCTGGAAAAGGATAGTGATCAAAGTCGGTAGTGCTTTGATTGCGCCTGCAGGGAAAGGCACGTCAACCCGATATCTGCTGGCCATTGCCCGCTTTATCAGCGAATGCAAATTACGTGGCATTGAAGTGGTGCTGGTTTCAAGCGGCAGTGTGGCCGCCGGCCGCTCGGCCATTGAATTTACCCATCAGCCGTTACCGATCAACGTAAAACAGGCCTTAGCCGCGATAGGCCAGGCGCAGATGATGGCAACCTGGAGCCAGTTACTGGACTGGCCCTGCGCGCAGATTTTACTGACCCATGCCGATTTGGCCGACCGGCGCCGTTACCTCAATATCGACAACACCTTACGCACGCTGCTGAGCCACGGCGCGCTGCCTATCGTCAATGAAAACGATACCGTCGCGACCAAAGAATTGCGGGTTGGCGATAACGACAATTTGGCGGCGATGGTGGCCTCTGTGGTCGAAGCTGATGCGCTGATTATCTGCTCTGACGTCGATGGCCTGTTTACCGCCAATCCACGCACTGATGCCACAGCCCAATTAATCCCCCGAGTCGAAGCACTCACCCCGGAGATTTACGCCATGGCCGGCGGTAGCCATCACAGTACCGGCACCGGCGGTATGGTGACAAAATTACAGGCGGCTGACAAAGCGACTGCGGTTGGCATCGATACGCTGATCATCAATGGCCAAAAAGCGCAGAGCTTTGAAGATTTATTAGCCGGTAAGGCAGTCGGCACTTTGTTTGCCGCGCGCCAAAGTACAGTGAGTGCAAAAAAACACTGGCTATTACATTCGAGCAAAGCCAGTGCGGAAGTCTGGCTGGATGCGGGCGCCGCGCAGGCGGTGCAGCATAAAGGCGCGTCATTGCTGGCCAAAGGTGTTGCCAAAGTGCAGGGCGAATTTGATAAAGGTGACGCGGTCTGGTTAGTGGCGCCGGATGGCAGCAAAATTGCCAAAGGCGTCAGTCAGTACAACGCCGCTGAACTGAACAAAATCAAAGGCATCCACAGCGATCAAATCGCGACTGTCTTGGGTTATTGCCCAAGCGAAGTGGCGGTGCACCGCGATGATTTAGTCGTGTTACAGGGAGCCTGAGATGCAGAGCGAAACTAAAAACAGCAAATTTGATGTCGTGGCCTTATGTCAGGCGGCGCGGGTTGCCAGCCGGCAATTGGCGCAGCTTTCCGAAGCACAAAAAAACCATCTGCTGACCGACATGGCTGATGCGCTGATCACCGCGACGCCGGCCATTCTGGCTGCCAATGCGCTGGATATGGCCGCAGCACGGGAAAAAGATTTGGCGCCGGCGATGCAGGACCGGTTGTTATTAACCGCGGAGCGGCTGCAAAGTCTCGCCGCTGCCGTACGGCAAATCGCCGCGTTGCCCGACCCGGTTGGTCAAATCCGGCAGCTGGCGCCAAGGCCCAATGGCATTCAGGTGGGCCGGATGCGCATTCCGCTGGGTGTCATCGCGATGATTTATGAAGCGCGGCCTAATGTCACCGCAGACGCCGGTGCTTTGTGCCTGAAATCTGGCAATGCGGTGATTTTACGCGGCGGCCGCGAAGCCTTGCAGTCGAGCCTTGCTATCGCGGCGGTGCTGCAGCAAGTGCTGGAAAAACATCAGATTAATCCTGCAGCTATTGCCGTATTACCAGACCCGGACCGGGCGATTTTACTCGAATTATTGCAGCAAAAAGCTTATGTCGATTTGGTGATCCCACGCGGTGGCGAGGGGCTGATTCATTTTGTCAGCGACAACAGCCGCATTCCGGTGATCCAGCATTACAAAGGCATCTGCCATTTATTTGTCGATAAAGCCGCAGATCCGGACAAAGCCTTAAGCCTGCTGCTCAATGGCAAAACCCAGCGGCCTGGCGTCTGCAATGCGCTGGAAACTTTATTAGTGCATCAGGATATCGCCGCCGGCTTTTTGCCGCTGGCTGGCGCTGCTTTGGCCGAACAAGGCGTGCAGGTGTTTGCTTGTCCGCAAAGCCTTGGGTATTTCAGCAATGCCCAACCGGCCGGCCCGGCGCAATTTGATACGGAGTATCTGGCGCTGGCTCTGTCAGTGCGGGTGGTGGACAGCTTTACCGCAGCAACAGCGCATATCGAACAACACAGCTCCGGCCATACCGAAGTGATTTGTACTCAGGACATCAGCCGGGCGCAGCGTTTCCTGAAGCAAATCAATTCCGCTGTGGTGATGGTCAATGCGTCGTCGCGGTTTTCCGATGGCGGTGAGCTCGGACTTGGTGCGGAAATTGGCATCTCAACCAGCAAGTTACATGCCTATGGCCCTATGGGGTTAGAGTCGTTGACGACGGAAAAGTATATTGTGATCGGTGACGGACAAGTCCGGCAATAACGGCGAAACCCGCTGCTCTGGGGCTGCAGCGGGTGCTGTAATTTGTTGGATTAATTGCGAATGGTGTCGTTGCGGTTCCACAAATTCTGATGTTTCAGATAGCTGAAAAACTCATCTGGATTCCAGCACTTCGGGATCAAATCTGTATTCACCCTTTCCTCAAAATTCGACACCAGCTTGCTCAGAATTTCGCGCAGCCGTTCTTCACTGATCCGTTCCAGTTTTTGTTGTGCGACGGGAAAATACAGATTGTTTTCGGCGCTGACCACCACGTTGATGCCAAAAGTGTTGAAGGTCAGATTCCGCGTGACTTGGCGGCAAATCGGTTGTTCCGGCTCGAGCGGATACAGGCCGTTGACGATGGCATATTCATAGCGATCTAAGTCGCGTTTATCCGAGTCTTTCGGGATATAAGTGATGCCATAACCCTGCGGAAAATAACCGGTGATGGTTAACAGGCTTTGTACCACAGCCGCCGGATACCAGCCTTTTTCCACGCCGGCTTTGAGCAACGGTCCCACTTTGGGCAGGCTGTCGTAGCTGTAATTTTGCTTCGACGGCAACACCACTGAGGTGTAGACCTGTGGAATTTTCAGCAGGTTGCCAATACCATCTTCCGGCGTGATCGCCGAACGCAGCAAATGGAGGGTAAACGCCTGTTTGTCTTCCTCGACCATCATAAACAATTCACGCTCAGCTCTGGAATTGCCAATATATTGGTCTAACCCCAGCCCTTCCTGCAGGTACAACTGGCTTTGTTCAAAGCTGATTTGCAGTAATTGCTGGCGCTGCTCAGCCGGTAACAACCGGTATGGGTCCTGATCACCTTCCGGCCCATACAACAGGCTTTGAACCTGCGGGTGTTGCAGGCCAATGTCCTGAATCAGGCAGGCCATCACTAAAGGGATCTGCACCTCTTCCAGAAAGGCTGAGGCAGTGTCAGCGGCTGTATTCAGCGAGTCGGCAACTTTAGCCAGCACAAATCGGTTTTTAATCTGTTTATCCGTTAACAGCTGTTGCAGCAGGAGCAGCGCCAGAATGGCTTTATACAAATGTTTGTGACGTTGGTTGGTGGCTGCGATATTTTTGCCATAAGTGGGCGACAGCAACTGAATGGTACCCAGCGCGCGGGCTGCCAGCTGACGTGATTCTTCTCTAGTGTCACCCTGGATTAGCTCAACAATATGCCGCGCTACACCTTTGAGCTGGCGGATACGGTCAATCCGGTTATCTTGTTGTTGTTTCAGGCTTTCTTTAAGTTGCTGACTGACTTCGGTCAGCTTGAGTTCCAGCTTATGCCGTGCGCCTTTACTGGCATCATCGAGCCGGCGTTGTAAATCAGCTTTTTGTTGCTGTAACAGTTCAATAGCACGCCGTTCGTGGCCCTGAAAGTACCAGGCGGCCTGCTCATAAATTGACTGGCGTTGACTGCTGTTGTCATAAATTTTGCTCAGCAATTCTTTGATGATTTTGGTGGCCGCGTTCGCACCGTACAACGCCTGATTCATGCCCCAGATTCCTTTGCCTTTTCAGGTACAGTAGAGATCCATGATGACACAACTGTAGCTGTTTTTTCAGCTCATGCCAGCGCAGCCGCATGGTGTTCTGTCCGGAAAATTAGACAAGCGCGAGTTAATTTGCTTTTCTTAAACAATTAGTTAGCAAAGGATGTTGGCTGTGCATATTGCGGTGATCGGGGGTGGTATCAATGGTGTGACCTCAGCCTGGCAGCTGGCACTGGCGGGGCATCAGGTTGAATTATTTGAACGCGATGGTCTGATGCAGGCGACCAGTGCCGCATCCAGCAAGTTATTGCACGGTGGCCTGCGTTATCTGGAACAAGGCGAGTTCCGGCTGGTCCACGAAGCGCTGCAAGAACGGCGCTGGTGGATCAAAAAAGCGCCGCATTTGACCCGGCGTCTCCCTATTCTCTATCCAATTTATCGTGGCGGTCGCAGGTTGCGCTGGCAGCTGAAAATTGGTCTGTGGTTGTATGATGTACTGTCGGGCCGCAAAGGCATTGGCCGGCATCGCTGGCTCAATGCACAGCAATCGCTGCGCTGCAGCCCGGACTTGCAGCCAAAGGGGTTACTCGGAGCCTTTTTATTTTTTGACGGCCAGATGGACGACCAGCAGCTGGGCCTTTGGGTCGCTGAGCAGGCGCGCCAACATGGTGTGCTGGTGCATGAACATCAGCCGGTGCAGGCATTGCAGGCCGATGGTCAGTTGCAACTGGCCAACGGCGAATGGCTGCGGTTTGACCGCGTGATCAATGTGGCCGGGCCATGGGCCAATCAGTTGCTACAGCAGTCTGGTTTGGCTGTGCAGCAACCACTGGATTTAGTCCGTGGTAGTCATCTGTTGTTACCGCCGCTGTGCCGATATGGCCATATGCTGGAAGTCCCGGGCGAAGCCCGAATTGTCTTTGTGCTGCCGTTTCAGGGCCAAACCCTGCTTGGCACCACTGAAGTGCGGCAGCAACTGAGTGAACCAATCCGCTGTAGCGAGACTGAGCGTCAATATTTGTTAAAACTGTATAACCATTATTTTGTCACCAAGCGTTTTGACAGTGATATTCAGCGCGAATTTGCCGGGGTGAGGCCGTTATTGGGTGGTGCCGCAGATGCCAGTAAAGCCAGCCGTGAATATGCGATGCATTGGCAGCAGGAGGTGCTGACTGTCAACGGCGGTAAGTGGACCACTGCCAGAGCTTTGGCAAAACAGGTAGTGGCACAGGTACAAGGCCGCCACATCAGATAAAAAAACAGCCGGCTGAGTGCCGGCTGTAGTTCACCATCCAGGAGTCCTGCCTGATCAGGGTTTGGCTTTGCCTGCAGCCCCGGCGTTGTCAGGGGTTGCCGTATCTGGCTGCACATGACCGGGCTGTGCTCCGGCGGTTTTTCCGGGCAACAGTTGTTGGCTCAGCTTGTCCAGTGCTTGTGTTCCCGGGCTTTGCGAAGTGTTCGCCACTTGCTGCTCTGTCGTTTTGCTCAGTGTCGCGAGGTTAGTGCTGACCAAGCTTTGATAAAGGCTTTGATCAGTGCTGAACACGGCGTCCAGATCTGAACGGCGCAGTAAATACTGACCGCCGGCTTCAGCAAGGTGCAGGTTCAGCTCTGTGGTTGTACCGTCGAGGTTTGCTGCAGTGACCGTCAGGCGGGGCGCTTGAGCCAGCGCAGCTGTGGCCTCGGCGGACGGCTTTGCGACATGTTGCTGCACCGTCAGTGTTTGCAGGCTGTTAAGCAGTTGGTCCGCCTGACTTTGATTCAGTGCCGGTGTTGCCGCATCAGCCGCCGGGACCAGTCCTGCTAATTGCCAAACGGGCTTATCGGCAGTTCGGTTTGCGTCCGTCACCGGAGGCCGGGTTTTCAGCAGGCTGTAATCCGGGCCACGCACGGCCTGAATATCTTTGAATGCCAGCAGATTTTTGTCCAGCCACTGCTCAGGCTCCACGCTGAGTTCATAGCTGTTCAGTGTTATCTGATAAACGGCACTATCCCCGTCGCGGCGTAAATATTGCTGACGGAAACCAGCACTGTCGCCGAGCCAGAGCGTTTGCACAGCATCAGTACCGGCGGATTTGAGCTGCAATTGCCAGTGGTACTGGTCCGGCGCGACAGCAAAGCGGCGCTGACTGTCAACAGAATCGGCCAGCGGCCAGTTCAGCCGGGCTTTTTGCAGATCTGTCAGTAGTTGCTGCACTTTAGCCGGCTTGGCCGCTAACCAAAGCGGCTGGTCAGCGCTACCGGCGTTAAACTGCCAATGGCCCTGGTGCTGACGTAAGCTGAAACTGGCGGCAACTGTGGACTTTGCCGCGGTATCTGACGTTTTGCCAGGCCCTTTGACCAGTGTCAGTTCAGTCAGATCGTTACTGGCAAGTAACGGCTGGGCCTGCGTTGGCTGATGGTTGCTGTACCACAGCATTCCGGCGAGGCCAAGCTGAGCGGTCAGCAGTATGGCTAAATGAGAAACTTGCATCCGAGACCTCCGTTACATAGCCATAAGTTGTTGATAACGTGCTTTTTTGCGCGCGTGCAGATAACGTTCCGCACCGAACAGCAATCCCAGCAACAGCAGAGCCACAGCATAATTGGCGTATTCCCAGCCACTGCGGTGTTCCGGCGTCAGTGCCGGTAAAGTGCGGTTAAACTGCGCGCGGCTACGGATCGACGACAGTTCGGTATCGGCCAGCGCAAAGCTGAGCATGTTTTGCAGCAGCTGCAGATTGTTCAGATACTGACTGCCTTGACTGCTAGCGGCCAGCTGCAGGGTTTGGTCGCTGAACATGCTGTTGCTGGAGACCAGCAGCAGCCGGGCACCTGGCGCAGATTTTTTCAGCAAACCGGTATCGCGCAGTGTCGCATCCGCACTGGCTTTGGTCTCTGCGCTGGATTTATCGTCAGGTGTTGCGCTTTCTGGCTTGGATTCACGCAGCGGATGCGCTTTGTCGGCAAAATACGACTTAAATTCACCGCTGACCAGCACGGCAACAGGCGCAGCGCCGGTGCTGGCGGTGTCGCCCGGATAACTGACCTGACCGTCACTGCCAAGTGTTGGCATCACATCCAGGCTGTTGCTGCGCCAGCTGCCGGCCGACGTGCTGAGTAAGGTCTGATACTGCAGCGCCGGTTGTGTTTGCGCTTTGTCCTGACTGGCGGCCAGCGGCGTTACCTTGATTGGCGAGGCCCAGGGCACCGTCAGCTGTGGCAAATCGCCGAGAATGGCCCGCTGATGTTGTTGCTCAGCCGCGTTTGCTGTTGCGGCGAAATCCGCCGGCCGCAGATCGGCAAAGTACGGGTAGGGCAACATCGCCATTTGCTGAAAGCTGAAACCACCCGCCTGACGGGTCACCGGCACCGGCAAAGTACTGTGCTGCGGGTCCAGCACCAGCGTCTGTTCAAGGCTGAGACCCTGCGCTTTAAGGAAGTCCTGCAAGCCGGAATTGACGGCCGTCAGCCCCAGGCTGCGCTGGCTGAGATTGACGTCATAAGGCGAGGTTGCCGCGATGAAGGTACCGCCTTGCATCAGGAACTGATCGACGGCAAATACTTGTTTTTCGGTCAGATCTTTAGGGGCCAACAGTACCAGTACGTCAGCTTCAGCCGCCACTTTGCCGTCGGTTAAATCTTCAGAAATCACATTCAGTTCAGTGCCAATCAGTTCGCGCAGCTGGTTAAAAGTGCTGCCTGTAGCGCCGTAACCGGCGGGCATGCTGCTGCCGCTGACCAGCGCGACAGTTTGCTCCAGACCTGGCACAAAGCGTTGTAAAGTCGCTTTGATTGACTGCTCCAGCGCGGTTTGATCCAAAGCTGTCAACGGGATCGCCAGTTCGCGCTCGCCTTGTTGCAATGTCAGGAAGAACCAGAATGGTTGTGGCTGCAGCAGATCCAGCACCATCGGCTGAGCGCCGAAAGTCGCGCTGATCCGCTCAGTGATCGCCGGATCCGTCATCGCTTGCTGCTGTAGCGGCAGCTGCGCGCTGTGGCGACCACGCAGTTGTTGCAGTGTTTGTGGTAACTGCTGCATCAGCGTTTTGAGCTGCGCCGGCAGCTCGGTTTCCGGCGACACATAGGCATTTAAGGTTACAGTGCCGGGCAACTGCGCCAGCACATCGCCACCGCTTTGATATTGCGCCTGCAGTTTTTTAATTTGCCGGCTGATGTCGTATTCCGGGTTGCGCAGTAATACCTGCAAGTCGGCTTCGCCCTGGGTTTTCACATCAATAAAATCACGGAAACTCAGCACCTTATGCTCAGAGCCATATTGCAGCAGTACATGGAAATAAGAGCTGACAATCGACGATTGATGCCGGTCCGCCACCTGAAAGGGCACAGGTTCAATCTGATATTGCTGATTCGCCTGTTGTTCCAGCTCGGCGTCTGTCGTCGGATCTACCAGTTCCAGTTTTACTTTGCCACGGCCTGCCACCTGATATTCCTTTAATAAATCCTGTAGCTGCGGCACCAGCGGTGCTAATAGCGGATGAGTATTGGCAGAGAAATAACCGCGGATCAGCAAAGGTTCCTGCAAGCCGGCCAGCTGCTGTTTACTGACCTCTGACAGTGAATACTGCGCACCGGCCGTAGTATCAAGCCGTAGTTGCGGTAACTGACTCAGCCAGAAGTTGGCGCCGATAAAATTGGCTGCGATCAGGCCGGTCAATGCTGTTTTCGCCCACTGCGTCGGGGTTAAACGGCGTTCGCGTGCCCAGCGCTCGCGCTCCAGCATCAGCGCGTTTAAGGCCAGAAACACCGCCACCAGTGACAGATAAAAATACAGATCCCGCAGGTCAATCACACCACGGGTGATAGCGTCAAAGCGGCTGCTGGTGCTGATTTGCGCCAATATCGCCGCCACGTCGGCGCTGACCAGGCCGGCCAGCAGACTGGAACCCGGCAGATAAAACAGCAGCCCCAGCAGCACAGAGCCCAGCAAAGCCACGATGGCGTTGTCGGTCCGGCTCGAGACAAACAGTCCCATCGCCAGATAAGCCGCGCCTAACAGTAAAGCCGCCAGATAACCACTCAGTACCGGGCCCCAGTCGAGTTCAGCCAGCAGGCTGACGGTGACAGGGATTGGTAAAGTTAAGGTCAGCGCCAGCAGCAATAGCAGTAAACAGGCACTGAATTTGCCGGCGATAAAATGCCACAGCGGTTGTGGACTGGTCAGAATATGTTCCAGCGTGCCGCTACGTCGCTCGTCACTCCATAACCGCATCGTCAAAGTGGCGGCTAAAAACAGCAATAACAGCGGCATCCACTGGAACAATGGCCGAACGTCGGCGATATTGCGGGCAAAGAACGCCTCGGCCCAAAAAAACACAAAGAGCTCAATACTGATAAACGCAAACAAAAACAGCCAGGCCAGTGGCGAGGCAAAAAACAGCGCCAGCTCTTTTTGGCAAATGCGGCGCACAGACAGATGATCAGGCTGCATGGGCGACCTCCTGCCGGGCAAATAAAGTTTCTAAATCCTGGCCTTGCAAGCTCAGTTGATACAAATCGCCGCCCTGCTGCACCACAGCGCGAGCCAGTGCCGCGATAGCCTGCTGATGACCGGTTATTGTGCTGTCGGCTCCCTGTGGCAACGCAAACAGATATTGCCCCGGTGCCGGACAGGCGCTCAGCGTCAGCGGTGCAACCTGCGGCAGTAAAGCGCGGATTTGAGTCTCATTCAGCGAGGTATGCAGGCTCAGCTGTTGGCCGGTCAGCTCGGCTAAACGGGCATCCAGCACTAATTCACCTTGTTTTAATAACAGCACCCGATCACATAAAGCGGTCACTTCCTGCATGATGTGGGTCGACAGAATCACTGTGGCGTCGCGGGCTATGTCTTTGATCAGCTGACGCATTTGCAGCGTTTGGGTAGGATCCAGCCCGTTAGTCGGTTCATCGAGGATCAGGAGCCGGGGCCGGCCTAACAGCGCTTGTGCCACACCGACCCGTTGTTTATACCCGCGCGAGAGGGTCGATACTTTTTGCAGCGCTTTGGCACTGATATCGGTCGCCTGCATCACGCGCCTGATTTCCTGCGTTTTGTCAGCGCCGCTGAGGCCTTTGAGGCTGGCGGCGTAATCGAGGTAATCCGCTACCAGCATGTCCTGATATACCGGCAGGTTTTCCGGCAGATATCCGAGCTGACGTTGCAGTCGCTTGGCGGACGTGGCGAGGTCGGTCTGATCGAGCCGCACTGAGCCTGAGTGTGGCTCCAGATATCCTGACAGCATTTTCATCAGGGTGGTTTTACCGGCACCGTTATGACCGAGCAAACCGACGATTTCACCGGCATGAATGGTGAAACTGACAGGCTTGACCGCGACATAGTCGTCATAACGCCGGGACAGTTGATGAACTTCCAGCATAAGGTCTCCTTTTCAGATTGAAACATCTTGGAAACCCGCAACGTGGTGGCCGAGCAAACCGGGTTGGACGCACCGGTGAAAGGGGTTCAGTTCAGGCTGACTCTGGCTCCAGGCTGCGGGACATTCCGCAAAAATCAGGCTGCAAAAAAGCTGAAATGAATATATGGCCGGCCGGAAATTTTTCAATTGGCCGTATTGGCGTAGCAGATGGCCGTGGTGGAGACAAAGTGGTTTTGGCAGAAGCAGCTGTCTGTGGCATCAACCTCCGGCGTGCCGGAGGTTGATGCCAGGGTAAGGATGGAGTCGGATCAGGTCAAATCCAGCGCGAGGATTTTTGAACGGCGCTGATAATTGTACAGCTGCTGTTTTTTCGCTGGCAGGTCGGCCACGTCTTTCAGTTCAAAGCCGTGTTCGAGGAACCAGTGGATGCTGCGGGTGGTCAGCGCAAACAGCGTGTAATATTTGCGTTGGCGGGCCAGGCCGATAATGTGCTTCAGCAGCAGGCTGCCGCGGTCGGCGTCGCGGTAGTTCGGATGCACCGCCAGACAAGCAAATTCACCGACATTTTCTTCCGGGAACGGATAAAGCGCGGCGCAGCCGATGATCAGACCATCGCGCTCAATCACGACAAACTGGTCGATTTCCATTTCCAGCTGTTCACGGGAGCGGCGCACCAGCAGGCCTTGTTGTTCCAGTGGCCGAATGAGATCCAGAATACCGCCGATGTCATTAATAGTGGCGAGGCGCAGCCGTTCGGCCGCTTCAGTGACAATTTGTGTACCGATACCATCACGGGAGAACAGCTCCTGCAGCAACGCGCCGTTCATGGTACTGCTGACCAAATGACAACGTGACACACCAGCGCGGCTGGCTGTAATCGCGGCATGCAGGAAGGCTAAAGTTGAAGTACAGGCGCGTTGGCTTTGCTCCAGTTGCTGCAGCATAGATTCGGCGAAATTTGGCATGAGTTCAGCGATAATCTCGCCATTTTCGTCGATGATGCCGCCATCGTCGCTAAAACCAATCATTTTGTCAGCTTTGAGCTTAATCGCCACCTGGGTGGCAATTTCTTCAGCGGTCAGGTTAAAACTCTCGCCGGTGACAGAGGCGGCAATAGGCCCCATCAGCACAATACAGTTCTGATCGAGCTGGCGGCGGATACCCGCAACATCGATGCGGCGTACCTTGCCGCTGTGAAAATAATCCACACCTTCATCAACGCCCAATGGCTGTGCGATAACAAAGTTGCCACTGACTACGTTGATTTGCGCATTGTGCATCGGCGTATTGGACAAACTCATCGACAACCGGGCGGTGATATCGAGTTGCAGTGCACCGGCGACTTGTTTAATCAGCTGGAAAGAATCGTCGTCTGTGACGCGAATGCGGTTGTGATATTGCGCGGTTAAGCCGGCCTGCGTCAGGGCGTTGTTAATTTGTGGTCGGGCACCATAGACCAGCACAATTTTAATGCCTAGGGTATTTAGCAGAGCGATGTCATTGATAATACTGCGAAAACCAGGTTGCGTAATGGCTTCACCGCCCAGCATCACCACAAAGGTTTTGCCACGGTGTGCATTGACATAAGGGGCCGACTGGCGGAATCCATCAACAAGTTCAGTAGTACGCACGCTCTGTTTGTGTCCTTCTGTATAAATAGCTCAGGGTTGTTATGCTCAGTCATAAGCGCTTTGTATGACAGCGGGATGACTGGTTGCAGTATATCCGCCTGACTACAGGAAGCTGAATGCCGGCTGCAGTCACTGAACGGGACAGGAAATTGGCGCGTACTTTAATGGAAAGTGGATAAATATCCAACAATTATTTTGTGCGTTATGGCGGGTGATTTGCCATGTTTTGTCGGTTTGCGTGTGGTTTTCTTTGGCAATCAGCAGGTTATTATAAAGATTGCTTTTTGATAAAATATCCACAAAAAAAGCATAATCAACCACATCGCTGTGGCGCGTTACTCAGCCTGTACATCAAACCAACGAACCTTGATGTACAGGTGGCCTGTCAATCGACAATGATATGTGGCAAAAACCTGGAGCTGTCTTTGGTTATGAGCGAATTGTCTTCGCGAATGCCGATGCCTGCCGCGCTATCACCGACCAGCCAGGAACCAATCAGCGTGTAGCTGTCGCCGAATTTTGGCAAGGCGTGAAAAGCCTGACGGATATAACCACTGTCGTGGTAAGGGCCGTCGACTTTCAACCGCTGACCATGGTGGTCGACCAGTTCAATATTGGCGCCTTCGCGTGAATACAAAGGTTTACGCACCCAGCCGCTGCTCAGCGCGCTCTGTGGTTCGCTGTCAAAAAACGCTGGTAACAGATTGGGATGATTCGGGTATTTTTGCCATAACAACGGCAAAATACCTTTGTTGGACAACAGCATTTTCCAGGCGGGTTCCAGATAAGTGGTGTTGCTGCTTTTCAGATGTTCACCAAATTCTTCCCGCAGCATAAATTCCCACGGATACAGCTTAAACAGCGACTGCAGCGGATAGTTGTCGGTATCAACCAGCTGGCCGTTGATTTCGCCGATTTGCTCGAGGCCAACAAAACGCGCATCAATGCCGGCCTGTGTGGCGATATCCATCAGATAATGCACAGTGCCTTTATCTTCGATATTGTCGGCCACACAGCTGAAATACACTGGCTGCAATAAATTCAGCGTGGCAAAACGGTGCTCCAGCTGGTCCTGCAGCGAATTAAACTGGTCTGCGCCTTGTGGCAGTTTGCCGCGCATCAGCTGATCTTCCAGCCAGACCCACTGGAAAAAGCCGGTTTCGTACAATGAAGTTGGTGTGTCGTAATTCAGTTCCAGCAGTTTGGCCGGGCCTTTGCCGTCATAAGCCAAGTCCAGGCGGCCATACAAATGGGGTTGTTGGGTACGCCAGCTGTCGGCGACCCAGTCCCAATACAAAGGCGGCACATCCAACTGTTGTAATAGTTGTTCGCTGGCCAGAATTTCCGGCACCAGTGACAAAGCCATCTGGTGCAGTTCTTCCGTTGGCTCTTCAATGTCCTGCTCAATTTGCTGCAAACTGAACTGGTAATAAGCCGACTCGTCCCAATAAGGTTCGCCATCAAAAGTGTGGAAATTAAAACCGACTGATTCAGCATAACTGCGCCAACCGGCCCGTTCGGCGATGCGGACTTTTTTCATCGCAATAATCCTATCCGCCGAATGAACTGCTTTGCTGGTCGCTGCGTCGTTGTGCCTGAGCACCGAAACCACCGCGATTGACCAGTTTACCCGGAGCAACCTGCATCCGTGATGGCATCACATTGACCGGACCGGTCTGACGTGCAACCGGCTGATTATTGGCGGTGCGGAAGGTCGACAGGTCATCTTTTGATTTATACAGCGGCTGGGTTGGTACATATTGCTTGGCAGAACTGCTTTTATTCAGCATCTGACCGGCAAGAAACCCCATCATCATCGGCATAAAAAAACCGCCGGAGCTGGCTTGTTGTTGCTGGGATTGCGGGCAGTTACCAACGCCAAAATCGGCTTCACATTCGGCCTGAGTCTGATATTTCGGCGCCACCTGCTGATGCAGCGCTTCTGCTTTGGCAAATTCGGCTTTGCAGCTTTCCGGTGGATTGTAAAAAGCGGCACATTCATCGGCGTCTTTATACACAGCGCTGGTAACGGGCTCTTCACTACTGCAACTGGCGAGGAAAAATCCGGTTGCCGGGACCATCAGGATCAGTGCCGCTTTGCGGCTGCGTTTGGTCATTTTGCTCATGCTGCCTCCGTCAGAATGTCATGCTGGCAGCGTTGACGAGACCCACTGCTATCGCGCTGCCGGCGGCAAAAATACCGGAGGCAATTTCGCCTTCGCTGATGCGTTGCGGCAACTGACGCACTGTGACACGAACAGCGACAAAAGTCAGGATTTGGATCACCAGCGCAAAGCCCCCCCAAATCGCACAGTCAGCCAAAGAAATCGAATGTTCGATGGCGCTGGCCAGCGGTAGGGCAAAACCAATCAACGCACCGACAAAAGCGATGGCTGCCGCAGGGTTATTGGCCCGGATCAAGGCGAATTCGTCATGCGGCGTAACCCAGCTGTAAAAGCGGCAAAACAGCAGTATCAATAGAATGGCTAAAACAAAAAAGCTCAGAAAAGCCGGTAAACCAGCAATAGAGGCGAGAATAGAGTCTGTCATCGGGAAGTCCTTGTCGGTTTAATCGGTATCGTTTTACCTATCATCCTGAAAAATATTCGTAAACGCAAACTTTGTCCGGTAAATCAAACGGGAAATCGGCGTGCAGCGATTCAAGTCTGGACTAAGCTGAATTTTTAAGCGGAATAAGCCGGGATTAATATGCTGAATCAATTAAAAGTTCGCAGTCGCCTGATTATATTGGCCGTATTACCTTTAACAGCGTTGGTGATGCTGTGTGCTCTGTCGTTGTACGACATGAAACTGTTGGCTGCCGGAGTCGATAGTTTATATGTTGATCGAGTACAACCCTTGCAGCAAATTAAGCAGGTATCAGATGCCTATGCTGTGACTATTGTTGATACTTTGCATAAGCACCGGGGCGGTCTGCTGACCGCGCAACAGGCGATCAGTGCCATCGATGCTGCAGAACTAGATGCAAAAAAGGCCTGGCAGGCTTATTTGAGTACTCAGTTAACCTCTGAGGAGGCGCAGCTGGTCACTAATGCTGAGCGTCTAATCGTAACCTGGACATCACAGCTACAACAGTACCGGACGCAACTCAGCCAGGGGCAAATCGTAGAGATGGATGGTGCTGCATTTAACGAGCAGCTCTATACCAACGCAGACCCGCTGAGTGCCGCGTTAAACCGGTTGATTGAGCTGCAACTGACCGAATCCGCCCGCTTTACTGAAGGCGCCAAACAAACGCTGTCAGAAACACTCTGGTTATTTGTGATGATTGTGCTTTGCGTCAGTTTGGTTTTGGTTGTGCTGGCGATGCTGGTCAGCCAGTCTATTCAACGACCGCTGTCTAATTTGCAGACAACCATAGTGGCGGTAGGTCAGCAGTCTGATCTGCGCTTGCGGGCGACAGTCACAGGCCGTGACGAAATTGCCCAAACCGCACTGGCTTTTAACCAGACTGTGGGGCGAGTCCAGCAGTTTTTTGCTGAGCTGAGTCAGGCGGTCGCGCAGCTGGCGGCGGCTTCAGAGGAAATGAGTACGATCAGCCATCAGGTCAGCAACACGGCGTTCGAGCAGGAACAGCAGGCAAATTTAATCGCCACGGCGATTAATCAGATGTCGGCGGCGATTCAGGAGGTGGCGAATAGTGCGCAGCACACTTCAGATCAGGCCAATCAGACTGATGTGCAAACTCAGCAAGGCGTGCAGCAAGTCAATGCCAATATCATTGCCATCACCCGCTTATCTGAAGCTATTCAGTCGGCGGGGACTGTGATTAGTCAGCTCAACAGCGAAACGGACAAAATCAGCCAGGTGCTGTCGGTGATTCAAAGTATCGCCGCACAAACCAACCTGCTGGCGCTGAATGCAGCTATTGAAGCCGCGCGTGCCGGCGAGGCGGGCCGCGGTTTCGCAGTCGTGGCGGACGAAGTGCGCATGCTGGCGACCAATACTCAGCAGGCGACTGAGTCTATCCGCAGCATGATTGACAAACTGCAGGGCGCGGCACGTGAGGCGGTCAGTGCCATGACTGAATCGCAGGGTCATGCTGAGGGCAGCGTGCATAATGCAGAGCAGGCCGGAACCGTGTTGGAGCAAATCAAACAGTCGATTTCAGCCATTGTGGATATGAACGTGCAAATCTCGACAGCAACCGAGCAGCAAACTATTGTTGCCGAAGAAATTAACCGGAATATCACCGACTTTAACGGTAGTATTTCTGAGGTTAGCCGCAGTTCCGCACAAAGCGCAGAGGCCAGTGAAGCGCTGGCAGAGCTGGCAGCGCGTTTACGGACTCAGGCAGCGTCTTTTCAAGTGTAATGGCGTCGCATGCGGGCAGATACCTGATGGTGGCGCTGGTGGTGCTGCGCCATCCCGTCAACCCCTGCATTCATAGCAGCTAATGCTCTGTCCGTCGCAGATCGGTGCTGCTGCGCCTGTCGGGTGCTGGACATTCAATTCCTCCTCACTACACTCGGAACAAATTTCATTGTTGTTCCGGGAAACTTTTATGTCGCAAAAAACTGTGATTGCACTGGCGGTGGCAGCCGCACTGACTTTTCAACTGTCTGGCTGTGGCAAAGCGCCGGAAACTGTGGCCCCGCAAGCTCAGGTAGAAGCTGTGCAGCTGAAATCAGGCATTGAACTGGGCAATCTGGATACACAGGTCAAACCGCAGCAGGATTTCTTCCGTTATGTGAACGGCAACTGGTTGGCGAAAACCGAGATCCCGGCGGACAAATCGCGTTGGGGCAGCTTTGACGAACTGCGGTATAACGCTGAGAAACATGTGCTGGAACTGGTTCAGCAACAAGCCGCAAAACCAGCCGAAGCCGGTACTGACGCACAGAAAATCGGCGATTTATATCGTGCTTTTATGGACACAACGACCATTGATAAGCTGGGCCTGCAGCCGCTCGCCACAGACATCGCCGCCATTGATGGCCTGAAGAACGCTGATGAATTGGCTATGTTCTGGGGCAAACTACAAGCACAACGCTATGGCACACCGGTGACTTTGTTCGTCGGTCAGGACCAGAAAAACTCCACCCAATATATCAGCCTGGTCAATCAGTCTGGTCTTGGCATGCCAGACCGCGATAACTACTTAAAAACTGACGAAAAAGCCGAAAAAATCAAACAGCAGTACCGCTGGATGATTGCCAAATTCTGGGAACTGGCCGGTTGGCCGGATGGCTCTGCTGCAGCGGACCGGATTTATGCGATTGAACAACAACTGGCAACTATTCAGTGGAGCCGGGTACAAAACCGTGACCGCACCGCGACATACAACAAAATGACGCCGGCAGAGCTGGCAACTACAGCACCAGGTTTTAACTGGGCGGCTTTTCTCGAAGGTGCAGGCTTACCCGCGATCGACAGTCTGGTGGTACGTCAGCCGACTTACTTAACTGAATTTGCCAAATTACAGAGTCAGATCAGCCTGGCTGACTGGCAGCTATACCTGAAATTTCATTTGATCCGCAGCCATGCCGCCTTACTGGCAAGTAGCTTCGAACAGGCCAGTTTTGATTTTTATGGCCGCGCACTGAACGGCCTGCAGCAACAAAAACCACGGGAAGAACGCGCTGTTGCCGCCATCGATGAAGCCTTAGGTTTTATGGTTGGTAAGTTGTATGTGGAAAAACACTTTAAGCCGGAAGCCAAAGCCCGCATGGAGCAGCTGATTAAAAATCTGCGCGCCGCTTTTGAGCAGTCCATCAACGGTCTGGAGTGGATGAGCCCGGAGACAAAACAGCAGGCGCTGGCCAAACTCGCGAAGTTTAATACCAAAATTGGTTACCCGGATGTCTGGCGTGATTACAGCTGCCTGGAGATCAAAGCCGGTGATTTAGTTGGCAATATGCAGCGCAGCAGCGCCTGTGAATATCAGCGTAATACCGGCCGTCTCGGCAAGCCGGTCGACCGCACTGACTGGGGCATGACCCCACAAACGGTCAACGCCTATTACAGCTCGACGATGAATGAAATTGTGTTCCCGGCGGCGATTCTGCAACCGCCGTTTTTTAACGTGGAAGCCGACGATGCAGTGAACTACGGCGCGATCGGCGGTGTGATTGGCCACGAAATTACTCACGGTTTTGATGACCAGGGCCGTCGCTCTGATGGGGATGGCAACCTGCGTGACTGGTGGACGCCGGACGATGAGCAGAAATTTAAACAACGTGCGCAGTTGATGATCGACCAGTACAGCGCCTTTAATCCGATTGATGATTTGCACCTGCAAGGCGCTTTGGGCCTTGGCGAAAATATTGCTGACCTGGGTGGTCTGACTGTGTCTTACCGCGCTTATCAGAATTCACTCGGCGGTAAAGCAGCACCGGTGATCGACGGCTTTACCGGCGAAAAACGCTTCTTTATCGGGTGGGCGCAAGTCTGGCGGATCAAATTCCGTGACGAAGCGCTGCGTCAGCAAATCATCACTGGTCCACATTCTCCGGGCATGTACCGTGTGCTGGGGGTGTTGTCAAATATGCCGGAATTTTATCAGGCCTATGACGTCAAACCGGGCGACGGCATGTACCGGCCTGATGATGTGCGGGTGAAGATCTGGTAACTACGGTTATCTGGCAGGTAAAAAACGGGACTTCGGTCCCGTTTTAATTTAGCCCCACTGGACACGGACACGGACACGGCATGCGAAGCGGCATTATCAAATTTGTACTGAAATTGTACCAGATGCGGTCGCGCCCATTTGGTCGCTGAATGCCGGCGTGTATAATCGGCCCAACTTTTCGCCAAGGGAATGAATCTTGAAACTCACATTGTTATCTCTGCTGGTTTGTGGTGCCGCAGCTGTCAGCACACCGGCTTTGGCCGGCTGGTGGATTGAAGCGGACGATTTGTCACTAAGAAACGATATTCAGTTGCTGTCGGATGCAGGTTTTATTCGCCAGCCCATCAACACTTATCCGCTGATGTGGAGCGGCATCCTGCAGGACTTACAACAACTGGACCCGTCGACGCTGGACCAGGACGCTCAACAAGCACTGCAGCGCGTGATGACGGTCTGGCAACGTGACCGGCGCGAAGTACAGGCCAGCCTGAGCCTTGCCGGTGAAACTGAACAGCCCGCATTTGTGCGTTTTGGCGATACCTTACGTGACAAAGCTCAGGCGCAAGCCAGTGGCAGTTATCAGACCGAACATGTCAGTGCGCGGCTACAGGTCAGTCAGGTCAGTCAGCCGTTTGACCAGAATAAATCCAGGCTCGATGGCAGTTATGTCGCGGTCAAAGCCGGTAACTGGATTGTCAGTGCCGGTGCTCTGGAAAAATACTGGGGCCCGTCTTTTGATACCAGCGCCATTTTATCGACCAATGCCCGACCAGTACCGGCCATTACGCTGAGCCGCAACTCCAGCGTCGCAGCTGCCGATGACTGGCTGCCAGCCTGGACTTTTACCACCAGCTTTGGCCAGCTCAGCAGCCGTGCCCACGTGCCTGACGCCAAACTTTGGCAGGCGCGTCTTGGCATCAAACCGCTGAATTCGCTGGAAATGGGTTTTAGTTGGGTCATGACCTATGGTGGCGAAGGTTTTGGTAATGGTCTGAATGATTGGTTTGACGGCCTGTTCCGTGGCGGTCAGATCGAAGGGACAGAAAACATGCTGGCTGGCTATGATTTACGCTGGAGCACCAGCTTACTGGGCCAGCCGGTTGGTATTTACTGGTCGGCGATAGCTGATGATTTCGGCACAAAGAGTCTGCAGCTGTATAAAGTGTCGTACCAGCTCGGTATCGATACCTATATTCGCGCGCTGAGCAGTCGTGTCTATCTGGAAGCGCTGGATACGGCGATTGACTGCAGTAATGACCGCAAATTCAACTGTTATTACGAACACAGCACCCATTTTGATGGCTATCGCCGGTATGGCCGTGCATTTGGCACCGCCTACGACAATGACAGCAAAGTGCTGAATATCGGTATCCTGACGCAGCTCGACAGTCAGACCAGCTGGCATAACAAGCTGGCCTGGTTGCGGCTGAACGTCGACGGTGGCCGGGTGGATTTGCCCTCGCAGTGGACCCAAACTCAATTACCGGCCCGCACAGTATTGTTGTGGCGTACCGAGCAACAGTGGCGCGATCAGGCCGACCAGTGGAAATGGGGGCTGGAGTTCAGTAATACCAAGGATAAAGTCAGCGGTAGCCGCGACTGGCAATCAGAACTATTCCTGAGCTGGAGCCGGCAGTTTTAGCGGCTGTTGCATAGACAGCGAAAAACTTTGTGCATACGTATGCAATTTGCTGCTGCACAGCAGCAGTAAATTGCCCGTTTTCTGCTTTTAACTACTTCCACCCCCCCTGTGTATTAGTGTTATCTGCATTCATCACCGCTTCGATTTGAAACTAATCATTTTTTTCACAAATTCTGTGCTATTCGTTACATGGGACTGGCCTCGATGTTGGGACATTTCAGTGCGATTCGGCTGGAAAAACCAACGATAAAATCGTGAATTGCACGTGCTTGGTGCAAGGTTGTGAAAAGTTGCACTGGCCCGGCGCAAAAGCGTGATTATGAATACGTATTCATGTTGTATCAGGGGGAGGTTCCACATAGAAATAGCATGGTTGTCATCTTTCATGCCCCAGGGTATGGAGCGCACAACCAAATAACTATGAAACACCACACCGGGGATGAAGGGCAATGAAACACTATAAACTCAGCGTACTGACGCTGGCACTGGCTGCAGCCGGTTTCAGCACCTCAGGCTTTGCAGCACAAGAAGCTGCTGCAGATGCCGGCAAAAAACTCACACCAACTGAAGCACGCGCCAAGGCCAAAGCTGAAGCTGCCGTTGAAGTAATCGAAATCAAAGGTTTCCGTCGTTCTGTTGTTGAATCGATCAACACCAAACGCTTCTCTACCAACGTCGTTGAATCAATCTCTGCGGAAGACATCGGTAAGTTACCGGATTCCAGTATCGCCGAATCAATTTCGCGCCTGCCGGGCCTGGCGTCACAGCGTCTGGACGGTCGTGCCAGTAAAGTTAGTATCCGTGGCTTCGGTGAAAACGAAAGTGCAACCACTTTCAATGGCCGTGAGCAAGTCTCTATCGGTGACAACCGCGGTGTAGAATTCGACCTGTACCCGTCTGAAATCATGAGCGGTGTAACCGTTTATAAAACACCAAACGCCACGCTGGAAGCCGAAGGCATCGCCGGTGTGATCGACATGCAGACGGTTAAACCATTAAGCCGCGAGCGCACTATTCAGTTCAACGGTCAGTATGAAATGACCAGTCTGGACAAACTGAACCCGGATGGTAAAGACTCTGGCGCCCGTGGCACTTTCTCGTACATCGACAAGTTCGCCAATGACACTATCGGTGTCGCTTTTGCTTATTCAAAAATGAGCTCACCAAACCAGGAAAAACGCTGGAACGCCTGGGGTTACCCGGAGTTTTCAGTCGCCGGTAAAAACTATTCCATCCTTGGCGGTGCCAAACCGTTTGTACGTTCATCAGTGCTGGACCGCGATTCCGCGTTGTTAGTGATTGAAGCTGCACCAAACGACAAGCTGAAAATGACGTTTGACGCGCTGTACGTTGATTTCTCTGACGAGAAAATCTTGCGCGGTATCGAAATTCCATTCGCCTGGGGTTACAACCGTGGTACTTCAGCAGTTGAAGTCGACCCGGCCACAGGTTTCGTCACTAAAGGTAAAGTCAGCAATGAATACCTGGTAGTGCGTAACGACCTGGAAAACCGCGATGCCAAAATGAACGCTTTTGGTTTTAACGCCGATTACAACCTGAACGACGACTGGACCTTAAACTTTGACGCCAGCCATTCATCGGTTGAACGTGAAATCTGGTCTTTCGAAAGCTACGCCGGTACTGGCCGCGGTGACAAGCTGGGTGTTGGTGACAACCTGAGCTACGAACTGAAGCCGGGCAATTCAGGCGCTGTCTTTACGCCAAGCCTGAATTACGGTGACTACAACCTGATTAAACTGGGTGGCCCACGCAGCTGGGGTTGGAGTACGGCTCTGAACCAGAAATTCGGTGTAGTCGGTAACTCTCTGTACGAAAATACAGCACAAGACGGTTTCATCAACGCGCCGACTGTTGATGACGAAATGAACGCCTTTAAACTGGCAGCAACCCAAATGCTGGAAGATGCCGGTATGTTTACCAAGATGCACTATGGTGTGTCTTACAAAACCCGCGAAAAAGACAAAAAGTCTGAAGGTTACTTCATGACTTTAAAAGACTTCCCGGCCATGGTGACTGTGCCTGAGCAGTACCGTATGGGTACTGTGAATCTGGACTTCATCGGCATGGGCAACATGATTGCTTATGATTCCGGTGCGATGCTGAACGACGGTTATTATGTACTGACCGCCGAGAGCCTGACCAACCAAAGTCACTCATTCAAAACCTGGACTGTCGGTGAAGATGTCACTGCGCTGTATACCCAGGCGGATTTAGAAGCTGAAGTCGGTGGTATTCCGGTAACTGGTAGTGTTGGCGTGCGTTATGTCAAAACTGAGCAGGATTCACAAGGTACAGCCTTTGGGACTGTCAATGGCCTGATCGTGGCTTCACCAACAGATATCGACCACAGCTACAGCCACGTGCTGCCAAGCCTGAACCTGATTTTTGATGTGGCCGAGAACCAGTCAGTCCGTTTTGGCGCAGCAAAAACGCTGTCCCGTCCACTGATGGGTGACATGAACGCTTCTGTTGGCGCGACATACAGTCAGCAAGTAGACAGCAATGGTAACAAGGGTGCGATTTTGCGCCTGAGCCTGGCTGACGTTTTCGAGCAAACCAAGCATGCGTTGCTGATCTGCCCAGCTGTCCAAATCGGTCTGTCGGCTCCCCGATTTTTCGTTGGCCAGAGCC